>DATLBT010000068.1:0-13754 GCA_035526825.1 Verrucomicrobiia bacterium | reverse complement strand
GGCCGCGTCGACATAGCGGTGCACCTTGAAGCCGCCGGCGCCACCCTGGAAGTTGTCCTCGCCCGCGCGCCCGAGGAGTTGCGTGTTGCAGGTGTAGCCTTCGGCCGCGCGCCCGCTGTCGATTTCCTCCTTGAGCACCCGCCCCTGCATGCCGCTCTCGGGGTTGGAGCCGGGGCCGCACACGGCCTTGGCCGATGTGACCGGCACGACGGGACCCGACGGCGTTGCCGGGGTCTCCGGCGCGTCGCCGCCGCAGCCACCCAGCATCAGCAGGGCCGCGATGATGACGAACGCTTGGGACTTCGTCGCAGAGGATTCATTCATGGGGATCATGATAGGAGTGCAGGCTGGGCGCGTCAGGGGTAGAAACACATCTATCGGAAGGTCATGAAAACACACGCGTTGCCGGTCGTCATTTCGGTCGTGTTGCTGCTGACGGTGCCGGGCCCGGCCCTGGCGCATTCGTTCGGCCAGCTCTACAACCTGCCCGTGCCGGTCTGGATGTACCTGTACGGCGCGGCAGCGGCGCTGGCGGGGTCGTTCCTGGTGGTCGCGTGGTTCGTCGGCGCGCGGAGCGTCGGACTCAATCTGCGCCGGCGCGAGATCGGCGGCGCCGGCGGCGCGCTCGCCTTGCGCGGGGCCTTGCTGCCGGCGTTGAAGCTGCTCAGCGTCGGCGCGCTGCTGCTGTGCATGGCGACGGGATTCTTCGGCACGAAGAACGCCTACGCCAACTTCAACATGACGTTCTTCTGGATCGTGTTCGTCCTGGGTCTTGCGTACCTGACGGCCTTCGTCGGCGACGCCTACGCGCTGATCAATCCCTGGAAAGTGCTGGCGGAGGGCCTTGAGAGTTTCGCAGCGCACTGGGCGCGCGGACGGATCGCGTATCCGCAGCGACTCGGGTACTACCCGGCGCTCGCGTTCTACATGGCGTTCATCTGGATCGAGTTGTTCGCCGGCACTACCCCGCCCTCGCTCGCGGCGCTGCTGCTCGCCTATTCGGCGATGAATTTTGCGGGCATCTGGCTGGTCGGCAAGGCGGCGTGGTTCCGCTATTGCGAGTTCTTCGCGGTGTTTTTCCGCCTCCTCGCGAAGATGGCGCCGCTGGAATACGTGCCGCCTGCCGCGCCGGGGCAGCGCGGCGTGCTACGGCTGCGCGCGCCCTTCGTCGGCGTGCTGCAGGAGCACGCGGACCACGTCAGCCTGCTGCTGTTCGTGCTGTTCATGCTGTCGTCGACGGCGTTCGACGGCGTGCGCGAGACGGTGCCGTGGAAACAGATTTTCTGGACGGACCTGTATCAGGTGCTCAAGCCCTGGCTCGCCGCGGACCCGGGCCAGACCTACTCGACGCTGCGCAAGATCCATCTCGGCACTCAGACCTTGGCGCTGGTGCTGTCGCCATTCCTGTACCTGGCGATGTATCTCGCCTGCATCGCTTTGGCGAAGGCGGTGACGCGCAGCCCGCTGCCCCTGCGCGAGCTCGCGCTGCGTTTCGCCTTTGCGCTGTTGCCCATCGCGCTGGTTTACAACATCACGCACTACTGGACGCTGATCCTGACGCAGGGCCTGCAGATCGTGCGGCTGGTGTCCGACCCGTTCGGCTTCGGCTGGAACCTGTTCGGTACGGCGGGCTGGCTGGCGACGCCGATGATCCCGAACCCGAGCGTGGTGTGGCACACGCAGGTCTGGCTGATCCTGTTCGGCCACATCGTCAGCGTCTACCTGGCCCACATCGAGGCGCTGCGCGTCTTCCCGACCCGGCGCCAGGCCACGCTGAGCCAGTTGCCGATGCTGTTGCTGATGATGGCGTTTACCACCATCGGGCTGTGGATCCTGGCGCAGCCGCTCGATGGCGGCGCGGGCGGCTGACAGCCTGACCTCTGGTGTGGGCAGAATTGAGCGTCGACCTTCCGTTGCCCGGTATGCTCCGCCGAATAATTCCTCTGGGGAGCACCCGATGAAGAAGATGTCCATGCCAGGCGCTGCCTTGTTGACGCTGCTACTTGGCGGCTGCGGTGGAGGCGGCGGCGATGCGTCCACTCCCGCGGGCGCGGTGGCCAACGAGTTCTGCCACACCTTGCCGTCGGGAAGCGCGGGCTGCTCGGGCTGTCTCAACGTCGAGAACCCTGCGCACGCGTTCGACGGCAGCTTCGCGACCGTCGCGACGATCGCCCCCAGCGGCGGCGGCAGCTTTCGCGGGTTGTCCGGCGATCTGCAGGAAGGCGGCACCGTTGCCGGCGTGTCGTTCTACCTGCCGAGCCCGGCCGGCATTTCGATCTCGATGGCGACGCTGCGTGGCGGCACGCAGCAGGAATCGGCGGCGCCGGTGAGCCGACAGAACGGCAGCGACAACTGCAGCGGGATCGCGCAAATCTGCAACTTCCGCGACGGCCAGGACAGCTTCGTGGGCTTCGTCACGACGCTGCCTTTCGACGGCATCCAGGCCACGATCTCCAACACGAGCACCGGGGAGGTGCTGGTGCAGGAGCTCTGCGTCGACTGAGAGGACGGCGCAGGCGTGGGCTAGCGCGCGGGAAGTGCGTTCGGCGTGATGACGCTTTAGCGTTGCAGTCGCCAAAAACTAGGGAGTAACTGCACCCGTCGCTTCCCGCGCCCCGAGATAAGTGTCCATGTAATTCACGTGCTCTGCCGACTTGGCGGACGCCTCACGCAGGCCCAAAATCAGATCGGCAGCGAGCGCCGCCTGCTCGGGACCGACATAGCCCCAGCCCATCTCGAGCCACGGCTGCGGCGACGCCGCCACCCCGTTGCTGCCGCAGGGGCCGGTGTATTCGTCCGCGAGGAACAGGTCGGCGGCCTTGGCGAACGCGTCATAAAGCTCATCACGCGTGAGCTTGCCGTCGGCGAGATAGGTGGTGTTTAGCGGCGTGCCGGACCAGTACACCCCTGGCTCACGCGTGTCGCCCAAGGCGATGCGGACGCGCTTGAGCGCCTGTGCGAATCGCGTTGCCACCAGCGGCGTCGAGAACGACGTGCCGGACACGGTCTCGTACTCGTCCATCGAGTTCACCGCGCCCACGGTCACGACGTATTCGGACGCGAACTCCGTCGGTCGGCCGGCGTTCCGCTCGCTGCCGCGGCACTCGGCGTACGCGCCGCCAACCACCGTGAACCACGGCGGCAGCGTGCGATCGCTCGTGGGGAGCGGCACCGGGTAGCCCGTCGCCGACAACGGCGTGTTGCCTGAGGCGATGAAGTAGAGCTTGCCCGCCTCGGCCCAGCGCTTGGCCGCAGACGCGTATGGACTTGTGGGCCCCATCAGCGGGCTGAGCAGCAGCCCGCTGGCGGCCTCGACCGCGCCGAGCGGCGTGATGGTGGTCGCCTGCTGCGTGCTCGCCGCGACGTCGACCCACGGCGCGTGCTGCGCAATGAAGTCGAGCGAATAGGTGAAGCCGCCTTGCGGATCCGACACGATCAGCAGGTAGCAGTCCTTGCAGGCGTCGGCGATGGTCCCGGCGGTCAACACGCCGTGGTTGTTGGTCTCGTAAGGCAGCCGGTCATCCGCGCCTGGGAACGCCTCTTCCACGGTCCGCGTACGGAGGTACAGCAGGTTGGTGCCGGGGATCCAATAGGTGACCCCGGTTTGCATCGAGCGCCACTTCGCTTCGTCCGCGGCACGATTCGCCTCGAAATCCGCGCCAAAGGTGAGCTCGAGCGCCGGCGCGTCGGTTGGAAATCCGGGAATGAATTTAGAGGGGTGCGACTTCCAGTCCGGGCGCCGGAAGGCGTTGTGATAGGGGTTGTTTCCGGTGCTGAGGTCAGCGACGACCGCAGCGGGCGCGCGCTTGTGGCCAGAGCCATCAGCCTGCGGAGTCGACGCATCGGCTCCCACCTTGCTGCAGGTTTCGTAGACGCTGATGTCCAGGTCTCCCACCATGCCGCCGCTCTCGACCGCAAACTCGACCGTGTCGTAGGGCTTGGAGGTTTCCGCCTCGAACAGCACGACGCCGGTCGAGCCTGCCGTCGTATTGAATCCCGACGTCGGAGTGAGCGGCAGTTCCTCCTGGCGTGCATCGCCAAGATAGGTCCGCAAAAAAGCGTGCGGGTTCATCGCGGCCTGCGCGTTCCGGCCAAGTTGCGCGATCGCACCGACCTTGGTCCCCGCCCCTTGCACGACCCCGGGCTGGGCGACGCGCAGCGAGACACCCCCGCCCGCCGCCGCTGTCAGCTTCATCGTCGCGAACGTCTCCTCGTCCGCGTCTGCGGCAAGCGCTGGATTCGATGTCGAACAGCCGACGCAATTGTTCCCCACCTGCGCGCTCGCGACCGTGTCAGGTCCCGCCATGGACGTGCAGCGAGAGCTGGGCTGGATGGCGCGAGCCCCGCCGATGGGCGGAGTCGACTGGCCACAGCCGAAAAGCATGAGTGCGAGCGCCGCGGGCGCTGCGCGGAAAAGGACGTGGATCATTTGGTGGTATCCCGGGCGCCGTCGGGGCGCTTTTCAGCCATGAATGCTACGTCAGACTGGGGCGTTGTTATCCGCCTAGGGCATCGCCAATGCAATTTCCGTTATTCAAACTATCGACGAAGCTTTCAAACGAGCATCTCGCGAATCTTCCCCTCCGGCTTCCAGTAATTTGGTCCCTTCAAGAACTTACCGTTCGCGTCGTAGATCGGCTTGCCATCCGCGCCGAGCTTGCTCGCGTTGCTGTCCATGATGATCTGCAGCACTGCCTCCAACGGAATGCCGTACTTCAGCGCCTCCGACCGGCATTAGACGATCACGTCGCCGAGCAGATCTGCGATCGCCACGGCGAGGTCGAGCTTGTCCGCGCCCTGCTCCGCCTGCGCGACGATCTCGTCGATCTCATGCACTTCGTCCATCAGCGTGGCCTTGAACTTGCGCAGGCGGTCGGTCACGTCGGCCGGGATTGTTGGGCGGTCGTGGGCTGGCAGCTTGTACATGGCGTTCATCTGCGCGATGCGCGCGGCGAAGGTTTCGTTCACGAGGATCCTGGGCGGAGTGCGTGGGGGAAGTTTAGGGGGATGGCGGTTCCGGGGTTGGGAGATCGATGGTGAGCAGTGGCAATGGGCACGCGATCCCTCGCTGCGCTCGGGATGACAGGGGCGCGCTCGGGATGACAGTTAGGGCACGGCGGGTTCGCGCAGGTAGAGCTTTACGCGGAGGCCGCCATGCGGCACGGGTGGGCCCATGCGCGTGAAGGCGATGCCGCTCGCAAGCGCCAGCCGCTCATCGGTGGTGACGAAGCCGACGGTCCATCCGGCAAATGGGCGATTTGCGAGCTTGCCAAGGGTCGCGTAAAGGTCGCGCAGCCGACCAGGATCGCCGACGCGCGCGCCGTAAGGCGGATTGGTCAACAGCAGGCCATCGCTGGCCGGCGGCCGTGAGTCCGATAGCGATTGGTGCCGCACCTCGATCGCGACCTCGGCACGCTCGGCATTTCGCTGGGCGATGCTGACGGCGCCCTCGTCGCGATCGCTGGCGACGATCGGTGCCGGAGCGGGGCGGCGGCGCGCATCGGCCTCATCCCGCAGCCGACGCATCGCTCGGGCGTCGTAAGAAGGCCAGCGCTCGAAGGCGAAGTTGCGCAGGCGGCCCGGGGCCGAGCGAGTCGCGATCGAGGCGGCCTCGATGGCGAAGGTGCCGGACCCGCACAGGGGATCGACGAAGGCGACGTCGCCTTGATAGCCGGCCTCCGCGAGCAGCGCGGCGGCGAGGGTCTCGCGTATCGGCGCCTTGCCGCTCTCGAGGCGGTAGCCGCGCTTGTGCAGGTGCGCGCCGGAGGTGTCGAGACTCAGCGTGCAGACGTCGTGGTCGAAACGCACGAGCACGGTCTGCGGCGGCGCGTCGTCCTCGTCGAGGTTCGATTGCGCCGGCGCAGGGGCGGCGCCGAGCTTTTTTGCGAGTGCGCGCTGGACGCGCTCCTCGGCCGCCCCCGAATGGTAGATGCGCGACTTGCGGCAAGAAGCGCGCACCGATAATGGCTCGTCGGCGCGAATGAACGGTGCCACGTCGAGCTTCGCGGTGAATTTCTCGAGCTCGTTGAGGTGTTCCGTCTCGAAGCGGGCCAGGCGCAGCAGCAGGCGTGATGCCAGTCGCGACTCGAGGTTCACGCGACCGATCGTGGCGGCGTCGCCGCGCAGCTCCACGCCGCCGGGCACGGCGCGTCCCTCAAGGCCGAGTGCGGCGAGCTCGCGCTGAAGGAGGGTTTCGACGCCGGGAGGCGCGACTGCGAACAGGTCCACTAGCCTCGAATCGCCGCCTCGATCTTGGCGACGTCGATTTTCTGCATCTGCATCATCGCCTCGAACGCGCGCTTCGCCACCTTGCCACCTTGGGCCATCGCCTCGGTCAGCACGCGCGGGGTGATCTGCCATGACAGTCCCCATTTGTCCTTGCACCAGCCGCACATGCTCGCGACGCCGCCATTGCCGACGATCGCGTTCCAGTAGCGATCGGTCTCCGCCTGGTCGTCGGTGGCGATCTGAAAGGAGAACGCCTCACTTTGCTTGAACGCATCCCCGCCATTGATACCCATGCACGGCACGCCGCATACCGTGAACTCGACCGTCAGGACCTGGCCTGCCTTGCCGCCCGGAAAGTCGGACGGCGCACGGTGTATCGCGCCGACCGAGCTGTGAGGAAAGGTTTGGGCATAAAAGCTTGCGGCCTGCTCCGCGTCACGGTTGAACCACAGGCAGATCGTGTTCTTGTTCATTGATGCTGCCTGCCCTAGCGGCCCTGCTTTTCCCGCTTTTCGGCGCGCTTCTCTTGCGGCGTGCGTGAGGGCTTCTTCTTGGTTTCCTTCTTGCGTTCCATGCCTTTGCTCATTGTTCGCTCCTGGGTTGTGCGCTGTTTGCGCGGGGGGACAGTAGCATTTGCGCATGACGGCGGCGCGGGAACGCGATCCCTCGCTGCGCTAGGGAGGACACAAGGTTAAAATTCGCCAATGAACCAAGACCCCGGCCTTCCCGACATCCGCCTCGACCCCAACGGCCTGTACCGCGAGGAAACCTTCACTGACCTGCGCGCGGGCTCGATCCGCCGCATGGTGCCGATCACGCGCGACGGCAAGGACGATCCAGGGCGGCCGATGCTCTACGAAGGCCACGCCAGCCTGATGACGCCACGCGGCGCGCTGCCGCTGCAGTTCCACATCGAGGCGAGCTCGCTGGACGATGCGCTCGCCAAATTTCCGGCCACCGCCCAGCAGGCGCTGGCGGAAACGCTGGAGGAGCTGCGCCGCATTCAGCGCGAGCAGCAGTCGTCCATCGTGGTGCCGGGGGCGGGCGCGATGCCTGGGGGACTGGGCGGCGGGTTGATCAAGCCCTGAGGGATGAGGCGCTACGCCAGCACGAAATTGGGAACGCGCTCCGCATACCCCTTCAACGACAAGTCGGGCTGAACCAAAAGCCCGCCGATACCTGCGAGTTTCGCAGTGCGTTGATCGACACGAACCTCGCCGTCGCTCGCTGCCGCGCAAAGTCGCGCGGCAAGGTTGACCGCAGGCCCGACGGCCGCGTACTCGATGCGCGACACGGACTCGATGACGCCGACGGTTACGACGCCCGTCGCAACACCGATTCCAAGTCCCAAGTGGTCCGGCGCTCCGCTCCACGGGGCAATGGCGGCTCGGGCCTGCTCGCGAACTTGCCGAGCCAATTCCAGCGAGCGCGCAGCATGGTCCGGCATGGGTAATGGCGCGCCGACCAGGATCAAAATGCCATCGCCGGCAAAATCCTTGATGGTCGCCTCGAAGCCGGCAACGGCGGTACTCACAGCGTCGTAATACCGCTTGAGGACCTCGACGACCTCGCCCGAGGCGTGAGCTTGTGAAAAAGCGGTGAACCCGCGGAGATCGCAAGACACGACGCTGATTTCGTACTGGGCCTGATGCAAGGCTTGGGACATTCCCCGCTCGCGTACCTGGTTGCGGACTTGCGCCGACAGGAAGCGGCCCATGAATTCGAGCCGCCGCCCATCGTTGACGAACTGGTGGCCGGCGGATATCAGGAAAAAGGCGGTGCCGAGCGCGACAAGTACGGCGCTTGTGGGCCGCGGGCCGAGCGCAAACGCGACCGCGAAAAGCGGAAGCGCCAGCATCATGCCTTTCAGGCGCCGCGCCTCGGGTGATCCGCGTCGGATCAAGGCGCAGGCCACCCCGATGGCAAGCAAGAGTCCGGTCATCAGCAGCGCGGTCCCGAGCAGGCTCGCGGCAGGAAAAACAACGGTCACGGCTTGGGACGCGACCGCCATCTGCCCAACCCGAATCACGGGAGCTAGTGAGCGCTTGCCGGGGGTAACCCGGTTGACGTGCGCAAGCCACTGCAGGAACGCGAGCGCTGACATCGTCGACAACACCAAACCGCCGCGATTGCCACCCAGTCCGGAGAGGTCGCCCAGGAGATTCGGAATCAGAAAGAGACCGAGGCCGGCAAATGCCAAGTACAGCATATGAGCCTCGGAAGAGCTGTTATTCACCAGCCACCGGCGCAGGACGATTTTCCACGATCCCCCGAATACTTCTTCGCCGAGGTCCGAACGACTGGCGACGAGCCCCATGACGATCGTAAGTAAAGAGACGGTAAACAACAGCAGCTCATCACTCGCCATTTCGCCCCCCGTTCCCGGGGTCATTTTACGTCCTGACCGTTCAAAAGCACTGATAATCGACGGCAGAAATGATTACGCCCTGTCCCCTGCCCCCGGCTGCGCTGCTGCAGTCCTACGCCCGAAGCGGGGACTACACCGATTGCTTCGCCACCGACATTCCGCTTGCGATCACGTACGCGCAATTCGTCGAGGCTTTCTACACGACCTGGCTGTTCAAGCTGGAGCGCGTGATCCTGAAATGGGCGCTATCGCGCCCGTCCACCGACGCCGAGGCCAGGGCGCTCGCGCAAGGCTCGCGGCACGGCTTCGCGGCGTGGGACGTGGAGGAGCGCGCGCCCGACCAGCTGCTGCTCCGCGACATGTACGGCACCACGCGCTCGTGGCTGATGACCGAACCGGTGACGGCCGGCACGCGCCTCTATTTCGGCTCCGCCGTGGTGCGGCAGGCCATGAAGCGTCCGCACTTCAGCGCGCTGATGGACTTCCACAAGGCCTATTCGCGCGCGCTGCTCGGCGCGGCAGCGCGCGCTGCGTCGAGGGCCTAGTCGACTTCTCGCCGCGCCGACACCACAGCCCCGCCGGCATCCGCAGCCGCGACAAAGGCCTTCGCCTTCGCGAGCTCGGGCCGTTGCGGGTTGGCCTTGGCGGATTGGCGCAGCAAGGCCTCGTAGTGCTTGCGCGCGACCTTTCGCTCGCCGGCCAGCTCCGCGGCGGTCGCCGCGCCATATAACGCGTTGAAGCGCGCGGGATAGATCGCCAGCGAGGCCTCGTAGGCTTGCTGCGCTTCCTTGTAGCGTTTCTGCGCCAGCAACACTTCGCCGAGCTGCTCGCGCGCCGGCACCAGCGCGCCCGGCGTGACGGGATGTTTGCCCAGCGCATCCTCGGCGTCGGCGGCGGCACGCAGCATCTCGATCGCCTCGCCGCCGCGGCCTTCGGCTTGGGCGAGCCATGCGGAGGCCGCCTGCGTCTGCAAATCGACGTGCTTGCGGAAATATTCGAATTTGGGGTCGGTGCTCGCGTCACGCAAAACGCTCATTCGTTCGACGGCCTTGCGCGCGCCGGCGATGTCGCCGGTGTGGGCGCGCCCCAGGGCATGGGCGTACTCGAACAGCGCTTCGGTGAACGGAAATTTCGCCCAGTGCGGGCGCGCCGGGATCGCCAGCGCGGCGGCCTCGGGCCACGCGTTGCGCTCCAACGCATATCGCGCCGGCATCGCCGCTAGCGCATAGGCGCCGATGAACTCGTGCTCCGGGTAGGTCGCCGGCACTGCCACGGCGGCGTCGAGCACCGCGCGCGACTCCGCATCGCGCCCTTGCTGCAAATACGAGTACATCTGGTAGTCGAGCGCGTGCAGTTCCTCGACCTCTGCGGCGTTGCGCTTGCGCTGCAAGGCGTACTTGCGCGACGCCTCGGCCGAGGCCTGGTTGCCGGCAATCGCCTCATCCCACATGCCGAGCCGCGTGAAGATGTGCGAAGGCATGTGCAGCGCGTGCGGCACCCAGGGCGCGATTTCTGCATACGCCCGCGCTGGCTCGAGCGCGCGCGTGGCGAGCGCCGGATAGTCATAAGCGTGGATCAGGTAGTGGGCCACGCCCGGATGCTGGCGATGCGTTTTCCAGACCTGCTCCAGCATCGCCCCGGCGGCCTTCTGGTTCGCCAGTGTCTTGTCGAGCGGCGTGGCATAGCCCACCGACACTACCGCAAATGCATGGAACACCTGGGCTTCTACATCCTTGGGGAAGCGCTCGAGGACCTTCTTCGTCGCCTGCTCATACGCGATCACGCGTTCGCGCGGACCGATGGGGCCGTGGCAGGACTGGCCGACGGGGCCGGCGGCCTTCGGCTCGGGGGTGTTGTAGTACGCGTCGATCGCTTCGATGAAGCCGCGCTCGCGCGCAGACGCCTTCATATCCATGGCCTTGTCGGCCGCGGCGCGTCCAGCGGCCATCTCCTCGGCATTCGGCGGCGCCCAGATCGGGTGCCACCAGCTCTGCGCGATGCCCCATTGCGCCATCGCGCAAGACGGATCCTGCAACGCGACCTGTGTGAAGATGTTGCGCGCTTCTTCGTAAAAGAACGAATGCAGCAGCGCCACCGCCCGGTTGAACTCGGGTTGCACGGCCTGCTTGCAAGTGGTCGCAAAATCGATGCGGCCGGCGGGGCGCACGTCCCCGGGGGCAAGCTTGGCGACTTCGGAGTGCGCAAAGGTCGCGAAGGGAGCGGCGAGCAGCAACGCCCCGGTGATGTGGCGGACGGTCCCGGACATGGCGTTTATCCTCGCGATCGGGGTCAGGAAGATGGCGCTGTGGGCGATTGGCTGTCAAGGTTTTTTCGAGGTCAGAAAGTCCTGATAATCGGGGCAATACAAGAAGGGGACTGATCATGGGTTTCTTCAACCGTCTGGCGTTTGGCTGGCGCCTGGGCACCACCAGCCTCGGCGTCGTCGTCCGCGACAAGACGCTGATGCTGTTTCCGGTCCTGACGGGCATCAGCGGCGCGTTGCTGTTCGCGGCGTTCGTCTTCGGCATCGGTCCCGAGAACCTCGCGGCCGTTGCGGACCAACAAGGGGAAGGCGGCAACGGGGAAGTGCCGCCGCTCTACGTCGCCCTCGCCTTTCTCTGCTATTTCAGCGTCAGCTTCATCGCGGTCTACTTCAACGTTGCGCTGCTCGCAGCGGCGCAGCAATCCATCAATGGCAAGGACACGGTCCTGGGCGATGGCCTGGCGGTCGCGAACCGGCACCTCGGCAAGATTTTCGGCTGGGCGCTGATCTCGGGCACCGTCGGCTTGCTGCTGAGCATCCTCGAGGGCAACGGCAAGATCGGCCAGATCGTGCGCAAGCTGCTCGGCGCCGCGTGGGCGGTGATCACCTACTTCGCGGTCCCGGTGATGATCTTCGAGAATCAGGCGCCAATATCTGCGATCAGCCGCTCGGTTGGCTTGATGAGGCAAACCTGGGGTGAGAATGCCGGCGCGCAAGTCGGCATCGGGCTCGCCGTGGCGGCAATGGTCGTCGTGACGGTGCTGGTGTGCGTCGGCCTCACGATCGCCGTGCCGCAAACCGCCGTCGTGTTGGTGCCGCTGATGATCGTGACGATTCCCGCAATCATCCTGCTCGGCATGGCGGCCAAAGCAGTGCTGGCCGTGGGCCTGTACGAGTTCGCCACCAACAAGGGCGGCAAGGGCGTGTTCCAGCCTGAGGAATTGCGCGCGGCCTTCAAGTAGGCACCGTGCTGGACGCAACTGCACGGTCCCCGCTGCGCTGGACCGCCCGAACCGGTTTCTCGGCGTTCGTGCACCTGGCGCATTCCGCGGCCAACCTCGTGCTCACGCTGTTCGTTCCGGGCACGGCCGGTAGCGCGTTGCGCTACGCCTGGGGCGTCGGCGCGTTCTTCAGTTTCATGACGCTGCTCCTGCTCCTGCGCCTCGGCAACTACGAGGGCACGACTGAAGCGGAAGTGGGCAAGCTGATCCGCCAGGGTTACTGGGTAGCGACGAGCATTTACCTATGCCTGCTGGCGGCGTCGCTCTACTTGCTGCTGGCCCGATAACCCGTGAAGCCTGCCGAACAGCGCTGGTCGCCGCTGCTGCCGCCAGATGATCCCGCGCAGCACCGCGTTTACAAGGTGCGGACGAAAGTGGTGCGCTGGAAGGGCGCGAGCGGCTGGCATTTCGCGACGCTGCCGGTGAAGCCGGCGGCGCTGATCAAGGCGCGGTTTGGTGCGACAGCGCGCGGCTGGGGCTCGATTCGCGTGCGCATTCGCGTGGGAGATACGGAGTGGGACACTTCCCTGTTTCCGGATCGCCGCGCGAAGAGCTACCTGTTCGCGATCAAGGCGGCGGTGCGCAAGGCGGAGGATTTGTCGCACGGCGACACGATTACGGCGCATATCCACGTTATGTAGAGCGGCCACGCTCGGTGGCGATACCGTCGGGCCCAGGGGCCCTCCCACAAGAACAATCAGTACTGGATCCAGTCGTCGCGCAACATTGCGCTGCTGATGCCGGCGGCTACCGCGCTGAACTCGGGCATTTTCAGCACCGGTGTTGGGATCGCGAGCACCTTTACTGCGCCGTCGGCGACCACGCTCGCGGTGCGCTTGGCCGATAGCAGCACCGCAACCTCGCCAATCACGTCGCCCGGGCGACTCAGGCGCGCGAGCGTCCCGTTCGTCGATTGCACGACCAACACACCTTCGACCAGCAGGTACACCTCGGCGCCGGGCGCATCGCCTTCGCGAATCAGCATCTCGCCGGGAGCCAGTTCGACCAGCGAGCCGAGCGCGACCAGCTTTGCGGCAGCGACGGGGTCGAGTGTCGCCAGCGGTCCGCGCTCGCGCAACGCTTCCGCCAGCTTCGGCTCGGCGCTGCGCCGGTTCATTTGCGGCTCGCGTAGTACGCGACGATTTTGGGCTGCGCCGCCAGCCGCTCGGCATGCTTCACCAGCAAGGGCGCGTAGCGGTCGACGATGTCTTTCGGGATGTGGTCGAGCACGCCGCTGCGCAGCCAGCGCACCAGCATCCAGACCTTGAGGTCGGCGACGCTCATCTGCCCGCCTGCGACCCACTCGCCACCCGCCGCCTTCAGGCGATTGTTCAGCTGCTCGAGGTAGCGCGGCAGCGGGCCGGCAGCCAGGGCTTCGCGAGCTTTCTTCTTGGCCGCGTCATCCATGCCGATCGTCGGGCCGATCTGCTGGTCGAGGTCCTCGACCGCGTCCATCGCCTCGTCGCACAGCGCGGCCTGCCAGTCGTCCTTCGGGTACAGGCCGGTCAGCCGGCCGAGGTAGCGGTTGATCGTGTTGGACTGGGTCAACACCTTGCCGTCGACGCTGAGCACCGGGATCGCGCGGAACGGCATTTGCTCGCGGCGCTGGGCCCAATCCTTGAAGCCGATGCGCTCGTCCTCGAACTCCATGCCGCCGAGGCGCAGCGCCAGGCGCGCGACTTCGCCGCGGCCGCCGTCGAAGTCGAAGTAGGTCAGCTTGATCTTGGACATGGGTCGCTCTCCGCCAGGTGCTGCATCATGCCATCGCCGCTACGATGCGCGGATGGCAGAACGCGAGTACGTCCTGGGCACCGGCGACGTGGAGATCCGCCGCCTCGGCATCCAGCACACGGCGTGGCGCGATCTCGCGCATGCAGCGTGGCAGCGCGCCGGG
>DATLBT010000067.1:0-45553 GCA_035526825.1 Verrucomicrobiia bacterium | reverse complement strand
TTCTTCCCGCAATTCGCGGTGAACCCGGAGCGCTGGCTGCGCACGTTCCCGGAATGCAAATTGCCGCCTGAGCACGAGCAGCGTTGGCGCCAGGTGCGCACCGGCGTGATCGCCGGACGCCAGCTCGCAGATCGCTTCGGCTGGAAAGTGGGTGACACGATCCCGCTGCTGTCGCAGATCTGGCCGCAGAGGGACGGCTCGCGTGCCTGGCAGTTCGAGCTCGCGGGTATTTTCGACCATGCTTCCGCTGACTCCTGCGCGCGGCAAGGCAATATGTACCTGCGCTACGACTACTTCGACGAGGCTCGTCAGTTCGGCCAGGGCGCCGCTGGCATCTTCGTCGTGCGTATCAAGGACCCGGAGCAGGCCGGGCCGATCGGCCAGTCGATCGACACGATGTTCGAGAACTCCCCCGACGAGAGCAAGACGCAGACCGAGAAGGACTTCTCGCTGAATTTCCTGCGCCAGATTGGCAACCTCAAGCTGATCCTGTACTCGATCCTCGGTGCGGTGTTCTTCGCCATCCTCATGCTCACCGGCAACACCATGAGCCAGGCCGTGCAGGACCGCATCCCGGAGCTCGCGGTGCTGAAGACGCTCGGCTTCCGCGACGGCCAGGTGTTGGGGCTGATCCTCGCCGAGTCGATCTTCATGTGCGTGATCGGCGGACTCGGCGGAATGCTGCTCGCGCTTGTCGCGATGCAGGTGCTCGGCGCGTTGCCGGGTTTCCCGGAGATCACGGCGGACGCGGGCGTATGGCTGTTCGCGGCGGTCTCTGCGGTCGGCCTCGGCCTTGTCGTGGGCGCGCTGCCGGCGTGGCGCGCGTGGCGGCTGCCGATCGTCGATGCGCTGGCGGGAAGGTAGGTCATGAAAACCGCGCTGGCGATCACGCTGATGAATTTCCGCAGCATCGGCGGCCGCGCCGGCACCTCGATGGTGATCGTGGTCGGCATCGCGTGCGTTGTCGCCGTGCTGATCGGCATGCTGTCGATGAGCCGCGGCTTCGAGCGCACGCTGCAGGGCACCGGCTCCGACTCGCGCGCACTGCTGTTGTCCGCCGGCGTGCTCGCCGAGCTGTCGTCGGGCATCGGCCCCGATGCGCTGCCGCTGCTACGCGCACTGCCGGGCATCGCCCGCGACGCATCCGGCCAGCCGCTGGTGTCCGCCGAGGTCATGGTCATCACCGAGCTGCGCCGCGGCGCCGGCCGCGCGCAGGCCAATGTCAACGTGGCGCTGCGCGGCGTCGAGCCAGCGGGCATGGCCATGCGCAGCGAGGTCAAGCTGGTCGAGGGGCGCCTGTTCCAATCCGGCCTGCGCGAAATCATCGCCGGTCGCCAGGTAACCCAGCAGTTCGAGGGCGTCGGCGTGGGCGAGGAATTGCATTTCCGCGGTTCGACGTGGACCGTGGTCGGCGTGTTCGACTCCAGCGGCGATGCGCACGAATCCGAGTTATGGACCGACGCCGACACCGCGCGCAGCGCCTTCGGCCGCACCGGCGCGTCTTCGGTGCTGGTGCAACTCGGCTCGAAGGATGCGCTGCCCGCCTTCAAGGACGCCGTGACCAGCGACCCGCGCTTCCGGCTCGACGTGCAATCCGAGCGTGCCTACTTCACCTCGCAGACCGAGAACTTCACGCGCCAGTTGGGCATCGTGACGACGGTGGTTGCCGTGCTCATGGCGTTTGGCGCGCTGTTCGGCGCCCTCAACACCATGTACTCGGCCGTCGCCACGCGGCGCGTCGAGATCGCAACGCTGCGCGCCATTGGTTTCTCCGGCCTGCCGGTCGTCGTGTCGGTGCTCACGGAAGCCGTCGCGCTCGCAGTGGCGGGCGGGCTGGTCGGCGCTGCCGTCTCCTACGTGCTGTTCAACGGCATGACCGTGTCGACGCTCGGCCAGAATTTCACGCAGGTCGCCTTCAGTTTTGCCGTCACGCCGGATTTGCTGTGGACCGGGTTGACCTGGTCGGTGGCGATCGGCCTGCTAGGCGGCCTGTTCCCGGCGGTGCGCGCCGCGCGTCTGCCCATCGTCGTCGCCCTGCGGGCGGCATGAGGAAACCATGAAATATTTCCCGCTGGTGTGGGCCGCGCTCTGGCGCCGCAAGCCGCGCACCATCCTGACGATGCTGTCGATCGTCGTCGCGTTTTTGCTCTACGGCCTCCTGCAAGGCGTGGTTACCGCGTTCAGCGCTGGCGTCGATATCGCCGGCGCGGATCGCCTGATCACCACCGGCAAGTACTCGCTCACGCAGATGCAGCCCGTGGGCTACGGCCAGCAGATCCGCACCATTCCCGGCGTGCGCCAGGTGGCGTACCAGTCGTGGTTCGGCGGCATCTACCAGACCGAGCGCAATTTCTTCGCGCAGTTCCCGACCGACGTCGAGCCGTACCTCGACCTTTACCCGGAAATCCTGCTGCCGGCGGACCAGAAAACGAACTTCCTCAAGACCCGCACCGGCGCAATCGTGATCCAGCAACTGGCGGACCGTTACGGCTGGAAGGTCGGCGACAAGATTCCGATCCAGTCGACGATCTGGCCGCAGAAAGACGGCAGCATGACGTGGGAATTCGACCTCGTCGGCATCTTCGACACCAAGGATGCCGCGACGCGCGCGCAGCACGAATACCTGCTGTTCCACAACGAGTACTTCGAGCAGGCGCGCCAATTCGGGGCCGGCACCGTGGGCTGGTTCGTGACCAGCGTCGCCGACCCGACGAAGAACGCCGAGGTGGCGCGCGCCATCGATGCGCGCTTCGCCAACTCGCCGTCGCCGACCAAGACGGACTCCGAGAAAGCCTTCAACCAGGGCTTCGTCAAGCAGTTCGGGAACCTGAAGCTGATCCTTGCCGGCATCATGAGCGCGGTGATCTTTACGCTGCTGATGCTGACCGGCAACACCATGATGCAGTCGGTGCGCGAGCGCACTGCCGAGATCGCGGTGCTGAAAACGCTCGGCTACCAGGACCAGACCGTGCTGTGGGTGGTGCTCGCCGAGGCGCTGTTCCTCTGCGGCATCGGCGCGGGCGGCGGGCTGCTGCTGGCGGCGTGGCTCGCGCCCGGCATCGGCTCGAACATGCCGGGCTTCGCGGCGATGCAGGTGACGCCGAGTTCCGCGCTCACTGGCCTCGCGCTCGCCGCCGGGCTGGCGCTGGTGGTCGGGCTGCCGCCGGCGCTGCGCGCGATGCGGCTCGACATCGTCAACGCGCTGACACGGCACTGAGGGGCACTGACATGGCCAACATCCTGCAGCAGATTTCTGCCGTCACGGCGATGAACGTCCGCACCATCCCGGACCGGCTCGGCATCTCGATGGTCATCGTCGCCGGCATTGCCGGCGTGGTCGGCGTGCTGGTGGCGCTGCTGGCGATGGGCGAGGGCTTCGAGCGCACGCTCGCCTCGACCGGCCGCCTCGACCGCGTCATCGTGCTGCGCACCGGCTCGATCGACGAACTCGGCAGCTCGATGGGCGTCGAGCAGGCGCGTCTGATCCGCGACCTGCCGGGCATCAAGCGCGGCGAAAGTGGCCAGCCGCTGGCAGTGTCCGAGGTGTACGTGCTGACCAACATCAGCAAGAAGGGTGACGCGACGAAGGCCCCGAGCAACGCCGTGGTGCGCGGCACCAGCCCCGATGTCATCGGCGTCCGTCCCGAGGTCAAGATTGTGCAGGGCCGCATGTTCGAGCCCGGCAAGCGCGAGGTCGTGG
Organism: Verrucomicrobiia bacterium; assembly: GCA_035526825.1. GTDB lineage: Bacteria > Pseudomonadota > Gammaproteobacteria > Nevskiales > Nevskiaceae > JACPFV01. The sequence goes on along the minus strand of DATLBT010000067.1, from coordinate 41,853 downwards.
TGGGCCGGGGCGCCCACGTCGAGTACGCCGACCTCGACGTCGGCGACACCGTCGAAGTGCGCGACGGGCCGTGGAGCATCGTCGGCGTGTTCGAATCCAACGGCGACGTGCACGAATCAGAGCTGTGGGTCGACGCGGTTGCGCTGCACGACGCCGTGCGCACGCCGTACTACTCGACGGTCACGCTGACGCTGGCCGACGATCGCAAGGAAACCTTCACGGCGTTCAAGGACCAGCTCACGCAGGATCCGCGGCTGCGCGCCGCGGCGCAGCGCGAACCCGAGTACTACGCCTCGCGCTCCGAGGGCCTCAAGACCTTCATCACGATCCTCGGCTACATCGTCGCCGTGATCATGGCGCTCGGCGCGCTGTTCGGCGCGCTCAACACCATGTACGCCGCCGTCTCGGTGCGCGGCGTCGAGATCGCCACCTTGCGCGCGATCGGCTTCGGCGGCGGCCCGGTGGTGGCGTCGATCATGATCGAGGCCATGCTGCTGTCGCTGGTCGGCGCCGTGATCGGCGCCGCCTTGGCGTACATCGTGTTCAACGGCTTCACTGTATCGACGCTGAACTTCCAGACCTTCAGCCAGGTGGCCTTCGCCTTCGCGGTGACGCCGGCGCTGCTGGTGCAGGGCATCGTCTGGGCGCTGGTGATCGGCATTTTTGGCGGACTGTTCCCGGCGGTGCGTGCGGCGCGTCAGCCGGTGGTGGATGCGCTGCGGGCTGCCTGATAAGGAACTTCGTGGACGGACGTCGCCGTCCCGGACAAAATCACGCTCGACTTGGAAAAGCGGGGCTCCGGCATGAAGGTCATTACGAAACTGCAGGACGCGGTCGCGCTGGCGCTGGCGTTGTGCGCGGGGGTCGCGGGGGCGACGGAACCAACGGCGATAAAGGACTTCGTCCGCAAAACCGAATTCCTCTCGGCCAAAATATCGCCAACCGGCGAATTCCTGGCAGTGGCAATGCCCGTCGAGCAGCAGACGATGGTCGGCATCATTGACCTCAAGAACAAGAAGGTGTCTGGGCATCTGCGCTTCGCCGACGGGGAGCATGTCGCCGATTTCTGGTGGGTCGGGCCGAAGCGCATAGTTGCGAGCGTCGCGAAGTCATTTGGCCCGCTGGACCAGCCGGGACTCACCGGAGAGTTGTATGGCATCGACGCCGACGGCCAAAACCGGAGGTACCTGTTTGGCCTCCGCGCGCCCGACCGCGTCGGCACCAAGATCAAAAGGAACGTTTTTTCCGAGTACGCGTCCGCGTACGTAGTGGATCCCCTGGTAGATGAGCCGGAGTGGGCACTGATCGTCGTCATCCCTTGGGTCTACAAGGGCGAGGAGGCACTGTCGATTCTCCAGCGCATCAACGTCTACACCGGCCAGCGCGTTCGCGTGACGGTCGTGCCGGGGACATTCCCGCTCGATGCCGTCTCGGACCGCGCCGGGCGCCCCCGTTTTGCGTACGGCAGCAACCGTGATGGCGAGATTCGCCTTTATGCCAAGGCCAACACGTCCGCGGGCTGGAGCGAGGTCCAGCACCCCGGCGGGTTGGCCCAGGAGGTTGAACTGCATGGTGCGACGGCGGATGGGACCTCGGCCTACCTGACCACGGGCGATGCGAGGGGCCGGACGTGCCTGTATGAGTACTCATTCGCGAAGGGATCGTTGGTCGAGCGCCAATGCACGCAGGACGGCGCCGTCGGGCAACCAATCTTCAGTTTTGACGACAGTACGCTGATCGGACTGCTCGACGAGGCCGGAAAGCCCGAGGTGAAATTCCTGCAGGCAAAGCATCCCGACGCGCGGCTGCTTCAGTTGATGGCCCGCAGTTTTCCGGGCCAGCGAGTGCAGGTTACAAGCCGGACGCAAGACAGCAGCAAGTTCGTGGTGCTGGTCAGCAGCGACCGCAACCCGGGAGACTTCTATCTGGTCGACCGCGCGACGAAGAAAGCGGAATACCTGCTGTCGCGGCGCTCGTGGATCGACCCGTCGGCCATGGCGCCGGTGAGCGCGATCACCTACAAGACACGCGACGGCGCGACCATCCACGCCTACCTCACCGCCACCGCCGGCGATGCCACACGCAAGGCGCCGCTGGTGCTTGTGCCGCACGGCGGGCCCCACGGCCCGCGCGACTTCTGGGAGTGGGAGCCGTGGGCGCAGGCGCTAGCCAGCCGCGGCTACGCCGTGCTGCAGCCCAACTTCCGTGGCTCGGGCGGCTACGGTTACGCCCACGAGTTTGCGGGCTACCGCAAGTGGGGCACGCTGATGCAGGACGATCTCACGGACGCGGTGCGGTGGGCGATCGACCAGGGCATCGCCGATCCGGCCCGCATCTGCATCATGGGCGGCAGCTACGGCGGCTATTCGGCGCTGATGAGCGCCACGCGCGAGCCTGACTTGTATCGCTGCGCCATTGGCCTTGCCGGGGCCTACGACCTCGTCAGGCAGTCCGAGGACAGCGACACCGCCGAGGGGCGCTCGGGCCGCAACTACCTGCATAAGGTGCTTGGCGACGTGGCGACGATGCGTGCGCAGTCACCGATGACCTATGTCGAGCGGCTCAAAATCCCTGTGCTTATCGCGCACGGCACCGCCGATGAACGGGTGCCGTTCAGCCAGGCCAAGCAGCTGCGCAAGGCGCTTGAGAAGAACAAGAAGACTTACGAATGGCTCGAGTACGAGGACGAGGAGCACGGCTTTTGGGTTGACGACAACCACGAGCATTTTATAATCAAAGCACTGGACTTCCTCGACAGGCACATAGGCGCAGGAGTGTCCGCCGCCGTGCCCGCGAGCGCTCAGACCCAGTAAGCGCTCCGCGTCATTACTCGCGCCACTGCGCGCATCAATCGCTGCACCGCCCGCGGCAGCACCTGCGCGCCGGCGGCTGCGGCGTCAGCGCCGTGGCGCTCCTCGTCGGCCTGCATCGCTTCCACGATCGCGCGGCTGCGCGCGTCACCCTCCGGCAGCTGGTCGAGGTGTCCGCGCAGGTGCTCGGCGACCTGCTTCTCGGTCTCCTCGACAAAGCCGAGACTCCAGCGATCGCCAGCGACCCCGGCCACGGCGCCGATCGCGAACGAGCCGGCGTACCACAGCGGATCGAGCCGGCTCGGGCCTTCGCCGAGCTCTTGCAGGCGCTGCTCGCACCACTCGAGGTGGACACGCTCCTCTGACGCGGCCTGCAGCATGTGCTCCCGGATCGCCGGCGTACGCGCGGCCAGCGCATGGCCCTGGTACAGCGCCTGCGCGGCGACCTCGCCGGCGTGGTTCACGCGCATCAGTCCCGCGGCGTGCCGGCGCGCGGCGTCGTCGAGCTCGGGAACGTCGATGTCCTGTGCGGGGTGGGCGCGCGGCGCGGGCGGTTTCACGGCGACGGCGCCGACTGCCTCCTGCAGCCGGATCAGCAGCCGGTCGACCGGCGAGTATTGGCGCTCCATGCGCGCATTATCGCGCGCACGGAGCGCCGCGCGATCAGAACGAAAGAGCCTGCCAGTTGAAGACGTAAGCCACGAATGCATAGCTCTCGCGCAGGTAGAAAAACTCCTCGCTGGCCTTGAACGACTGCAGCCGCAGCTCGACGGCATGCGGCGAGCGCGCCAGCGCGACGCGGAACTTGCCGGAAAAGCCGTTGTAGTCGAGGTCGCCGGAGCCGCCTGCAAACTCGATGGTATTGAGGTTGTAGGCCATCGACACGCCGCCGCGCAGGTCGCCTTGGCCGATGGGGAACGCAACCCCACCGCCCGCGAAGAAGCCCGATTCGGTCCAGATATCGTCCTTGAACGCGCCACTGCGGCCCTGCCAGCCTTGCCGGTAGCCGCCGAACGCCGAGATCCAGTCGGTGAGCCAGCCGCCGCCGGTCAGCGCGAGGTCGCTACGCGTGAATTCATTGCCGTCGGCTGTGTCCTGGCTGATGTCGTAATAGTCGACGCCCAAATCGGCGAAGAAACTGCCGAAAACGAAAGTGGTGCCGGTGCCAAGGCCGAAGCCGGCGCCGCCGTCGCTGTCCTCGAAGCCACTCGCTCCGGCGTGACCATCCCAGAAGCCCAATGCGGCACTTGCGCGCAGATTGAGCGATGCGCCTGCGCTCTCCTCGGGAATCGGCTGTACCGGAATCGTCCTGACGTCCTTGTTTTTCTGCGCCTGCACGGCGGGCACGGCGCCCAGCAGCGCTAGCGCGGCCAGGCCGATGATGGCGTGTTTCATGGTCTCTCCCTGCCGGGCGGAATTGCCCTCTGCGAGCCACGCTAGCACCGGCGGCGTGCTCCCGGTAACGGCGCCGCGGTGCTAAGTTAGCCGGCCTCATGCAGCTCCGGCTCGCGCAACTCGAATCCCACCTGAAGCAGCCGCTGCGGCCGCTGTACCTCGTCGCCGGCGAGGAGCCGCTGCTCATCCAGGAATCTCTCGATGCGCTGCGCGCCGCGGCCCGCGTGCAAGGCGCCAGCGAGCGGCAAGTGCTCGATGCCGACAAGGCCTTCGATTGGTCCCAGCTCACCCAGGCAACCGCGAGCCTGTCGCTGTTCGCGAGCAAGCGCCTCATCGAGGTCAACCTCATGGGCAGTGGCCCGGGCGACGGCGCCGCGACGATCAAGGAGATCGCGCAATCGCCGCCGCCGGATGACGTCATCGTGCTCATCGCCGGCGCGCTGGAATGGAAAACGCGGCAGGCCGCGTGGTATTCGGCGATCGACCAGGCGGGCGCCACGCTTTACATCGAGGCGCTCAAGCCCGAGCAGTTGCCGGCGTGGATCGCGCAGCGCCTGAAAGTCGCGGGGCTTTCAGCGAGCAGCGACGCCATCGAGCTGCTCGCGCACCGCACGGAAGGCAACTTGCTGGCCGCGCAGCAGGACATCGAAAAGCTGAAATTGCTCCACCCGGGCGCAACGCTGGACCAGGACCAGGTGCGCGCTGCGGTGGCCGACAGCGCGCGCTTCGACGCCTTCGACCTCACCGACAAGGTGTTGCTCGGCGACGCCGCCGGCGCAGTGCGCAGCCTTTCGCGCCTGCGCGAGGAAGGGGTCGAGCTGGTCGCGCTGGTCGGCGCCTGGGCCTGGATGCTGCGGCAGTGGGGTCAAGCCGCGGCGCACTACGCGCAATCGCGCAACGCCACCGCGGCCTGCGAGGCGGCGCGCATCTTCGGGCCGCGTCAGCAGCCTTACCTCAAGGCGCTGCCGAGGGTGGGGCCCAACCGCGTCTACAGCTTGCTGGCACGCGCCTCAAGCATTGATTTGAAAGGGAAATCCACCGGCGGCGAGCCGGCGGCCTGGGAAGAACTGCTAGCATGCGTCCTCGCGGCCAGCAGCGCCGCCCCCAGCCCGCAGAACCGCACCCCATGAGTCCCGAATCCGGCAAGGAAGCCCCCAAGGCTTCGGCCGCCAAGCCCCGCAGCCTCAGCACGCAGATGAAGGATCGCGGTCAGCGCGCGCGCGCGGCTGCGCGCGTGGTGGCGCGCGCCGAGACCGGGCAGAAGAACGCGGCATTGTTCGCGTTCGCCGAGCTGCTGCGCGGCGAAAAAGGCCGCATCCTCGCGGCCAATGGCGTCGACATGAAGGCGGGCGCCGAACAGAAGCTCGAAGCCTCGCTGCTGGACCGCCTGGAGCTCAACGACGAGCGCATCGACGCAATGGCCGACGGCGTGCGCCAGATTGCGAACCTGCAGGACCCGGTCGGCGAGTTCCAGAATTTGCAGGCGCGGCCCTCTGGCATCCAGGTCGGTCGCATGCGCGTGCCGCTCGGCGTGATCGGCATCATTTACGAGTCGCGACCGAACGTCACTGCCGACGCCGCGGCGCTGTGCCTCAAGGCCGGCAACGCGTGCATCCTGCGCGGCGGCTCCGAGGCGCTGCACAGCAACCTCGCCATCGCGCGCTGCATGGACAAGGCGCTGAAGGATGCAGGCCTGCCGTCGGACGCGGTGCAGGTGCTCGACACCACCGACCGCAAGGCGGTGGGCGAGCTGCTGACCATGCCGCAATATGTCGACGTGGTGATCCCGCGCGGCGGCAAGGGGTTGGTCGAATTCGTCACCGAAAATGCCAAGGTGCCGGTGATCAAGCACCTGCAAGGCATCTGCCACGTGTACATCGATGGCCAGGCCGACCTGGAGAAGGCGATCGCCGTCGCGGTGAACGCCAAGACCCAGCGCTACGGCACCTGCAACACGATGGAGACATTGCTCGTCGACCAGGAAGTGGCCGCCAAGGTCCTGCCCGACCTGCGCCGCATCTACGAGGAACACGGCGTCGAGCTGCGCGGCTGCGACAAGGCGCGCAAGCTCATGTCCGGCATCAAGGCCGCGACCGCCGAGGATTGGGACACCGAATACCTCGCGCCGGTGCTGTCGATTCGTATCGTCAACGGCATCGACCAGGCCATCGAGCACATCGCGCAGCACGGCTCGATGCATACCGACGCGATCGTCACCGAGAACCTGTCGCGCGCGCGCCGCTTCCTGCGCGAGGTCGACTCGAGCTCCGTGATGGTCAATGCATCGACGCGCTTCGCCGACGGCTACGAGTACGGCCTTGGCGCCGAGGTTGGCGTCAGCACCGACAAGTTCCACGCCCGCGGCCCGGTCGGCCTCGAGGGGCTGACCTCACTGAAGTGGATCGTCATCGGCGACGGGCACATTCGCTGAATGCGCTCATGATCGGGGTGTTCGGCGGGACGTTCGCTCCCATCCACAAGGGTCACCTCCGCCTCGCCATGGCAGCGCGCAACCAGTTGCGCCTGGACCAGGTGCGGCTGATTCCGGCGGCTGCGCCGCCGCTGCGCGCAGCACCGGCGGTCCCGGCTGCACGCCGGCTGCGCTGGGTCGAGCTTGCGGTCGCCGGCGAGCGCGCGCTCATCGCCGATGGCCGCGAGCTGCGCCGCGCCGGACCTTCGTTCACGGTCGACACGCTGGTCGAGCTGCGCGCCGAGCATCCGCGCGAGCCGATCTGCCTGCTGCTCGGCCAGGATGCCGCGCAACGCCTGCCGCGCTGGCACCAATGGCGCCGCCTGCCGGAACTTGCGCACCTGGTGTTCTTCCACCGTCCCGGCGTTGCGCCGTTGCGTGAGCCGGTGACGCGCCTGCTGCGCGGCCGCCGCGCGCGCAGCGTTGCGCAACTGCGTGCGCGTCCGGCCGGGCTTTGGTGGCGCTGCGCCATGCCACCGGTGTCGGTGTCTGGCACCGAGGTGCGGCGACGCCTCGCGCGCGGTCTCGAGGTGAAGGGTTTGGTGCCCGACGCCGTCATTGCCGATTTCACGAAAAAGGATCTGGAGGCTTTTGCCCGATGAAGACGTCCCCGCTGCTCAAGCTCGTCGTCGATGCGGTCGAGGACATCAAGGGCCTCGACGTGAAGGTGCTCGATGTCGCGGCGCTCACGACGATCACCGACCACATGGTGGTCTGCACCGGGACGTCCAACCGGCACGTCAAGTCGATTGCCGACAACGTCATCACCAAGGCCAAGGAATCGGGCCGCCGGCCGCTCGGCATCGAGGGCCTCGATGCGGGTGAGTGGGTGCTGGTGGACCTCGGCGACGTCGTCCTGCACGCGATGCAAGCGCAGACGCGCCTGTTCTACCAGCTCGAGAAGCTGTGGGACGTGCCGCCGCCCGAAGTCGCGGCCGCGGCAAAGACGGCCAAGCCCAAGAAAACCAAGTCGAAGGACAAGTCCGGCAGGGCGCGTGGGAAATCGAGTCGCAAGCCGGGTGGCAAGCCGCGCGGCAAGCCTGCCAAGGGCCGCGCCCGCAAGCGCTGACGGAGTGTCATCCCGAGCGCCGCGAGGGATCGCGTGAAAGTGCGACTCATCGCCGTCGGCACGCGCATGCCGGCGTGGGTCGAATCGGGCGTCGCCGAGTTTCAGCCCCGACTGCCGCGCGAGTGGCGCTTCGAAATCGTCGAGATCCCCGTCGCGACGCGTGGCAGCAATGCCGACATTGCGAGGCTGAAAACAGCCGAGGGCGAAAAAATCCTGCGGCAGGTGCCAGCCGGCGCGGAGATCATCGCGTTCGACGAGCGCGGCGAGTCGCTCGACACCATGGGCTGGGCCAAGGCGGTGCAGGGCTGGCAGCGCGACGGTCGTGATGTCGCGCTGTTGATCGGCGGTCCCGATGGCCTCGCGCCGGAAGTCCTGTCACGCGCGCAGCGGCGCTGGTCGCTGTCGAAGCTGACACTGCCCCATGCGCTGGTGCGAGTAATGGTGTTGGAGCAGCTTTACCGCGCGTGGTCGGTGAACGCTGGCCACCCGTATCACCGGCCGTAAAAAAAAGCGCGAAATCCGCACTGCGTTATCAAGGGCTTGCGACAGCGACTCTGACCCCCGCGGCTATCTTTAGTCGCCGATGCCGCCGGTGGGGGTGGCTTTGATCACTTCGTCGAGGGAGGTGAGGCCGGCGATGACTTTTTCGGCGCCGGCGAGGCGCAGGGGGACCATTCCCGCGCGCAGGGCGGCTTCGCGCAGCTTGCGGTAGTCGGCGCCTTCGACCAGCAGATCCTTGATGGGGCGCGTCAGCGGCATCAACTCGTACAGGCCGACGCGGCCTTTGTAGCCAGTGTCGCGGCATTCGAGGCAGCCGACGGCTTCGTACACCTGGCGCGGCGGCGGCGGCGCGGTCCCGGCGACGAACTCGCGCCAGCGCTTGGGATCGAGGTCCACCGTTTCGCGGCAGTGCGGGCACAGCTTGCGCACCAGTCGCTGCGCCACCACGCCGAGCAGGGTCGAGCGCAGCAGGTAGGGGGCGACGCCGAGGTCGATCAGGCGCGTCAGCGCCGACGGCGCATCGTTGGTGTGCAGCGTCGACAGCACGAGGTGTCCGGTCAGCGAGGCCTGCGCGGCGATCTCGGCGGTCTCGAGGTCGCGGATCTCGCCGACCATGATGATGTCGGGATCCTGGCGCATCAGCGCGCGCACGCCGGCGGCGAAGTTCAGTTCGATCGCCGCGTTCACCTGCATCTGGTTGAAGGCCGGCTCGATCAGCTCGATCGGGTCTTCGATGGTGCAGACGTTTACCTCGGGCGTTGCGATGCCCTTGAGCGTGGAGTACAGCGTCGTGGTCTTGCCCGAGCCGGTCGGGCCGGTGACCAGCACGATGCCGTGCGGCTCGTGCGTCATGGCGTGCCAGCGCGCCGAGTCGGATTGCGACAGCCCGAGCTGGCCGGAATCGCGCAGCAGCACTTCGGGGTCGAAGATGCGCAGCACCAGCTTCTCGCCGAACGCCGTTGGCAGCGACGACACGCGCAGCTCGACCTCGCGGCCATCCGGCGTGCGCGTCTTGATGCGCCCATCCTGCGGCCGGCGCTTCTCGGCGAGGTCCATGCGCGCGAGGATTTTGAGGCGGCTCGACACAGCACCGCCGACGCCGGCAGGGATCTGGTAGACATCGTGCAGCACGCCGTCGATGCGGAAACGGATGTTGTTGAGCTCGCGCCGCGGCTCGAGGTGGATGTCGCTGGCGCGCTGGCCGAACGCGTACTGCAGCAGCCAGTCGACGATGCCGACGACGTGCTGGTCGTTGGCGTCGAGCGGGTTGCCCTTGCCCAGCTCCGTCAGTTGCTCGAGGTTGGTGAGCCCCGCGACCGCCGTCCTGCCGTGGACCTGCTCGCCGCCCTTGACCGAGTTGGCCAGCGCGTAGAACTCGACCAGGTAATGCCGGATGTCGAGCGGGTTGGCCAGCACGCGCTTGATGTCGCGCTTCAGGATGGGCCTGAGCTCGCGTTCCCATTCGCGCATGAACGGGTCAGCAGTGGCGAAGGTGGCCTCCTTCGCGTTCATCCGCAATGGCAGGACGTTGGCGCGGGCCGCGTAGTGGTACGGCAGCATCGAGGTGGCTTGCGCCACGTCGATCGCCAGCGGGTCGATGCGCAAGTACGGCAACCCCGTGTTCTTCGCCAGCCACTGCACCAGCGCTTCGACGGTGAGCTTCTGGTGCGGCGGCTTGGCGGAAGACCACTCCGCGCGCGCGGCGATGACCAGCGGGTGGGTGGCGTCACGCTCGGGCCGCGGCGCGGCGGCGACCGGTCGCGCCTGCTCGGCGGTGATGAGGCCGTCGGCGACGAGCAAGTCGAGCACCTGCCGCAGGTGCAGCGGCTGTTCGCGCGCTTCCAGCGGGGCGGCTCGTGCCATGCCGTCACTATACCGGGTGCATAATCACCAGTCCGAAATTTTCGAGTCCTTTTCCTTGCAACCGCTGCTGTATCTGGCGTCGCGATCGCCGCGCCGGCAGGAATTGCTGCGACAGGTCGGGCTGCGCTTCGAGGTGGTGGCCGCCGACATCGTCGAGCAGCGCGCACCCGGCCAGTCACCGGCCGATTACGCGCGCGCGATGGCCGAGGCCAAGGCGCACGCAGCGCGCGTGCCGCCCGGTGCGCCGGTGCTCGGGGCCGACACCGATGTGGTGGTGGACGGCGAGATCCTCGGCAAGCCGCGTGACCGAGCCGATGCGCTGGCGATGCTGCAGCGACTTGCCGATCGCACTCACGAGGTCTACAGCGGCGTCGCCGTGGTGCAGGGCACCCGCGTGGCGACCGCGTTGTCGGTGACGCGCGTGACGTTCGGCCCGATCTCGACGCAGGCGGCGCAGTCCTATTGGGACACTGGCGAGCCTGCCGACAAGGCTGGCGCCTACGCGATCCAGGGCCGCGCCGCCCGCTTCGTGCGACGCATCGAAGGCAGCTACAGCGGCGTGATGGGCCTGCCGTTGTACGAGACCGTCGAGCTGCTTGCGCCTTTCGGCATTTGCCCCGAACCCCGATGAGCACCGAAATCCTGGTCAACAGCGCGCAGAACGAGGCGCGCGTCGCGCTGGTGGAGGGCGGCGCGCTGCAGGAAGTCTTCATCCAGCGCGCGTCGCGCCACGGCCTGGTGGGCAACATCTACAAGGGGATGGTCAAGCGGGTGCTGCCGGGCATGCAGGCGGCGTTCGTTGACTGCGGCCTCGAGCGGACGGCGTTCCTGCACGCGGCGGACATGCTGCTCTCGCCCGCGACCGCCGAGGGCGAGGCACCGATCGAGGAGATCGGCCGCGAGTCGCCGCCCATCGACCGCCTGCTGTCCGAAGGACAGGAAGTGCTGGTGCAGGTGTTGAAGGACCCGTTGGGCAGCAAGGGCGCGCGCCTGACGACATTATTGTCCGTGCCGTCGCGCTACCTCGTGCTGCTGCCGTTCGACCGGCACGTCGGCGTGTCGGCGCGCATCGAGGACGAAGCCGAGCGCGCTCGGCTCAAGAGCATCGTCGCCCCTCTGGTGCAGCAGGCCGCGCCGCAGTTCGGCGCGATCGTTCGTACCGCCGGTGAGGGCGCCGACGAGTCCGCGCTTGCCGCCGACATGGAATTCCTGGTGCGGCTGTGGGAGTCGGTCAGCGTGAAGGCGCGCACGGCGAAGCCGGGCGAACTGGTCCACGGCGACCTGCCGCTGTCGATGCGCATCCTGCGCGACCTGCTAGGCACCGAGGTCGACCGCGTGCGCATCGACAACGTCGCCGAGTTCGACCGGCTGCGCCAGTTCGCGCAGACCTTCATCCCCGGCTCGGCGCACAAGGTGGAGCACCACGACGGCAAGGCGCCGATCTTCGACCTGTTCGGCGTCGAGGACGACCTCAACCGCGCACTGGACCGGCGCGTCGAGCTCAAGTCCGGTGGGCACCTCGTCATCGACCAGACCGAGGCGATGACCACGATCGACGTCAACACCGGCGCCTACACCGGCCATCGCAACCTCGAGGAGACCATCCTCAAGGTGAACCTCGAGGCCGCGCAGGCCATCGCGCGCCAGCTGCGGCTGCGCAACCTCGGCGGCATCATCATCCTCGACTTCATCGACATGAAGAACGACGTGCATCGCACGCAGGTGCTGCGCGCGCTCGAGAAGGAGCTCAAGCGCGACCCGGCCCGCACCACCGTGTACCCGTTCTCGCCGCTGGGCCTGGTCGAGATGACGCGCAAGCGCACGCGCGAAAGCCTCGGCCACATCCTGTGCGAGCCTTGCGCGGGGTGCGAGGGTCGCGGCTCGGTGAAGACCGTCGACACGGTGTGTCACGAGATCGTGCGCGATATCACGCGCTCGGCGCGCCAGTTCGAGGCCAGGGCCTTTCTCGTCATCGCCGCCCCGGCAATCGTCGCGCGGCTCGGCGACGAGCAGCCGCAGATGCTGGCCGAGCTCGAGGCGCAGCTGCACCGGCCGATTCGCCTGCAGGTGGAGACGCAATACCTGCAGCACAACTATGACGTGGTGCCGCTGTGAAACGGCGGCCGCCCTAGATGGAAAGAACACGACGCCGCTTCTGGGGCTGGGCCATCAGCGGCGGCGCGGTGCTGGTCATCTTTGCCGCGGCGGCGAGCGGACTGTTCCAGCTGGCGGTGCAGGCGGTGCCGGGCTATCGCGCCGACGTCGAGAGCTATGTCCGCGAGCTCACCGGCCGGCCCATCCGAATCGGCTCGCTGGGACTGACCTGGCGCTATTACTACCCGAGCCTGGAGCTCAACGAAGTCGCGCTGCTTGCTGACAACGGCGAGACCATCGTGCTGCAGGCCGAGCGACTGCGCCTGGGCTTCGGCGTGACGCACCTCATTCGCGGCGACTACATGCCGACCCGCCTCGAGCTGCACGGCCTCAACCTCGATGCACGCATCGACGCCGATGGCCAGTTCTCGATCGAGGGCATCGACGCGGGCGGTGCTGGAGACGAGCCGTTCGAGGCGCTACGGCCCCTGACGGGGTTCGACGCGCTACGGCTGGAGCGCTGCCGCCTCAACGTGCGTGACGCGCGCCGCCTCAACGAGACCTGGTCCTTCGGCATTGCCCACGCGCAACTTGAGCGCGGCCTGCTCGGTGACTCGGTCGACGCCGAGATCGCGTTGCCGGCTTCGATCGGTGACGCCGCGCTGTTCGAGGGCGCCTTCACCGGCGAGTGGCTGCAGCCGAAGACCTGGACCGGAACCGGCATGCTGCGGCTCAAGGGCCTCGCGCCGGGCGCCTGGCTGGCGCCGTATCTCGGACGCGGCGCCCGTCTCGACGCCGCCAGCGTCGAGGCGCGGCTGCGCGGTCGGCTCGAGCAGGGCCGCCTCGCCGAGGTGCGCGCCGAGGTCCGCTCAGGCAAAACGCGCGCGCAGCGCGCACAGCATGCCGCGGGCTTCGATTCGCTGGAGGCCCGCGTCAATGTCGAATTCCTCGTCGACGGCTGGCTCGCAAAATTGGAGCGACTCGGGCTCGAGGTCAACGGCTCTGCATGGCCCGAAGTGCGCGGCGAGTTGCGTGCGACCTCGGTCGAGGGCGCGCCGCCGATCTACGAGGCCACGTTGAACTACCTGCGGCTCGACGAGCTGGCGCCATGGCTGCGCGTGCTGCCGGTGCCCGATGCACTGGCGACGATGGATGGCGCGCGCGGCGAGTTGCGCGACCTGCAACTGCGGCTGCAGCGAGACGACGATGAGACGCACTACAGCTATCGGGCGCACTTCGAGGCCCTGACGCTGCCCGCGGCCGGACGCGCCGCCGGCTTCAGCGGCGCGCGTGGCGAGGTGGCGGGTGACGAGCGTGGCGGCCGCGCGGTCCTGCAGGAAAGCCCGCTCAAGGTCGAGCTTCCGGGGCTGCTGCTGACGCCGGAGGTGCCACTCGAATTGTTCGAGGCGGAAGCCGAATGGCGCCGCCGCGAATCCGGCTGGCGCATCGCGTTGCCGCAGTTTCGCTGGCAGCTCTGGACCACGCGCGGTCAGGGCAAGCTCGAGCTGACGCTGCCCGATGCGCCGGGCAGCTCGCCGGAAATCGACCTCAGCGCGCAGTTCAGCGCCGACGACGCGACCCGCGCCAAGCCGCTGATGCCACAGCACTGGGGCACCGGCCTGACCACCTGGCTCGACCGCGCCATCGTCGCGGGCCGGGCGCCGCGCGGCGAGTTGCGCATCAAGGGACCGCTCACGGATTTTCCGTTCGACCAGAAGGCGACGGGCGAATGGGCGCTGGACATCGACGCCGAGAATGTCGTGCTCGCCTACCAGCCGGACTGGCCGGCGGTGGAAGACGTGTCGGCGACGCTGAAATTTCGCGGCAGCTCGCTGGCCATCGAGGCGACGCGCGGCATCATCAGTGGCAACCCGATCGAGCGTGCCAGCGCGCGCTTCCCCGACTTCGGCACCGGCCAGCTGCTGGTCGACGGGCGTGTCAGCGGCGAGATTGCGCGCTACTACGAGTTCCTCGCCAATTCACCGCTGCGCGAAACGTTCCGTACTCTGCTCGCGCAAACCTCGGCCGCCGGGCCAGCCAGCGTCGACATCCACCTCGACATCCCGGTCAGCGACGCCATCAACACGCAGGTCAGCGGACGGGTCGGGCTTGCTGGCGTGGAACTGCGCCACTCGGCGCTGCCCGTGCCGATCCGGGACATTCGCGGCGAGATCGATTTCGACCGCGCCGGCGTCGAGTCGCAGAAGCTCGCGGCGCGGCTCTACGATCAGCCGCTCGAGGCGACGCTCACGCCGCAATCACCGGAAGTCACGCTGCTGAAAGCCGGTTTCAGGTACGCGGTCGACCCGCAGGGCGGCGGCGCGAGCGAGCTGGTGCCGGCCTGGATCCGCAGCAAGCTTGCCGGCGCGAGCGCATGGCGCGCAGAGCTCGCGTTCGGCGGGCCCGGCGAGCCGCTGGTAAAGCTCAGCACCGACCTCGTCGGCGTCACCGTCAAGTTGCCGCCGCCGCTGGGCAAGCCCGCCGAACAGGCGGTGCCGCTGGCGCTTTCCATCGGCAGCAAGCCCGGCACGCCGCTCCACATCGCGGTCGATTACCAGGAACGTTTCGGGGCCGACCTGCACTTCGCGCGCGCGCGAGGCGCGATGGCGATGGATCGCGGTGCCCTGCGCGTCGGCGGTGGCCCACATATCGCGGCAACCGGAAAAGGCCTGTCGCTGGGTGGCCAGGTAGCGGAGCTCGACGCGCGCGCCTGGGCCGACGAACTGCGTGGCAGCGGCGTCGATGCCGACGCCGGACTCATGCGCCGCGCCGACCTGCACGTGGGGCGCGCGCGCTGGGACCGTTACTCGCTGCGCGACACACGCTACCAGTGGACCACGCAGAAGGGCGGCTGGCTGCTGTCGCTGATCGGCGCGGGCGCCATCGGTGAAGCGCGCTGGAGCGCCGCCGATCGCGGCCAGCTCGGCGCGCGGCTCGACCAGCTCGCACTCGAAGTTGCGCCGCCCACCGACGACACCGACGCCACGGAGGGCACACTGGATCCCGGCCAGTTGCCGCTGTTCGACTTCGACGTGCGGCGTCTCGCGGTGAACCAGGCCGAACTGGGCCGCGTCGTGTTCGCGACACAGCGCACCGAGCTCGGCCAGAAGTTGCGCGCGCTCAAGATCGAGGGCGGCACCACCACGGCGAGCGCGGAAGGCGAATGGCGGCGCCGCGCGGGGCAGTCGAGCGCGGTCCTCAACGGCGACCTCACCACCGCCGATATCGCGGCGCTGCTGAGGGCGTTTCACTACACGCCCAACCTCGACGCCAAGGTGGCACGCTTCAAGGGTGCGTTGACCTGGGCGCCCGCGCCGGCGTTGCAGTGGCACCAGGCGGAAGGCACCGTGCACCTCGAATTCGAGAACGGACAGCTGCGCGCGGTCGAGCCCGGCGCAGGCCGCGTGCTGGGGCTGGTCAACTTCTACGCGCTGCCGCGGCGCCTGACGCTCAATTTCCGAGACGTGTTGTCGAGTGGCCTGGGCTTCGACAAGGTCGAGGGCGACTTCGAGTTGCGCGAGGGCAACGCGCGCACGCAGAACCTGCGCATCGCCGGGCCTTCGCTGCGCATGGAAATGAAGGGTCGCATCGGGCTCACTGCGCGCGACTACGACCAGCAGGTCACCGTCTATCCGGACGTGTCGGCGGGCGTCACGCTCGGTGCGGTGCTGCTCGGCGGGCCGGTCGCCGGCGTGCTGGCGCTGATCGCGCAGGAGCTGCTCGACAAGCCGCTGAACCAGGTCACGCAGCTGTCATACCGGCTCACCGGAAGCTGGGATAACCCGCAAGTCGAGCGCGCGCCGCAAGAAGGTCCCGTGGCGCCGCTACGCGCGCCGGACGCGCCGGCGCGGAAGTCTCGATGAACGCGAGCGAGGCGCCGCGTGTCGCGGCGATCCAGATGGGTTCCGGCGCCGACGTCAGCGCCAACCTCGCGGCCGCCGGCCGCCTGCTCGCCGCGGCGCGCGCGCAGGGCGCGAAGCTGGCGGCGCTGCCCGAGAATTTCGCGTTGATGGGCGCGCACGAGGCCGACAAGCTCGGTGTCGCCGAGGTCGATGGCGATGGGCCCATACAGCAGTTCCTCGGTGACGCCGCGCGCGACCTCGGCTTGTGGATCGTCGGCGGCACGGTGCCGCTGAAGACGCGCGATGTGCGGCGTGTCGCTGCGGCCTGCCTCGTGTACGACGTCCGTGGCGTGCGAGTCGCGCGCTACGACAAGTTGCACCTGTTCGACGTCGACGTGCCCGGCGACGCGACCGGGCGTTACCGCGAGTCCGCCAGCATCGCGCCGGGCGAGGGCGCGCCGACCGTCATTGACACGCCAGCCGGCAGGCTCGGGCTGTCGGTGTGCTACGACCTGCGCTTTCCCGAGTTGTATCGCGCGCTCGGCCGCCAGGGCGCAGAAATCCTGTGTGTACCGGCGGCGTTCACCGCGCGCACCGGCGAGGCGCACTGGGAACTGCTGCTGCGCGCGCGAGCCGTCGAGAACCAGTGCTATGTCATTGCGCCGGCGCAGCACGGCGCGCACCCGGCCGGCCGCCGCACCTGGGGCCACAGCCTCATCGCGGGTCCTTGGGGCGAAATTCTGGCGGAGCGGGAGCAGGGGGAGGGTGTTATCGTCGCCGCCCTGCCGCGCGAGCCGCTCGTGAACCTGCGCCGCAGCTTTCCAGTCTTAGAGCACCGGCGCCTGACATGAACACCGACTCCCTCGCCCTCGCGCGCGTAACCTTGCTGGAGCCGGCGAGCATGGACGAGCGCGCGCTTGCACGCGTGCTCGGCGGGCTGATGAAGCCCGGCGTCGAGGCCGCCGACCTTTATTTCCAGCACAGCGCGACGGAAAGCTGGGTTTTCGAAGACGGCATCGTCAAGACCGGCTCCCACCACGTCGAACAGGGCGTGGGCGTGCGCGCAATGGCGGGCGAGAAAACCGGCTTCGCCTACACCGATGAAATCGCGCTGCCGGCGCTGTCCGCGGCGGCGGGAACTGCGAATGCGATCGTGCGACAGGGCCAGCAGGGCCTGGTGCAAGCCTGGACGACGAGGTCCGCCGCACCGCTGTATCCCGCGAGTAGTCCGCTGGCGAGCTTGCCGACCGAGCAGAAGCTCGAGTTGCTGCGTCGCGCCGACCGGTGCGCGCGCGCCGCCGACCCGGCGGTCACGCACGTGATCGTGTCGCTCGCAGGTAATCACGACACCGTGCTCGTCACCGCCAGCGACGGCACGCTAGCGGCCGATGTGCGGCCGCTGGTGCGCATGAACGTGGTGGTCATCGCCGAGCGCAACGGCCGCCGCGAGCAAGCGTCTGCTGGCGGCGGTGCGCGTGCGGGCTACGAATACTTTCTGCAAGGTGGCCTGCCCGAAGCCTACGCGCGCGAGGCCGTGCGCCAGGCCCTGGTATTGCTCGAGTCGGTGCCCGCGCCAGCCGGCAGCATGCCCGTGGTGCTCGGTCCCGGCTGGCCCGGCGTGCTGCTGCACGAAGCGGTCGGCCACGGACTCGAAGGCGACTTCAACCGCAAGGGTTCTTCCGCGTACACCGGCCGCATCGGCGATCGCGTCGCTTCACCGCTGTGCACCGTGGTGGACGACGGCACGCTCGCCGGCCGCCGCGGCTCCCTCACGCTGGACGACGAGGGCACACCGAGCCAGTGCACGACGCTGATCGAGAATGGCGTGCTCAAGGGTTACCTGCAGGACAAGATGAATGCGCGCCTGATGGGCGTGAAAGCCACCGGCAATGGCCGGCGCGAGTCCTACGCCGACCTCGTGATGCCGCGCATGACCAACACTTACCTGCGCCCCGGCCCGCACAATCCCGGCGAGATCATCGCGTCGGTCGAGAAAGGCCTTTACGCCGTGAACTTTTCCGGTGGCCAGGTCGACATCACCTCGGGCAACTTCGTGTTCTCGGCGAGCGAGGCCTACCTGATCGAGAACGGCAAGATCGGCGCGCCGGTGAAGGGCGCCACGCTGATTGGCAACGGCCCCGACGCGCTGAACAAGGTCAGCATGCTCGGCAACGACCTCCAGCTCGACACCGGTATCGGCGTCTGCGGCAAGGAAGGGCAAAGCGTGCCGGTGGGCGTCGGGCAGCCAACGCTGAAGATCGATGCGATGACGGTGGGCGGAACGCAGCGTTAACCGGGTACACGAGCCCGAAACCGACCGTCCTTCCGCCCCGCGCTACCGTCTGGCAGCGTTTCGCCCAAAGTCGAAAACCGCTGTTCGGGCACTCTTCGCCGGCCATCGCTTGCCCCCTTATGCAGGGGGCCCATGGGGTGCCTAATGTCGGGAGCAGCGGACATTAGGCCTACTGGGGAACAGGCATGACGGCCACTCGGCACACGATGCATCCGGAGCACGAAGCTTTGCTCGCTGAGGGGACTCCAGCGAACAGGATCCTGCAGGCCTTGGAGCAGATGGCTTCGAGCGTGATGACCGAGCAGTTGCGGGTCATGTTCGAAGGTGCCGACACTTTATTGTTCGAGATGGCCGACAAGGCCGGCCGCGGCAAGGAACAGCAATCGTTCATGGACGCGATGCGCATCGTGCGCATCCAGCGGCCGCGCATGATGAAGGCGTTCCAGGAGGCGCTCCACGCGGCGCTGCAGCGCGACGATCACCAATCGGCCTTGGCCGAGGTCGATCTCGAGAACCTGGACAGCTGGTCGCTGCAGAACGACTCCGACGTGGAGGAAAAGATAGCCGTGTCGAACATGGTGACCAAGGTCAACGCCATGTATTCGACCGAACTCAAAGAGCTCGAGCAGCGCATGAGCCGGCTGTCGGAGCAAGCCGCCGGTGCCGTCTCGCCGCAGGCCCTGTCCAGCGGGCGCATTCTCGAAGCTTTCCAGCACTCGATGAAGCAGTTCGACCTCGAGCTGCCAATCAAGCTGGTGATCTACAAGTTGTTCGACCTCACCGTACTGGGCCGGCTCGGCACTGTTTTTACCGGCGCCAATCAGGTCCTGGAAGCCAACGGTCTCAAGGCCGATCCCAAGCCTGCGCGCACCAAGCCCGCTCCCGTGCGCAGCGCCCTGCAGCAACTGCAGCAGCTTGCCCGGCCGATTTATCCCGTTAACCCGATGTCCGCAGCCGGCGGCGCGTCGCCTCCTGCCGGCTTCCCGACGATGCCCAACGTCGCCGCCGCGATGCATTCCTACTTTGCCGGGGCGGGTGGTTTTGCCGGGGCGGGTGGCGGGGTGCCGGGCGCGAGCTTCGGTCCCCAAGCCGCTGAACAGGTCGCGCAGGACCCGTACGCGAACTCGCAGCTGGCAACCGAAATGCTCGCGGTAATGGAAGCCGTGGGGCAGGGTCGCTCCGTCGAGAGCTGGATGCCCGCGCAGAACCTTTCACTCGTCAGCCGCATGTTCGAGGACATGTACACCGATACGCGGCTTACCGATGCAGCACGGCCCACCCTCGGGCGGCTTCAGTTCCCGGTCATGAAGGTGGCGCTGTCCGATCCGAGCTTCTTCTCGAACCCGGTTCACCCGGTGCGCTCGCTGGTCAATGACGTTTACAGCACGCTGACCACGGACGGCGCCGTCAGCGGCGCGGACCTGCATCGACTCGAAGAACTGATCCAAGAGTTGCTGAAACGATTCGATCCGGACCCGTCCAAGCTGCGCAAGGCGCCGGACCGCGTGGCCGCCGTCAGCGAAGCCGAAGCGGAGCAATTCCTGGCCCAGCAGCAACGTCGCCTCGAAGAACAGGGCCGCAACCTGCGCGACAAGGTGCGTCGCATCGTCGCGCAGGAACTGCGCCTGCACCTCGGCGAACGGCGATTGCCAAAGCCCGCGATGAAGCTCCTGTTGTCCGGCCTTGGTCCGCTGCTGGCGGTCCGATACATGCAGCGTGGGCCCACCAGCCCGGACTGGGCGCGGGCGCTCGGCTTGCTCGACCAGGTCCTCGCGAGCTTCGACCCCGGTGTGCAGTCGCCGGAGCAGCGCGCCGCGATCGAATCGGACCTGCTCGCGCAGGTGCGTTCGGAACTCGGCCACATCCGCCAGGCGCCCGAGAAGGTCGAGGCATTGTGCGAGCGGCTGCGCGAAGCCTACGAAGAACTCGCGGAAGAGCGCGCGATGCTCGCCGCGGCGCCAGAAGCGAGTGCGAACGCTTCGGCTGCGACTGCTCCTGCCTCCACCCCGGCTCTTGCCCCCGTGCTGGCCGCGCCGGTCGCCCCCGTCGCGCCCCCGGAGCGCCAGACCGAGTCTGTCCTCCAGATGCTGCTCGGCGCCGGCGAATGGTTCCGCGTCTGGGAAGAGTCCGCGAAGACCTGTCGCTGGCTCAAGCTCGTGCAGTACTACCCGGCGCATGACCGCGTCGTGTTCGAGGATTTCGCCGGCGACCGGCGGCTGCAGATGAAAGCCACGGCCTTCGGCAATGACCTGGTCGCGGCGCGCTCGGTGCCGGTCAATCCGTCCCCGGCGACGAGCAGCCTCGTCGCACGATTGCCTGCGGTCTCGGCCACACCCGTCGACGCCGAGGCCACCTGGTTCGCGGCGCACGAGGTCCCCCGCGCCGCCTGAGAGTCGAGCGCTGTGGTGGTTCGATAAAATACGCGGCCATGAAGCGTCCATCGGGCAAGCTGCGCATCATCGGTGGCGATTACCGCAGCCGCGTTGTCGCGTTCGATCCCGATACCGGCGTGCGGCCGACGCCCGATCGCGTGCGCCAGACCCTGTTCGACTGGCTGGCGCCGTTGATCGAGGGCGCGCGGGCGCTCGACCTGTTCGCAGGCAGCGGCGCACTGGGGCTCGAGGCCTTGTCGCGCGGTGCGGCGCACGTGACGTTCGTGGAAACCGGGCGGGGGCAATGCGACCGGATTCGAGAGGCATTGGGGACACTGAAATGCGCCGAGCGGGCCGCGGTCGAGCCATCGGATGCCCTCGGAGTCCTTGGCAGGCCCCTCACCCCGGCCCACTCCCCGCGAGCGGGGAGAGGGAGTTATGACATTGCCTTTCTCGATCCGCCATTTGACGCGAACCTGTTGGCGCCAGCTCTGGCCGCGCTGCCGCGCGTGCTGAAGCCCGGTGCACGCGTGTACGTAGAACGCCACCACGGCGGCGCGTTCGCGTGGCCCGCGGGTTACACGGTGATCCGTGAAAAACAGGCCGGTCAGGTAAGCTACGCGCTGGCCACGCACTCCCCGGAAAACGCATGACGGTCGCGGCGTACAGCGGCACGTTCGATCCGATCACCTTCGGCCATTCGGACATCATCGAGCGCGCCTCGCGCATGTTCCCGAAGCTGATCGTCGCGGTGGGGCTCAATCCCGGCAAGAATCCTCGATTCACCATCGAAGAGCGCGTCGAACTGATTCGCGCCTCGGTGACGGGCCTCGCGAACGTCGACGTCAAGCCGTTCGACGGCCTGGTGGTCGACTTCGCGCGCGAGCACGGCGTGACCGTGTTGGTGCGCGGCGTGCGTTCGGTGGGCGACTTCGATTACGAGAAGCAGATGGCGGTGATGAACCGCGACCTGTACCCGCGACTCGACACCGTGATGCTGGTGCCCAAGCCGGAGCACGCGCATCTGTCGTCCAGCCTGGTGCGCGAAATCGCCGGCCTCGGTGCGCCGATCGAAAAGTTCGTGCCGGCGGCCGTGGTGCCGCTGCTGCGCGAGCGTTTTGGCAGGAAGCCGAAGAAGAAATGACGCGTTCCGACGACACGGCTCACTGAACGCGATCCCTCGCTGCGCTCGGGATGACATGCTTTGGCCCTCAAGATCACGCACGAATGCATCAATTGCGACGTCTGCGAGCCGGTCTGCCCGAACCACGCCATCTCGCAAGGTCCGGCGATTTACGAGATCGACCCGGACCTGTGCACAGAATGCGTCGGTCATTTCGAGACCGCGCAATGCGTGGCGATCTGCCCGGTGAACTGCATTCCGCTCGACCTGGAGCGCGTCGAGACGCGCGAGCAGCTGCTGGCCAAATACCGGCGGCTCGTGGCGGTCGTGAAGTGACCTTGCGCGCGCGGCCTGCCATGCCGCTGCTGGCCGCCGCGCTGCTGCTCGTCGCAGCGTGCAGCGCGCCCGAAAAGTCCGGCCCGCCGCCGACGCCGCCGGGACACGCCGTCGCCACGGCGCATCCGCTGGCGACGCGTGCCGCCATCGAGATCCTCGACCAGGGTGGCAACGCGTTCGACGCTGCCGTGGCCGTGAGCGCGGCGCTCGCGGTCGTTGAGCCTTACAGCTCCGGGATCGGCGGCGGCGGCTTCTGGCTGCTGCATCGCGAATCGGATGGCATGCAGGTCGTGATCGACGGCCGCGAAACCGCGCCGCTCGCGGCGACGCCCGAGATGTTCCTGGACCCGAAAGGCATCGCCGACCCGCTCGCTTCGCGCAACGGCGCGCGCGCGGCGGCGATTCCCGGCGCGCCGGCTGCGTGGGCCCACATCGCGCAGCAATACGGCAGCAAGCCGTTGTCGGCACTGCTCGCGCCGGCCATGCGCTACGCGCGCGAAGGCTTCGCCGCAGACGCGCGCTTCGTGCGTGCGGCCAGCGGCGCCGGTGGCGGCGCGCGCTTGTCGCCCGCCGCCGCGGCGGCGTTCTTCGTCGATGGCGTACCGCCGATGCAGAACGCAGTGGTGCGACAACCGGAGCTCGCCGCGACGCTCGAGCGGCTCGGTCGCGACGGCCGTCACGGCTTCTACGAGGGTCCGACCGCCGATGCGCTTCTGGCTGGCTCGCGCAGTGCCGGTGGCATCTGGGCGCGTGAGGACCTGCTGCGCTATCGCGTGGTCGAGCGCAAGCCTACGCAGCTTACGTTCCGCGATTACCGCATCATCACGGCGCCGCCCCCGTCGGCCGGCGGCGTGGCGATGGCGCAGGCGCTGGCGATGTTGGAGGCGCGCGCCTGGCCGCCCGCCAACCCGGTGCAGGCCAAGCACCAGCTCATCGAGGTGATGCGCCGGGCGTTCCGCGACCGCCGCCTGCTCGGCGATCCCGAGTTCGTCACGATGCCGCTGGTGGACCTGACCTCGCGCGAGTACCTCGTCCAGCTCGCGGCCGGCATCGATCCGTCCGCCGCGACGCCGAGCGAGCGGTTGCCGCCGGCGGGCGAGGGCGACAACACGACGCACTTCTCGATCCTCGACGCCGCGGGCAATCGCGTCGCTGGCACGCTGTCGGTCAACACCGAGTTCGGCTCGGGCTACATGGCGCCGGGCACGGGCGTGCTGTTCAACAACGAGATGGATGATTTTGCCGCGAGCATGACCGCCAGCAATGCCTACGGCCTCGCCGGTTCGGCCGCGAACGCGATCGCGCCGGGCAAGCGCCCGTTATCGAGCATGTCGCCGACCTTCGTCGAGGGTCCGCGCGGTTTGCTGATCCTCGGCACGCCCGGTGGCAGCCGCATCATCACGATGGTGCTGCGCGGTGTGCTCGCGTTCGTGCATGGACTTTCGCCGAAGGACGTCGTGGCGCTGCCGCGCTATCACCACCAATACCTGCCGGACCAGTTGGAGTACGAGTCCGGCGCGCTCAGCGCCGAGGAGCAGGCGGGCCTCAATGCGCTGGGTCATCGGTTGCGCGTGGTGCCGGCCGGCTTCGGCAACATGCAGGTCGTCTGGTGGGATCGCGCCGGCGATGGGCTCGAGGCCGCGTCCGATCCGCGCGGCGTCGGCTCTGCGGAGGTGAAGCGCCTGCGGGCGCCGGTTCAGGTCGGCAGGTAATCGAGGCGCTTGGTGCCGCGCAGTGGCCGCAGGTCGCGGTGGCGCGGTGACGGCCGCGCGCCGCGCGCCCCCTGGCGTCGCGGCCGGACCTCCGAAAGCCGCAGTCCCAAAACGTGGCGCAATACGCGCGCGTTGATGCTGCGCGGACGGCGGCGCAGCGAGTCCATGGTGCCGGTGTTGACGATGCGGCGCAGGTGCTCGACGTGCTTGTCGATCGCGATCATGTACGGGTTGATGCCGTTGAAATGCACCGCCATGTACCGGTAGGCGCGCCGGAAATAGCCGTCGAGCCGTTCCTCGAACAGCTTGTCGATGAATCCCGGCGTTTGCCGCACGAGGTCATCTGGCGACGCGTACACCGGCTCGGGCCCGCCCGGAATGCCGGGTGCGGCGAGGCCGCAGGCCTGGAATTCGTGAAACAGGTACACGCGACATTTCTCGAGGTAGCAGCGATCGGCCATCTGCGCGATGAGGTCGGCCGTGCCCAGCATGTAGCCCAAGCGCCGGTCGCGCAGGTTTTTCACCTTGATCTTGGGCAGCGCAATTTCGTAACCGGTGAAATGCACCAGCCGGCCCGCGAGGCGCGCCTCGCGCGCAAAACCGACCGTCGGCAAGTAGTCGACGAGGAAGCTCGAGCTGCGCGTAACGTGGAAGAACGTGAACTCCGCGCCGTTGTGGTGCTCGGCCTCGTCGTGGCGACGGATGTAACCGGAATCGTGGAACAGGGCGCAGATCACGCCGAGCCGCGCGCGCCGCTCGCCGATGCGCGCGCGGGCCGGCTCGCTGCGTTCGTGGCCATCGATCAGCCGCGCGAGCGCCAGCGTGCAGTCGAGGCTGTGCTGGACGTCGTGATACCAGGTGTCGCAGCCGTGGTAGCCCGGCAGGATCCCGGCATACAAGCGCGTGAAGGTAAAGAAAGCCTCGCGCACCGGCGCGAGGTCGGCGCGCGGGTAAAGCCGCCCGAGGATCACGCATACGGCATCGCAAACCTCGGCAGGATCCGAGATGCAGATCGTGTCAGTGACGTCGTAGTGACTGCGTCTGTCGCGCATCCCCCCACCCCCGTGCGCATCGCGATACGACCATCATAGGTCTAGACGGGGGCGCGCTCCACGGTGCGGGCGCGCCGGCGTATGCGTCGCGCGGTGGTGCGGCCGCGCGGGGTGGGCGACCCCGGGTTGATGCCCATGAGGGCGCGCAGTGCGGCGGCATTCACCGCCTCCGGCTTGCGGCGCAACATCTCGGGATTGCCAGTCTCGACCGCCTGCCGGATGTAGTCGATGTGCCGGCGGATTTCGGCGAGATAGGGATTCTCGCCGCCGAAGTGATCCTCGATGTGGCGATAGACCCCGCCGAAATAGCCATCAAGGCGGTCCTCGAAGATCTTGCGCGCGAAATCCGGCGTCTTGCGCAGCAGGTCATCGGGCGAGCTGTAGATGGGCGTCGGACGGCCCGGCCGCGGCTCGCCGGCAAGTCCACAGGCTTCGAACTCCCGATACAAGAAGGTGCGGCACTTCTCCGGGTACTCGCGATCGGCCATTTGCGCCATCAAATCGGCGGTACCGAGCAGGAAGCCGAGGCGCCGGTCCTTGGTGCCGCTGACCGACACCTTGTCGAGCGGCATCTCGTAGCCGGTGAATTGCACCAGGTGGCGCGCCATGTCGGCCTCGCGCGCAAAGCCCACCGATGGCAGGAAGCGCGCGAGAAACTCGCCGCTGCGCGTGACATGGCACGGCGTCAGTTCGGCGCCGTTCTGGATCTGAATTTCGTCCTCGCGGCGTATATAGCCGACGTCGTGAAACAGCGCGCAGATCACACCGATTTGCGCACGGCGCTCACCGAGCGCACTGCGCGAGCCGACGGCGCGATCGTGGCCATCGAGCAGCCGCGCCATCGCCAGCGTGCAGTCCAGGACGTGCTGCGCGTCGTGGTACAGCGTGTCGCAGCCATGGTAGCCGGGCAAAGTGCCCGCGTAGATGCGCGTGAAAGTGTCGAAGGCGCGGTAGACGGCGGACAGCGAGGCCTTCGGATAGAGCCCGCGCAGCAGTCGGCCGACCTCGCGGCCCACTTCGCGCGGGTCCGAGATCAGTACCGTGTTGGTCACGTCGTAGTGACTTTGTCTGTGCCGCATGACTTCCCGATCCTTTGTCCGACTGCCATCGTACCGCCGCGTCAGAGCGTCGGACGCGACGTACGCCTCAAAGTTCGGGGAACGACACGACGACTGGGGCGTGATCGGAAGGGCGCTCGAGCCGGCGCGGTGAGGTATCTATATGACAGGAAAGGCATTTATTCGCCAGGTCCGACGAAAGTAGTACGTGGTCGATGCGCAAACCCAGGTTTCGGCGGAACGACGCCTGCCGGTAGTCCCACCACGTATAAGCGGGCTCCACCGCCCGGGGGAACAGGCCGAACGCGTCCTTGAAACCGGCCTCGAGCAGGCCCCGAAAGCCGCCGCGCTCGAGTTCCGAGCACAGCACCTTGCCCTCCCACGCAACCGGATCGTGCACATCGCGATCGTCCGGCGCGACGTTGAAGTCGCCGAGCACCGCCATTTTCGGGTAACGCGCCAGCTCCACGCGCAGCCAGCCACGCAGGGCCTCGAGCCAGCGCAGTTTGTACGAATATTTCTCCGTGCCGACGGCCTGGCCGTTGGGCACGTAGACGCTGACTACGCGCACGCCGCGGATCGTCGCCGCGATCACGCGCTTCTGGACGTCGTCGAACGCTGGAATGTCGCGTTCGACCTCCTCGAGCGGATGGCGGCTGAGCAGCGCCACCCCGTTGTAGGTTTTCTGCCCGTTGATTGCCGTGTGATACCCCAGCGCCTCGATCTCGGCGCGCGGGAATTGCTCCTCCTGCAGTTTCAGTTCCTGAAGCGCCAGCACGTCGACCGGGTTGGCCTTGAGCCAGTCGAGCACGTGCTGCAGCCGCGCGCGCAGCGAGTTGACGTTCCAGGTGGCGATTTTCATGGCGGCGCGCATTCTAGCGATGGCGGCGGGTGGCGCTTTTGTGGGAGGGGCCCTGGCCCCGATGTTGTGCCACCGACGTCGGGCCCAGGGGCCCTCCCACAAAAGCCACACCCCTTCTTGAGTCTTTACGCCTCGACCAACCCGCTCTGCCGCAGCAGCGGCGCGATGTCCGGCTTGCGGCCGCGGAATTCCATGAAAATTTCCATCGCGGGCTTGCTGCCGCCTTGCGCCAGCACGGTGTCGCGGAAGCGGCGCGACACCGCGGGATTGAACAGGCCTTCCTCCTCGAATGCGGCGAACGCGTCGGCCGACAGCACCTCGGCCCACTTGTAGCTGTAGTACCCGGCCGCGTAGCCGCCCGCGAAGATGTGCGAAAAGGAATGCGGAAAGCGGTGCCAGCGCGGTGGACGCAAGACGCTCACCTCGTCGCGCACGCGGTCGAGCGTCTCGTAGACGCGCGCGCCGCGCGCCGGGTCGTGGTCGCGGTGCAGGCGCAGGTCGAACAGCGCGAACTCGAGCTGGCGCACGGTCGCCAGCCCGCTGTGGAACGTGCGGCTCGCCTGCACGCGCGCGAGCAGCTCGTCCGGCAGTTTTGCGCCCGTCTGCCAGTGGCGCGCGAAGTCTTGCAGCGTCTCGCGCGTGTAACACCAGTTCTCCATGAACTGGCTCGGCAATTCCACGGCATCCCATTCGACCCCGCGAATTCCCGAGACCGCTGCGACGTCGACCCGCGTCAGCAGGTGCTGCAAACCGTGGCCGAACTCGTGGAACAGCGTCAGCACTTCGTCGTGCGTCAGCAGCGCCGGCTGGCCCGGCAGGGGCGGCGCGAAGTTGCAGGTCAGGAACGCAACCGGATCCTGCAGGCCCCGCGCGGTGTGCCGACGGATGCGACACTCATCCATCCATGCGCCGCCACGCTTCTGCTCGCGCGCGTACGGGTCGAGGTAGAAGGACGCGAAGCGCCGGCCCTGCGCATTCTTCAGCGCGTAGACTGTCACGTCCTTGTGCCAGGTGGGGACACCGTCCAGTGTCTCGAACGACACGTCGTAGAGCCGGCCCGCCAGCGCGAGCATGCCGGCAATCACCTGCGGCGCCGGAAAGTACGGCCGCAGCTCATCGTCGGAAAGGCCCAGCTTTTTCTCCTTGAGCTTCTCCGCGTAGTAGCCGACGTCCCATGGCTGCAGGTCGGCAGGGCCGCCCAGATCCCGCGCGAAAGCGCGCAGCTCGTCGAGCTCGGCCTGTGCGCGGCGCCGCGCGCGACCCGCGAGCTCGAGCAAGAAGCGCTCGACGTCAGCCGGCGATTCGGCCATCTTGGTCGCGAGCGACAGCTCGGCGAAGCTCGCGAGGCCGAGCAGGCGGGCCTGTTCGTAACGCGCGTCGAGGATCTCGCCGAGCAATGGCGTGTTGTCGAACCGCCCGGCAAATGGCCCCTGGTCCGAGGCCCGCGTCGCGAATGCCTCGTACAGCTGCGCGCGCAACTCGCGATCGTCGGCGTAAGTGATGACGGCGTCGTAGCTCGGAAAATCCAGCGTCAGCAGCCAGCCGGTCAGGTCCTTGGCGCGTGCACGCTGGGCGGCCTGCGCCTTGCCGGACTCGGTCATGCCTTTGAGCCGCGACTCGTCCTCGATGTGCAAGGTCCACGCCTGGGTCGCGTCGACGAGATGCTCCTCGAACTTTGTCTGCAGCTCGGACAGCCGCATCGACAGCGCCTTGTAACGCTGTTTCTGCTCAGCCGGCAGCGCCACGCCGGACAGGCGAAACTCGCGCAGCGCATCGCTCACCGCCTTGCGTCGCGCCATCGGCTCGTCGGCAAAGTCCTCGCGCTGCGAAAGACGCTCGTAGGCGCGGAACAGCGGCTCGCTCTGCGCCAGCTCGAGGCCGTACTCGGTCAGCTTGGGCAGGCAGGTGCTGTACGCCTTGCGCCAGCTTTCCGTGTTCGTTACGCCCCACAGGTGCCCGACAGCCGACCAGGCGCGCGTCAGACGGTCGCCGGCCTCCTCGAGCGGCTCGACCAGCGTCTCCCAGCTCGGATCGGCCGCGTTTTCAAGGCAGGCGCCCACTTCCGCGCGATTGCGCGCCAGCAGCGCATCGATGGCAGGCTCGGCGTGCTCGGGCAGGATCTTGTCGAAGGCCGGCAGGTCGCCGCGCTCGGCGAGCTCGATCAGGGGGTTCTGCATGGGAACTTGGACCGCGGAATCAGGGTTTTGAGCGGCTCTCGATCGCAGCGTCCAGCTCCAGCAGCAACTGCTGCCGATCCTCGGTTGACAGCCGGTTCCACGGCAGGCCGCGCTCGGCGCCGGCCAGCGCCCACAGCAGGTTGAGCGTCGGCTTGTGCCCGGCGTCCTTGACCTTGAGGAAGGCCTGGACCGGACCCGTGCGAATCAGGTCGGCGCGCTTCTTGATACCCACGGAGGCGAGCCAGCTCGAGGAGACTGGGCCTACGCTTTTGAGGCCCGGGGTCGCCCGGCCGGGCAATCGCTTGGTGGTGCTCACGTCACAGGATACCGCGCTCGCTCAATCCCCACAGGAAAAAGCCGGCGGAGAGCGCAAAGCCGCCCAGGCAGCCGACGGCCTGGAAGGTGTAGCGCCGGACCAGTTCAGCCTGCGGGATGGCCGAAAGGATGTAGGGGCGCCCATCGCGTGGCCTCGCCAGCAGGTGCAGGTCCGGGGTGTTCACGGCGCGCTCGATGTGCTCCTCTCGCACCTTGTTCAGGGCCATCCGGCGGGCGGCTTCCCATTCCTTCAAGCTGACCGCACCGTCCTTGTCGACGTCGAACATGGCCATCATCTTCGGGTCGTGCTTCCACTTGGTCAGCAGCTCTTTGAGGTCGAGCTGCTCGTCAGCTGCGTGTGCAAGCGCCGCCTGGGTGCGAAACGCCCCCAGCGCATAGAGCGGGCTGGCCGAGGGGATCAATTCCTCGGTGAAACGGTAGTCACAGACCATGGCGCGCCAGAAACCGCCGCCCTGACCCGGGCCGCGGTCGGGCCGTGAGTGATGCCCGTACCAGACGTGCCGCACCGCAGGGATCACCTTTGCGCCGGTCGGGTCGACCACGCATTCGCCGGTGCCATCGTCGAGCAAAAAGCTGTCGTCCGACACCGCGCGCGCGATGGTGACCCAACTCTTGCGACCCTTGCCGTCGCCCTGCTTTTGCTCGATCTGGTATCGCCACCAAGCGCAGCGCGTCGCGGTGAGCGGGCAGATGATCGGCGCGCCTTCCATCAGCCGCGCGATGCCCTCGACCTCGACGAAGCCCTGCGCTGCCGAGCGCAGCACGGAAGTGGGCATGTCTTCCATGAGCCGCTTGCGGCGCAGGAACACGAAGCACCCGGCCACCGCGGCGCAGGCGAGCACCAGAGGGACTGCGGACCACCAGAAGAACTCGTCGGCGGGAGCGACGGCGAGGTATTGCGCCAGGGCCATCGGGGCCGCGGGGGTCAGGCCTGGAACAGGGCCTTAAGGTCGACGTCCTTCTTCTCGGTGTCGCTGAACACGAGCAGGTCGCGCGGCGCAAAATTGAGCAGACGGGCCACGAGCACGTCGGGAAACTGCTCTATGCGCACGTTGTTGCGGTTGACCGACTCGTTGTAGAACTCGCGACGGTCTGAAATCGCGTTCTCCAGCCCGGTGATGCGGCCGAGCAGGGTCTGGATCGACTGGTTGGCCTTCAGTTCCGGATAGGCCTCGGCGGTGGCCAGGATGTTGCCGAGCCCGAGCCGCATCGCGCCTTCCGCGGCGCCGACGCCCTTGACGTCGCCGCGCTCGCGCGCCGAGTACGCCGCCGCGCGCGCCTGCATGACCTGCTCGAGCGTGCTGCGCTCGAACTGCATGTATTGCCTGCACGTTTCGACCAGCTTGGGCAGCTCGTCGTGGCGTTGCTTGAGCAGCACGTCGATGTTGCTCCAGGCCTGAGCCACCGCGTGCTTGAGGTTGACCAGGCCGTTGTAGATGACGATGCCGTATGAGCCGATAACGCCAAGGATCAGCAGCCAGATGTAACTGGTCATGTTCGTCGAAGCCCCCCTAGGCCTGGAGGCGCAGTCTATCGCGGGGGGCTGGTACCATGCGCGCCTCCCGACACTGTCCAGTCAAGTGCGCGGATCACTCCTGTTCCTGGTCCTGTTCCTGGCCTCCGCCGCGACCGCCGGTTGCTCGGGCACGCAGCTGCTCAACACGCTGACGCCTTCGGGCGGCTACCGTCAGGCCACGGGCATTACTTTCGATGTCCCCCATAGGCTCACCCTCGACATCTACACACCGGTCAGCGCGCGCGGCGCGCCCGTCGTGGTGTTTTTCTACGGTGGCCGCTGGACTTCGGGCACGACGGCCGATTTCCACTTCGTGGGCCAGGCGCTGGCCTCGCAGGGGTTTGTCGCGATCGTCCCCGAATATCGCCACTACCCGGTCGCGCGCTTTCCGGCCTTCGTGCAGGACGCAGCACGCGCGGTGCGCTGGGCGGAGACGCAAGCCGAGCGCTACGGTGGCGATCCGCGCAAGCTGTTCGTGATGGGGCATTCGTCCGGCGCGCACCTCGCCGCGATGCTGGCGCTGGCGCCGGAATTCCTCGCCGAAGCCGGCGGCGACCGCGACAGGCTCAAGGGCATGATCGGGCTCGCCGGCCCCTACGATTTCCTGCCGCTCGTTGACGCCGACCTGCGCGACATGTTTGGTCCGCCCGAGCGCTACGAGCTGTCGCAGCCGATCGCGCACGTCGACGGCCAGAATCCACCGCTGCTGCTGCTGCACGGCGAGGATGACCAAACCGTCCGTGTGCGCAACACCCGCAACCTGGCCGAGCGCGTGCACAGCGCGGGCGGGCCGGTCGAAGCCTTTTTTTATCCCGAAATGAGCCATTCCTGGATCTTGGCGACCCTCGCGGCGCCGTTGCGCGGCCGCAGCGACGTACTCAACCGCGTCGGGGATTTCGTGCGCGATCGCGCGGTCAACTCGCCGTCGAGCCTCGTTCCGGAGAAGCCGCGGTGACAATGCCGATGCGCGAGCGCGTCCGCGTAGTCGATGTCGGGCCGCGTGACGGCCTGCAGAACGAAAAGCAGGTCGTGCCGGCCGCAGTGAAGGTTGAGTTGATCGCGCGGCTCTCGTCCGCTGGCCTTCCCGTGGTCGAGGCGACCAGCTTCGTGTCGCCCAAATGGATTCCGCAACTCGCGGACGCCGCCGAGGTGATGGCCGCGATCGCGCGCAAACCCGGCGTGGAATACCCCGTGCTGGTGCCCAATGAGCAGGGGCTCGCGCGCGCGCTGGCGGCTGGCGCGCGCGAGGTGTCGGTCTTCACGGCCGCGTCCGACGCCTTCAACCGCAGGAACATCAATTGCGACATCGCCGAGTCGCTCGCGCGAATCCGGCCCGTTGTGCAGCAAGCACGCGAGACGAAACTGCCGGTGCGCGCGTACGTGTCGTGCGCGCTCGGCTGCCCGTACCAGGGCGAGGTGCCGGTCGCCGACGTCGTGCGCGTGGCCAGGGCGCTCGTCGACATGGGCTGCGGCGAGATTTCGTTGGGCGACACCATCGGCATCGGCACGCCGGCGGCGGCACGCGCGATGGTCCGGGCGGTGGCGGGCGAGGTGCCCGTAACGCAACTCGCTGCGCACTTCCACGACACGCGTGGCCAGGCGCTGGCGAATACCTGGGCCAGCCTCGAGGAGGGCGTGCGCATCGTCGATGCGTCGGTCTCGGGGCTCGGCGGCTGCCCCTACGCAAATGGCGCGTCGGGCAACCTCGCCACCGAGGACCTTGTCTACATGCTGCACGGCGCCGGCTTCGACACCGGCATCGACCTTGACGCGCTGATTGACACGGCGCGCTGGATCAGCGCGCAGCTTGGCCGCGAGCCGGCGGGTAAACTGGCGCGCATCAAGCCCAAGGTGAACGCGTGAACAAGCTTTTTCCCAATGCCGCCGCCGCGCTGGATGGCTTGGTGATGGACGGCATGACGCTCGCGGTTGGCGGCTTCGGCCTGTGCGGAATCCCGGAGGCACTGATTGCCGCGCTGCGCGACACCGGTAAAAAGGGCTTCACGGTGATCAGCAACAACGCCGGCGTTGACGGCTTCGGCCTCGGCCAGCTGCTGACCACGCGCCAGATTCGCAAGATGATCTCGTCCTACGTCGGCGAGAACAAGGAATTCGAGCGCCAGTTCCTTGCGAAAGAACTGGAGCTGGAGTTCACGCCGCAGGGCACGCTGGCCGAAAAGCTGCGCGCCGGCGGCGCCGGCATTCCGGCCTTCTTCACCAAGACCGGGTTCGGCACGATCGTGGCCGAGGGCAAGGAGATCCGTGAGTTCGACGGCCCCGACGGGCCAAGCAAGTACGTCATGGAGCGCAGCCTGCGCGCCGATGTTTCGCTGGTGAAGGCCTGGAAGGCCGACCGTGTGGGCAACCTCGTTTACCGCAAGACTGCGCGCAACTTCAATCCGCTGTGCGCCGTGGCCGGACGCGTATGCGTGGCCGAGGTCGAGCACATCGTCGAGGTCGGCGAACTCGATCCCGAGAACATCCACACGCCGGGTATCTACGTGAAGCGCCTGGTCCACAACCCCAAACCCGAGAAGCGCATCGAGCAGCGCACGGTGGCCAAATGACGCCGCAGGCGGAATGCAGGAGGTGCCATGAGCTGGGATCGTGACCAGATGGCCCAAAGGGCCGCGAAGGAGCTCAAAGACGGCTTCTACGTGAACCTCGGCATCGGCTTGCCGACGCTGGTGGCCAACTTCATTCCGGAGGGCATGGACGTCTGGCTGCAGAGCGAGAACGGCCTGCTCGGCATCGGCCCGTTCCCCAAGGACGAGGAAGTCGACGCCGACCTCATCAACGCCGGCAAGCAAACCATCACCGCGCGCAAGGGCGCGGCATTTTTCCACAGCGCGGATTCGTTCGCGATGATCCGCGGCGGCCACATCAACCTGTCGATCCTCGGCGCGATGCAGGTGACCGACAAGGGCGACATCGCCAACTGGATGATCCCCGGCAAGCTGGTCAAGGGCATGGGCGGCGCCATGGACCTCGTGGCCGGCGTGAAGAAGGTCGTCGTGCTCATGGAACACACGGCCAAGGGCGGCGAACACAAGATCCTGCAGCAATGCACGTTGCCGTTGACTGGCGTGGGCGTAGTCAACCGCATCATCACCGAACTCTGCGTGCTCGATGTTTCCCCAGCGGGTCTCAAGCTGGTCGAGCTCGCGCCCGGCGTCACCCTCGAGGAAGTCCGGCAGAAGACCGGCGCCCCCGTTTCTGCCTGAGAGACCTGCGCGCATGAGCCACAGAACACTCGTCCTTCTTCGCCACGGCCAGAGCCAGTGGAACCTGGAGAACCGTTTCACCGGCTGGGTCGACGTCGACGTCACCGCACAAGGCCTCGAGGAAGCCAGGCGCGCCGGCGAGCTGATGAAAGCCGAAGGCCTCCAGTTCGACGTCGCGCACACCTCGGTGCTCAAGCGCGCGATCCGCACGCTGTGGACCGCGCTCGACGTGATGGACCAGATGTGGATTCCCGTGCACCGCCACTGGCGCCTCAACGAACGGCACTACGGCGCGCTGCAGGGCCTCGACAAGGCGCAGACCACGGCTGCGCACGGCGAGGCGCAGGTCAAGGTGTGGCGGCGCAGCTACGACATCCCGCCGCCGCCGATGAAGAAGAGTGACCCCGGCCATCCGAGGCATGACCGCCGCTACGCCGACGTGCCGGCCAAGCTGCTGCCCGGGACTGAATCCCTGAAGACTACGCTCGAGCGCGTACTGCCCTATTGGAAGAAGTCGATCGCCCCGCAACTCAAGGCCAACCAGATCGTGCTGGTCACGGCGCACGGCAATAGCTTGCGCGCTCTGTACAAGTACCTGACCGGGATGTCGGAGCAGGACATCGTGGAGATGAACATTCCCACCGGCATCCCGCTGCTGTTCAAGCTGGACTCGAACCTCAAGCCACGCTCGCATCGCTACCTGGGTGACCCGCAGGCGGCAAAACGCGCGGCTGACGCGGTCGCGGCCCAGGCCAAGGCGCGTTAAAGCTGCCACTGCGCGTCAGCCGTGACGATTTTCGTCATCGATTCGCCCGCGAGGGGGATGAACGGTGGTGTGGAGTCGAATGGGCGGCCGGCATGCTGCCTGCATAATTGAGACGGAAATCACCTTCGGGAGGAAGGATGATCCGCGACCCCCTTGATCGCGCGCGGTTGCGGACGCTGCAGGCGGCGCTGACACTGGTCGGGCTGATGGCGTTCGGCGGCGCGCTGGCCATGCTCGAGCTGCCCAAGGTGCAGCCGATCGAGCTGGTGATGTTCGTCGTCGCAACGCTGAGCTGCGCGCTGCTGCTGCCGATCACGCAGCGCAAGGCAGAGCGCGGCGATCGAATCGCGCTCGACCGCATCGGTATGGTCGGCATCGGCATCATGTGCCTGCTGCTGCTGCAGCGCATGATCGCAACGCTTTACGGGCCGATGTTCGAGGACCCGCGCGTGGATTTCTTCCGCTTGCATTTCGCTTGCACCGCGCTCGTGTACCTAGGCGCCGTAGCGGTTATGCGCGCGCGCTCGGCGCTGCGGTTTTCGTGGATCATGTGGTTGTTGTTCGTGCTGATTACGCTGCCCGGTCTGTACAAGCACGTCGGTTTCAGCGTGGCGCGGCCGGGGGTCGCTTCGGTGCTGATCTGGCTGCTGGTGGCCAATCCGTTGTTCATCCTGCTGATGCATGCGCTGCCCAAATACGAGGAGCAGATAGACCGCCAGGCCGCGGAAGTCGCCGAAATGCGCGGCCGCACCGAACTGATGGACAAGCTCGCCGAGAGCGAGCGGCGTTTCAACCTGGTGGTCGAGGGCCTGGAGGTTGGCGTTTGGGATCGCTGGATAGGACCCCCGGAGAAGCGCTGGTGGTCGCCGCGCTTCTACGAGCTGCTCGGTTACCGGCCGGATGAACTCGAGCCTAGCGCGGACCACCTGCGGGCGCTGCTGCACCCCGACGACCGGGAGAGGGCATGGGAAGAGGGCGTCGCGCAGCTGCGCCGGACCCGCACCATGAACGTGGATTGCCGCCTGCGCACGCGGGACCGCGGCTATCGCTGGTTCAACTCGCGCGCACGTGCCGACGTCGACGGCGCGGGCCGCATCGTGCGCCTCGCCGGCTCCATGGCCGATATCCATGATCGACGCACCGCCGAGGACGCGCTGCACGACGCGCAAGCCGAGCTCACGCGGCTGTCCTACCGCGACCCGCTCACCGACCTCCACAACCGGCGCTACTTCGAGGAACATTTCCAGCGCGAGTGGGAGCGCGCGCGCCGCAACCGCCAGCCGCTGGCGGTCGTGCTCATCGACCTCGATCATTTCAAGTCCTACAACGACCAGTACGGCCATCCCGCGGGTGACGCGGCGCTGGTCAAGATCGCGCAATTGCTGTCGCGCTGCGCCAATCGCGCGACCGACATCGTCGCGCGACTCGGCGGCGAGGAATTCGGCATCGTGCTGCCCGAGGCCACCGCGACGGGCGGCGAGGACGTCGCGCGCCGCGTGCTGGCGCAGCTGGTCGCGCTCGAAATCGAGCACGCCGGCGCGCCGAACAAGGTCATGACGCTGTCTGCCGGCATCGCCGCGATCGAGGGTCCAGACGGCCCGGGTCCTGCGGAGCTGTTCGGCCAGGCTGACCAGGCGCTGTACGAAGCCAAGCGCCGAGGTCGCAATGGCACGGTGCGTTACAGCGCGCGAGGTACCGCAGCGGCCTGACGGCGCCCAGGCGCGCTTGCGCGGCTCACTGGGGGAGCAGCGCGCGCGCCGCAAGCCAGCCGCGTGCATCGGCGGCGTCCTGCTCAAACCAGGCCCGCGCAGAGCCGAGCCGGAAGCTGTAGCCCCAGGCGTCCATGTCGGCAAGCATTCGAGCCGACGTGAACCCCGCGAGCCGGTCGCCGAGCCTTACCTGCAGGTAGCACACCGCGCATTCCTCGAGGTCGTCGCCACCGGCATCGGTGTGCACCGAAAAATGGGGACGCACACGCTTTTCGTCACGAAAAGCGTGTGCGTCCCTATTTTTTGCGCAGATCCAGTGGCAGGCTTCGTGCAGCGCGGAGTGCACCGGCGTGTCGTCGCGCACGATCAGCCGGTTGGCAATGAGTCCGGCTTCGGACTCGCCCCAGTAGCTGCCCGGAATCGCGGGCGCATTGGAGCGCTCCACGACGAGGCCGTAAGGCGCGAGCACGCGCTCAAGCGCGCCGGGTTCGAGCTCGGCGAGGCGCATCACGGCGTTCGGATTCGTCACGCGCGGCAGGATAGCGGAAGGCCTCGGCGAGCTTGCTAGGATTCGGCGATGGCCAGTGAAAGAATGCGGATCGGCATCGACCTGGGCGGCACCAAGATCGAGGGCGTGGTCATGGGCCCCCGGTCGCAGATCGTCCACCGCGAGCGTGTGCCGACGCCGCGTGACTACGCCTCGGCGCTGGTTGCGGTCACCGGTCTGGTGCGGATGCTCGAGCAGCACGCCGGCGCCGGGGAGCTGGACGTCGGCATCGGCCATCCCGGCTCGATGTCACCGGTGAACGGCCTGCTGCGCAACAGCAACTCGACGTTCATGAACGGCCAGCCGATTCGCCAGGATCTCGAGCGTGCCTTGGGCCGCGAGGTGCGCATGTCGAACGATGCCAATTGCTTCGCGTTGTCCGAGGCGGCCGATGGCGCCGCGGCCGGGGCGCGCTGCGTGTTTGGCGTGATCATCGGCACCGGCTGCGGCGGCGGCGTGGTGGTGGGCGGACAGGTGTTGCACGGAGCAAACGGGATCGGCGGCGAATGGGGCCATAACCCGCTGCCGTGGCCGCGACCGGAATGGGGCGAGTTACCGGGACCGCGCTGCTGGCACGGCCAGCACGGCTGCCTCGAGACCTGGATCTCGGGCTCAGGCCTCGGCGCCGACCACGCCCGCGTGACCGGCGAATCGATGCGTGCGGAACAGATCGTGGCGCGCGCCGAGTCCGGAGACGAGCCGGCCAACGCCACGCTCGCGCGCTACGAGGATCGCCTCGCGCGCGCCCTATCGCACGTCATCAACCTGCTGGATCCCGACGTCATCGTACTGGGCGGCGGCGTGTCGTCCGTGCAACGGCTCTACCGCAACGTGCCGAAGCTGTGGGACGAGTGGGTGTTCTCCGATCGCATCGCGACGAAACTGGTGCAGGCGAAGCACGGCGACTCGAGCGGCGTGCGAGGTGCGGCGTGGCTCTGGCCGGCTTGAATTGCCGGCCGCCTTCCTACGATTTCGGGGTCGGCTCGGACTCGGCAGGTGCGGTGGGTGCAGGGGGTGCCGTGGGCTCGGGCACTGCAGGCATCGGCGCTTCCGCAGGCACAGGCTCCGCGGGAGCCACTGCCGCCGGCAGCGGCGCGCGGCGCCGCGAGGTGACCCAGACGCCGGTCGCGCCGAATTCCTTCTCGATGAACGGAACCGCGGCGCGCGCTTCTTCGAGGCTGGCGTATCCCGGCAGCAAGACGCGGTGCCAGGTCTTGCCGTCGATCTCGACCGGCAGGATCTCGGTGCGATAGCCCGCGGCCTCGAGCTTCGTCACCCAGGCCCGGGTCGCCTCGGCGCTGTCCATCGATGCCACGCCGATGCGGAAACGCCCGGCGTCGGTCTGTTGCGGCTTGGCGGGCGCGTCCGGCGGCGGCGCCTCGACGCTGTCGGCGTCGGACGTGCTGGTGCCCTCGTCGGTGATGATCGCCGGCGGCGGCGCAGGCTCGGCAAGCGGCGGGGGCGGCGGGTTGCCCGCGCAGGCCGCCAGCAACACGGTTGCGAGCGGAAACAATCTCTTCAGCATGGCTCTCTCCTAAGTCGCGCTGTCAGAAATGCAGCTTGCTTGGCGAATCCTTGTAGCGCGCGACGCTTTCCGTGATGGTGCGTCGCGCATCGTTGGGTCCGTGCCAGCCCTCGATCTTGACCCACTTGCCCCTCTCGAGGTCCTTGTAGTGCTGGAAGAAGTGCGCGATCTGGTCGCGGATGATCGACGGCAAGCCGCGCACCGTGTCGACGTCGCGGTACAGGGGGCTGACCTTGGTGGTGGGCACGACGACCACTTTCTCGTCGGTCCCCGCCTCGTCGGACATCTCGAGCATGCCGATGGGCCGGCAGTTGATCACCGACCCCGGTATCAGCGGGAACGGCATCATCACGAGCGCATCGACCGGGTCGCCGTCCCCACACAGCGTGTGCGGCACGAAGCCGTAGTTGCAGGGATAACGCATCGGCGTCGTCAGGATTCGGTCGACGAAGATCGCGCCGCTTTTCTTGTCCACCTCGTACTTCACCGGCTCGCTGTTCATCGGGATTTCGATGATCACGTTGACGTCATTCGGCACGTCGCGTCCGGTCTGCACCAATTCCCAGCTCATCCGGAACTCCCTGAAATGCTGCGGGGAAGTATAGCGAGGCGGGATTGGGGATTAGGGATCGGGGGGAGACGCAAAAGACTAGGGCCGAATCTCTCCGGCCCTAATCCCCAACCCCTAATCCCTAATCCCTTAAAGCAACGGCACCAGCAGCAGCGCGACGATGTTGATGATCTTGATCAGCGGGTTGATGGCCGGGCCCGCGGTGTCCTTGTACGGGTCGCCGACGGTGTCGCCGGTGACAGCGGCCTTGTGGGCCTCGGAGCCCTTGCCGCCGTGGTGGCCTTCTTCGATGTACTTCTTGGCGTTGTCCCAGGCGCCGCCGCCGGTGCACATCGAGATCGCCACGAACAGGCCGGTCACGATGGTGCCCATCAGCAGGCCGCCAAGCGCGTCGGGGCCGAGCGTCACGCCGACGATGATCGGGATGAACAGCGGCAGCATCGACGGGATCATCATTTCGCGGATGGCGGCCTTGGTCAGCAGGTCCACGCTCTTGGCGTAGTCCGGCTTGGCGGTGCCTTCCATGATGCCCTTGATCTCGCGGAACTGGCGGCGCACTTCCACGACCACCGAACCTGCCGCGCGGCCCACCGCCTGCATGGCGAACGCGCCAAACAGGTAGGGGATCATGCCGCCGATCAGCAGGCCGATGACGATATCGGGATTGTTGATGGAGAAGTCCACCTGCATGCCCAGCTCGCCGAGCTTGTGCGAGTAGTCGGCGAACAGCACCAGCGCGGCAAGGCCGGCCGAGCCGATCGCGTAGCCCTTGGTGACGGCCTTGGTCGTGTTGCCCACCGCATCGAGCGCGTCGGTCGTCTTGCGAATCGACTTGTCCATGCCGCTCATCTCGGCGATGCCGCCGGCGTTGTCGGTGATCGGGCCGTAAGCGTCGAGCGCGACGATCATGCCGGCCATCGACAGCATCGCGGTCGCCGCGATGGCAATGCCGAACAGGCCGGCGATGTGGAACGTGCACCACATCGCCAGCGCAACG
The DNA here is from genome assembly GCA_035526825.1 of Verrucomicrobiia bacterium. Taxonomy (GTDB): domain Bacteria; phylum Pseudomonadota; class Gammaproteobacteria; order Nevskiales; family Nevskiaceae; genus JACPFV01. Next base: position 1,633 of record DATLBT010000067.1, on the reverse strand, counting down.
ACCAGCACCGGCGCGGCGGTCGACTTCATCGACACGGCGAGGCCGGCGATGACGTTGGTGCCGTGGCCGGTCTCGGAGGCTTTCGCCACCTGCTGCACCGGCGCGTATTCCGTGGCGGTGTAGTACTCGGTGATGACGACCATCGCCGCCGTGAGCGCAAGCCCGATCAGCGTGCAGTAGAACAGCGGCATGCCGAGGCTGGCTTCGAATAGCGACGCGGTCACGAAGTAGAACGCGATCGCGGCGAGCACGCCGGACACGGCGAGGCCGCGGTACAGCGCGTTCATGATCTTGCCGCCGTCGCGCGCCTTGACGAAGAAAGTGCCGATGATCGAGGCCGGGATGCTCACCGCGCCGAGCAGCAGCGGGTACATCGCGCCGGCCCAGCCGTAGGTCTCGAACGCAATGCCGGCAATCAGCATCGAGGCGATGACGGTGACGGCGTAGGTCTCGAACAGGTCCGCTGCCATGCCGGCGCAATCGCCGACGTTGTCGCCGACGTTGTCGGCAATGACCGCCGGGTTGCGCGGGTCATCTTCCGGAATGCCGGCTTCGACCTTGCCCACCAGGTCGGCGCCGACGTCGGCGCCCTTGGTGAAGATGCCGCCGCCGAGGCGCGCGAAGATCGAGATCAGCGAGGAACCGAAGGCCAGGCCGATCATCGGCTTGAGCGCGTGGTTCAGCCCTTCCGCGGTGTGCTCGGGGCCCATGACCATGCCGAAGTAGCCGGCCACGCCAAGGAGGCCGAGGCCCACGACCAGCATGCCGGTGATGGCGCCGCCCTTGAAGCTGACGTTCAGCGCGGGATTCAGGCCCAGTGTCGCCGCCTGCGCCGTGCGCACGTTGGCGCGTACCGAGACGAACATGCCGATGAAGCCGGCCAGGCCCGAGAGCACGGCGCCGATGGCAAAGCCGATCGCGGTCGGCCAGCTCTTGAGCCCCAGGCCGATGACGAGGAACAACACCACGCCAACGACGGCGATGGTCTGGTACTGGCGGCGCAGATAGGCGCCGGCGCCTTCCTGGATCGCGCCTGCGATCTGCTGCATGCGCTCGTTGCCGGCCGGCTGCGCCATGATCCATCGCGCAGTCACCAGCCCGTAGATGATGGCGAGGGCGGCCGCGCCCAGCGCCAAGGTCAAACCGTACTGCTCGAACATTCCCGTACTCCCCGAGGTCAACAAACAGCGGCTGAAACGCCGCTATCCCCCGGAGTATCGCAGAGGCCCGCCGGGGGTGCCAGCGGACCTCGGAGACGGGTCGCCTCAGTCCAGTGGCTTGGACTTCTTGAGCTTTGGCAGCACTGCCTCGAAGGCGGCCGCATCGGACGGGCTGAGGTTGGGCCGGCCTGCGAGCACACCCATGTTGAGCGAGCCCGACAGGAAGTAGGTTTCGCCGGCCTCCGCCTCGATGCGGGTTACGTCCTTTGCCTCGGAATGCACCACGTAGCTGTGCACGCCCGGCTCGACCGCCAGCACGAAATAGTTGCCATTGCGCAACTTGCCCAGCTCGACCTCGTTCTCGCGCACCTTGAAGCCAATCGCAGCGCCGACGAACTTGCTCGGGCGGAAGAAAACCACGTGCGCCTTGCCGTCCGGTGGCGCGCCCACGATGGCGGCGACCTTGCCGCTCA
>DATLBT010000066.1:0-29076 GCA_035526825.1 Verrucomicrobiia bacterium | reverse complement strand
GGGGACAGGATTCGGGCGGAGGAGAGCACCATGAAATATTTCGTCACCGGCAGCACCGGCTTCATCGGCCGCTTCGTCGTCGAGCGCCTGCTGGCGCGCAAGAACGCCCAGGTTTACGTCCTGATCCGGGAAACCTCGGCCGACAAGTTCGAGGCTCTCAAGGCGCGCTTCGGAGAAGCCGGGGAGCGCCTGCACGCGGTGTGGGGCGACATCACCACGCCCGGGCTTATCACCGGCGAAAACCAGGGCGCCAACGGCGCCGGCTACAACCACGTGTTCCACCTGGCCGCCGTCTATGACATGAACATGGACGACGAGACCGCGGATCGCGTCAACAACGAGGGTACGCGCAACGTCGTCAACTTCGTCAACTCGCTCGGCGACAAGACGACGCTGCACCACGTCAGTTCCGTCGCCGTCGCCGGCGACGATTTCGTCGGCAGCTTCACCGAAGACATGTTCGACGAAGGCCAGGAGCTCAAGCACCCGTACTACCGCACCAAGTTTGAGTCCGAGCGCATCGTGCGCGAGGAATGCACGGCGCCGTGGCGCGTGTACCGGCCGGGCGTCGTGGTCGGCTCGTCGCAGACCGGCGAGATGGACAAGGTCGACGGCCCGTACTACTTCTTCAAGACCATCCAGAAGGTCCGCGACCGGCTGCCACGCTGGCTGCCGCTGCTCGGTGTCGAGGGCGGCCGCGTGCCGGTGGTGCCGGTCGATTACGTTGCCGACGCGATGGTCGCTATCGCGCACCAGGCCGGCCACGATGGCAAGGCCTTCTTCCTCGTGCAGTCGGACGCACCGACCGTCGGCGAACTGATGCGCACGCTGATCCGCGCCGCGCACGGCCCTGACATCGCGCGCAACTTCGAGTTGCCGCGAGTGCCTGAGCCGATGAAGCAGCTCGCCTCGCGCCTCGCCGACCGCGTGCCGGGCAACCTCGCCAAGCGCGTTTCGGATGCGGTCGGCGTGCCAGTCTCGGCCCTCGGCTACATCACCAATCGCGCGACTTTCGACGACCAGAATGCGCGCGCGGCGCTGAAGGGCACCGGCATCGCCTGTCCGGACATCAAGGACTACGCGCCGCTGCTATGGCAGTACTGGGAGCTGCACCTCGACACCCATGTGCGCGTGCCGCGCCGCGCCGCGCGCAGGCTGCAGGGCAAGGTGATCCTCATTACCGGCGCGTCGTCGGGCATCGGCCTGATCACGGCCAAGAAATGCGCCGCGGCCGGCGCGAAAGTGCTGCTGGTCGCGCGCACGCGCGAAAAGCTCGAGGAGACCCAGCGCATCATCCAGAAAGCCGGCGGCGAGGCCCACGTCTACCCGTGCGACCTGTCCAACATGGAGTCGATCGACGCCATGGCCGACCAGGTGCTCAACGACTTCGGCCACGTCGACGTGCTGGTCAACAACGCCGGCCGCTCGATCCGCCGCGCGGTGATGGAGTCGCTCGACCGTTTCCACGATTACGAGCGCACCATGCAGCTGAACTACTTCGGCTGCGTGCGCCTGATCCTGAAATTGCTGCCGGTGATGGCAAAGCGGCGCAGCGGCCAGATCGTCAACATCAGCTCGATCGGCGTGCTCGCCAACGCGGCGCGCTTCTCGGCGTATGTCGCGAGCAAGTCCGCGCTCGACGCCTTCAGCCGCTGCCTGTCAGCGGAGGTCAAGCACAAGAACATCGACATCACGGCGATCTACATGCCGCTGGTGCGCACGCCGATGATTGCGCCGACCAAGATGTACGACTACGTGCCGGCGTGGTCGCCGGAGAAGGCCGGGGACACCGTGCTCAAGGCGATCCTCGACAAGCCCAAGAGTGTCGCCACCGCGCTCGGCACGGCGGCGTCGATCAGTTACGCGCTGTGGCCGAAGATCAACGACTTTGTGCTCAACAAGGGCTTTCAGCTGTTCCCGTCGTCGGCCGCCGCCAAGGGCGCCAAGGATCAGAAGCCGACGCTCGAGCAGGTCGTGTTCGCCAACGTGCTTCGCGGCGAGCACTGGTAAGGCGCGTCAGCTGTCGGTCAACGCATCCGGCAGCGTGAAATGGAACGTCGAGCCCTTCCCGGTGCCCGGCGATTCCGCCCAGATCCTGCCGCCGTGCAGCGTCACGATCTTGCGGCATAGCGCAAGGCCGATGCCGGTGCCGGCGTAGCGCTCACGCGTGTGCAGGCGCTGAAAGATCACGAAAATTCTCTCGAAGTGCGCAGGGTCGATGCCGATGCCGTTGTCGGCAACCGAAATCTGCCACGCGTGCGGGTCGCGGTGCGCGCTGATATGCACCTCCGGCGGTGCTTGACCGTGGTACTTCAGCGCATTGCCAACGAGGTTCTGCAGCAGCTGAACCAGCTGGCCGTGATGGCCGGTGACCGTCGGCAGCGGACTTGAAGTCACGCGGCCGTTGGCGGCGGCGGTGGTCGCCGCGAGGTTGGTGAGCGCGGTGCGCAGGATATCCTCGAGGTCCACGACCTGCGCCGCTTGCGAGCCGCGCATCACGCGTGAGTAGGCGAGCAGGTCCTCGATAAGGCCCTGCATCTGGCGCACGCCGGTGGTGATGAACTCGACGTACTGCGCAAGCTGCGGGTCCTGGCGTTCCTGCTGGCGACGCTGCAGCAGCTGGGTGAAGCTCGCGACGGTGCGCAGCGGCTCCTGCAGGTCGTGCGAGGCGACGTACGCGAACTGCTCGAGCTCCTCGTTGGAACGCGCCAGTGCCTCGGCGCGTTGCACCAGCGCCGCATCGACGCGCTTGCGCTCGGTGATGTCGCGGATCGCCGCCATCGACATGATTCCGGACTCGGTCGTGACCGGCGACAGGCTGATTTCGATCGGGAACTCGGTTTGATCGCTGCGCCGGCCATAGAGCTGGAGGCCCACGCTCATGCCGCGCGCGCGCGGCGCGGCGAAGTGGCCGGCGGGATGGTCCTCGTGCAGCGCGCGTAAACGGTCCGGGATCAGGATTTCCACCGGCTTGCCCAACAGCTCGGCGCGATCCCAGCCGAACAGGCGCTCGACCTGCGAGTTGACCAGCACGATGGAGCCATCGGCGCCCACCATGACCATCGCATCGGGCGCTGCCTCGAGCAGTTCGCGAAAACTCTGCTCGGCGCGCTTGCGTTCGGTGATGTCCTGGCAGGTGCCGGTCATGCGGACCGGCTGGCCGCGGTCGTCGCAGGTCACGCGGCCGTGACTCAACAGCCAGCGCACCTCGCCTCCCGGACGCACCACGCGCTCGAGGAACTCGAACGGCTCGTGCGTGCGATAGGCACGCTGCACGGCATCGTGGATGCGCGCGCGGTCGTCCTCGTGCAGGCGCTGCAGGTAGCCTTCGTAGGTCGCCATGAACTGGTCCGGTTCCAGGCCGTAGATTCGGTACAGCTCATCGCTCCAGCGCAGCGTGTTGTGGGTGATGTTCCATTCCCAGCTGCCCATGTGCGCGATTTCCTGCGCCTCGGACAATCGTTGCTGGTTTTCCCGCAGTGCCTCCTCGACGCGGCGGCGTTCGGTGACGTCGCGCACGGCCGCGATGACGAGGCGCTGGCTGCCGAGGTCGAGCGGCGACAGGCTGACGTCGACCGGGAACTTGGTGCCATCGCGGCGACGGCCATGCTGGGCGTCGTGCAGGCGCTCCGGGATCAGCCGCTCGATCGACTGGCCGAGCAGTTCGGCGCGCTGCCAGCCGAACAGTGTTTCAACCTGCGCGTTGACCAGCACGATGTTGCCGCGATCGTCGGCGATGACCATGGCGACGGGTGCCGCATCGAGCAATTGACGGAACAGCCCGGTCGGCAGTTCGCTGTCGGGAGTCGCAAGCAGTGCGTTCGAGTCGGGGGCGGGCGCCATCCTTCCATTATCGGCGCCCGGGAGCAGGCCACTGTAGATTAAAAACCCTACGCCCTCAGGCGTTGGCGACGAGTCGGCGGCGGCGCTGGGATACGGACCGGGCCAGGCCCCGCAGCAGCGTCGCCGTGTCTTCCCAGTGCAGGCAGGCATCGGTGACGCTCTGGCCGTAGGTCATCGCGGCCGGCGGCCCGATTTCCTGCCGGCCCTCGACCAGATGGCTCTCGACCATCACGCCGACGATCCGACGGTCGCCGCCGGCGACCTGGTGGGCGACGTCTTCGGCAACCGTGAGTTGGCGCTTGTGCTGCTTGGCGCTGTTGGCGTGGGAGAAGTCGATCATGAGTTGCGCCGGCAGGCCCGCCTTGATCAGCGCGGCGCAGGCGGCGTCGACGCTCTTGCCGTCGTAATTGGTGCCGGACGAGCCGCCCCGCAGGATGATGTGGCTGTCCGGGTTGCCGGCGGTCTCGAAGATCGACACCTGGCCGGATTGCGTGAGCGACAAAAAGCGATGGGGGCTGCGCGTCGACAGCACCGCATCGACCGCGACCTTGACCGAGCCGTCGGTGCCATTCTTGAAGCCGACCGGGCACGACAGGCCCGAGGCCATCTCGCGGTGCAATTGCGACTCGGTGGTGCGCGCGCCGATGGCGCCCCAGCTCACGAGGTCGGCGACGTATTGCGGCGTGAGGATGTCCAGGTACTCGACACCCGCCGGCAGGCCGCGCTCGTTGAGCTCGAGCAGCAACTTGCGCGCAATGCGCAGGCCCTTGTCGATCTTGAAGCTCTCGTCGAGGTCGGGGTCGTTGATCAGCCCTTTCCAGCCGACCGTAGTGCGCGGCTTTTCGAAATACACGCGCATCACAATGAGCAGCTCGTCGGCGAGCTCCTCACGCAGCGCCTTGAGGCGCGCGGCGTACTCGAGCGCCGCAGCCGGATCGTGGATCGAGCACGGGCCGACGATCGCCAGCAGCCGATCGTCCTCGCCACGCAACAGGCGCTGGGCCTCGGCGCGCGCGCGCAGCACGGTCTGCGCGGCAACTTCGCTGACCGGCAGCTCGGCCTGCACCTCGGCCGGCGTCGACACCGCCGTCACCGACCGGATGCGCAGGTTTTCGATGGCGTACTTCATTGTTACGGCGCTTCGCTCCGTGGCATGGGGCGGCGATGCTAGCATCCCCGCCATGACCCGTCCCCTCGGCCTGCTGGCCTGTCTGGTTTTCCTGGCTTCGCCGGCAACCGCCGGCGAGTTCGCGCCGGGCGGCAACGCCTCGCCCCTGACCCGACCCTTCGCGCTGCCGTCACTCGGGGAAACCGCCATCACGCCGCCCGGTCGGCCCGACGTGCGGATCACCTTCGATGCCGCCAACGAGTACGCCACCGAAGGCAGTTGCGCCAGCGAGTGCATCCTGCTCGACGGCGAAACGCGGCGGATGCGCATCGACTATCGCGGCGCGCTTGGCAACGGCTGGGACTACAGCCTCCACGTGCCAATGCTGGATCGCGGGGGCGGCTTCCTCGATTCGTGGATCCAGGACTGGCACGGCTGGTTCGGCCTGCCCAACGGCGGCCGCGAGTTCGCGACCGAAGACCAGTACCGCTACCGCTACGTGCGCGACGGCGTGACGCTGCTCGACGAGATCGAGGAGGTCAACGGGCTTGGCGACGTCGCGCTCGGCCTCGGCACCGCTCTTGGCCAGGATTCTGCGCTGCGCGCGATGCTGAAATTTCCCACCGGCGACGGCGCCGCACTGTCCGGCGACAACCTCGGCGGCGCGGTGTGGGTCGACCTCGGCCTGCCGCTGCCGCGCACGTGGTCCGGGTATCTCTCGGCCGGCTATTCGCGCAACGAGCGGGGCGAGGTGCTCACCGCGATGCAGAATGAGGAGGTGTTCTTCGGTGGCCTCGGCCTGCTGGTGCCGGTCACCGCCGACACACGTCTGTCATTGCAGGGCAATGCGCACACGCAACTGTACGACGGCGCCACGGTGACGCCGCTCGCGCGCAAGGGCGCGCCGGTCACGATCGGCCTGCAGTGGCAGACCGGCGCCGATTCGGTGTTCGACATCGGCATCCAGGAGGACGCGAGCGTCAACGGCTCGCCGGACTTCGCGGTGTACGTCTCCTACGGCACCTCGCGGCGCCGCTAGTCCAGAAGATTCAAGAAGGCACGCAAAGGCGCAAAGGAAAAGAAAGGCGCCAGGAATAATTTCAGCATGTTTCTTTGCGTCTTTCTGTCTCTTTGCGCCTTTGCGTGATTCTTTATTTCTTGCCTTGCTCGCCGGCGAGCTTGCCGCGGATGAAATCTGCGTGCGACAGGTGCAGCAGGTCGGCGATCTGGCGCAGCAGGTGCTCCTCGTGCGGATCGACCCGGCCGTCGCTGTGGGCGACGCGCCACATCAGGTTCAGAAGGCCGCGCTTGTCGTCCTGCGACATCGTTCGGTTGAGCGCCTGCACGAACTCGTACAGCGAGACCGATTGCTTCGCCTTAAGCTCGGCCTCGGACAGCAGCGTGTCGAGCGCGCCGGCATCCACTCCGAATTCCCGCGCCAGGCCTTCACGCAGCGCCACGCGCTCCGCCGGCTGGTGCTCGTAATCGGCGCGCGCGACTTCGAGCAGCAGCACCGCGGCGGCGAGGCGCTGCTCGTCGGCCGGCGCCTGCGCCGGCGCGCGGGCGCTGTCGCCGAGAAGCTTTCGCAAGTGATCGAACATCAGCGTGATGCTTTCAGGAATTTTCGCGAAAGGGCAGTGCCAAGCGTCAGCGCCGCGAGCGTGCAGACGATCAGCGGTCCGGCGGGCAGGTCCAGCGGCACGGACAACCACAGCCCGAGCCCGTAGCCGGTCGCCGCCACGGCGTAGCCGAGCGCAAGGCCGCGCCGGCCGGAAAGCCCATGCGCCGCCAGCGCCGGCAGGATCAAGGTTGCGAAAACCAGGAACACGCCGATCACGCGCACCGACGCCACCACCGCGATCGCGAACAGGAAGTAGAACGCCACCTCGCGCGTGCGTCCCCACAGCGCCCATGCCGCCAGCAGCGGCGCGAACACGAGTCCGGCCGCAATGACCTCGCCCTGGGCGACCCACAGGATCTGGCCCGACAGGAGCTCTTCAAGGTGCTCGCCGCCGTGCGGGTTATGGGCCACCGCAAGGACCGCAGCGCTGGCCGCGACGACATACAGCGTGCCGATGATCGCTTCCTGCACATCCGGCAGGCGCTTCGCGGTCCACGCCAGCAGGCCGGCGGCGACGAACGCCGCGATGGCATCGGGCAGGTGGCTGGCCCAGCCGCTCTCGCTGAAATGCCACAGTTCGCCGAGCACCGCGCCGAGCGCCGCGACCTGGGCGATGGTCAGGTCGATGAAGATGATGCCGCGCTCGAGCACGCGCCGGCCGAGCGGCACGTGCATCGCGCTGACGATGAGTCCGGCCGCCAGCGGCGCGCCGAGCACGCCCCAGTCGAAGTTCATCGCCCGCCAGCCGTCGTGCCCGCGGCATCGAGCAGGCGCTGCAGGGTCACATCGAAGTAGCCGTACAGATCGTCGGTGCCGGGCGCGCCGCCGACGGTGAACGGCAGCGTGACGACCGGAATGCCGGTGCGATCGCTGATCCAGCGCGCCGGCTTGTCATCCTGGTACGCCGCGCGCAGCGCCATGCGCGCCGGCGTCGCCTGCAGCGTCGACAGCACTTGTTCGAGGTGTCCGGCGCTCGGCGGAATCCCCGGCTTGGGCTCCAGCGTGGCGACCTCGCGCAGCCCGAGCCACGCGTACAGGTAGCTCGAGTCACGATGCGAGCTCACCACCCCGACGCCGGCGAGCGGCTTGGCGCGGGCTTCCCATTTCGTGAGCGCCGCGCGCCATGTCACCTCGAACGCGGCGAAACGCGCGCGATAGCCCTCGGCATGCGCCGGATCGAGCGCCGCCATGCGCACTGACAGCGGGCCGGCAATCGCCAGGATGTTCGGCGCGGCGGTCTGGATGTGCGGGTTGCCGTACGGATGCACGTCGCCGAGCGAGCGGTCCACCACCTGCGGCACCTCGAGCATGCGGACGTGGCGAAACGCTTCGAAAAAACCCTCCGTGCCGGGCAGCACGGTCGGGTTGTTGCCCTTCTCGGCGAGTGCCGGCAGCCAGCCCGACTCGAGGTCCGCCCCGGTTGCGACGACGAGCTGCGCCTTGCGGTACTGCGCGATCAAGCTCGGCCGCGCCTGGATGCGGTGCACGTTCTGCAGCGCGGTGGTGGCAACGTAGACCTCGACGTCACCGCCGCCGAGTTCACGCGCGAGCGCGCCCCATTCCGGCACGGTGGCGAAGACGTTTAGCGCGAGCGCCGGCGTTGCAGCCACCAGCAGCGCGAGGGACAGGAGGATGCGAGTCATGGAGACCTCCTAGAACTGGTGGGCCGGGTGCGAGCCCAGGCTCAGGATGTACTGCAGGAACAGCTGCGTGTCCGCCTCGCCCGCGGGGCGCGTTTCGTCGCGCGCCAGCTGCACGCGCAGTCGCGAAAATTCACTGTTGGAGAAATCCACCATCGCCGCCACGCGCTGGGGCGCGTAGGAGTCGTCGAGCAGGCCGTTGAACTCGCCGGCGGGGTTGTTGGGGATCTCGTTGTCGGCCGCGTCGAGCCGGTCGTAGCGCAGGCCGGCGCGCCAGCGCGGCATGAACTGCCAGGCGCCTTGCACGTAGAAGCCGCGCTGCTTGCCCTCGTACGCGCTCGCTACCGCGGCGCCGTCAGGATCGGATACCAGCGTGCCTTCCTCCTCGCGCCAGAAAAACTCGGCATTCGCGACCAGGCTGGTGCGCGTCACGTTGCCTTCGGGCGCCCATTTCCAGACGACGTCGAGGATGCGCACGTCGCTGTCGCCGGTGAAACCGGTGTCTGCAGCCTCGCCGGTGCGGCGGTCATCGGCATCCGCGGCAAGATGCGACAGGCCAAGGCGCCACGACTGGCTCGCCCCGACATCGCCGCCCAGGTGCCAGAACGCCGCGAGGCTATTGGCGCCCGAGCGCCTCTCGCCGCCGGCCGGGAACTGGCCGCCGCGCAGGATTTCCGCGCCGAACTCCATGAACAGGTCGGTCGGCGCGAGCCAGCGCATTTGCACGCCATCGTCATTGAGCTGGCCGGCGAGCAGCGCGCGGTACACCAGTGGCAGGTCGACGAAGTCCCAGCCGTGCGCGTGCACGTGGTTCTGGTAGCCAATGTCCGAGAAGAAGCGGCCGCCTTTCACAGCGAGGCCGAGCGGCAGCGCCAGCGTGTTGAAGTAGGCTTCCTCGAGCTCGACCACCGTTTCGCCATCCTCATTGGCCAGCGCCACGGTGGCCCAGCCGTGGAACTGGTCGTCGACGTTGGCGTCGACCACCAGTTCGGTCTCGCCGACGGACAACCCTGCGGGCGCAAGGTCGGTCTCGGGCCCGAGCAGCACGCCGGAGACTTCCGCGGGCGCGCGCGACGAGTAGTCGGCGTAGCCGCCAACCAGGATCAGGCTGATTTTTGGATTGCTCGACGGCGTCGCATTCTGGGCTGCGGCGGGAATGACGCCAGCGGCCAAAGTGGCGCCGAGCGCGAAGCGGAACAGGGAACGGTGCAAGACACTCTCCTCGTGAAATCGGGACGACCGCGCGAACGCGGCAACCGGTATCAGGCGAGGAGGGCGGGCGGACCCCGAATCGGGTGCTGGTGGTCGAACGTCGCGGCTCGAGCGAGGAGCGTCGCTTCCGCCGGCGCTTCCGCCGCGAAACTGAACAACGGCAGCAGCGAAACCGGCAGCGCGCCCGTGTCGGCTCCCTGCGCGTATACGCACACGGCGCAGGCGTGGCCGCCCGGCTGCAGGGCGTGGTCCGGCTGATGCGCCACCGTGAGCCACTGGCCCAGCAGCAGGGCCAGCGCGAGCAGTGCGGCGATGAAGGGTTGGCGACGGCGCATGGGGCGATTGTACGCCCGGCTAGAGCGTGACGAGGAATCCGGCGAACAACACGGCGAAGCCGCCGATCTCGGCGGCCATCAACAGCCCCATGAATGCCGTCATCGCGTGCGGGTGCACGGTGCCCGTGCCCAGCACGTGTGGCTTGAGCATCTGGTTGTCGGTGTCGCGCAGCAGGCCGTGCACGATGTAGCCGCCGATGGCGAACGCGAAAAAGGCCAGTGGCAACGCCGCGGCGACCAGGTTCACGCCGTTGGACCATGCCGACAGCCCGGCGAACACCGCGAGCAGCAGCGCCGCCGAGCTGTACATCAACGCAGCGCGGTGCGCGATGTCGACGTAGATCGGCGCGGTGGCTGTCGCCGATCGCGCGATGTGCGCGTATTTCCAGACGCCGGTGAGCAGGCCGGTTATGAAGAACACCCCGGCGGCTATCACGCACAGCTTTACGGCGGGTTCAGCGAGGATTTCGGTCATGCCAAATCCTCTCACATCGGCACAAACCCCTGGGTCTGCCGGACTCGCGCCAGCCACGCGCGCAAGTAAGGGAAGTTTTCCATTTCGAAACCGCCTTCGTGCGCGACGTGCGTGTACGCATACAACGCGATGTCGGCGATGGTGTACTGATCCCCCGTGAGGAACGGCGTCTTCGCGAGCTGCTGCTCCATCACGCCGAGCGCGGCGTAGCCCTTCTTCGAGGTCTCCGCGATCCGGTCGCGCCATTCGTCGCGCTTGCCGAGGTATTTCACCCAGAAGCGCACGGTGGCGATGAACGGCTCGTGCGAGTACTGCTCGAAGAACAGCCACTGCATCACCTGCGCGCGCGGCCAGCGATCCTCCGGCATCAGGCGGGTTCCTTCCGCGAGGTAGCAGAGCATCGCGTTGGACTCCGCGAGCGTGCGCGGCTCGCCGCCGTCGACCACCTCGAGCAGCGGCACCTTGCCGTTCGGGTTCAGGGCGAGGAACTCGGGCGTGCGCGAGCCGCCCTTGACGATGTCGACTTCGACCCAGTCGAACGGGATGCCTAGCTGTCGCATCAGCAAGGCCGGTTTGTAGCAGTTGCCGCTGCCGGTCATGCCGTGCAGGCGCAATCGGTAGGCTTCCGGACTCATCGTTATTTCCTCGGGTCGGTACGGTTTCGGGGAGCGCCGGGTCAGAGCACGGCGAGCGCCGGCATCAGCAGGGCGGCGGCCAGCAGCAGGGCGGGGAAGGCTTCGGCGAGCTTGCTCAGGATGTTCATGGGGTTCTCCATCTCGTCTACCGTGGGTGCCCTGCATGCGCTTGGTGCATGACAGGGATCGCGGCACGGAGCGAATGGTGCGACCATGGCGCCAGGCCTTCAAACGAATTATGGGCATCCTCAGCATGAGCCCCACGCATGCAAAGCGCCGTCGCGAAGTGCCGCTCGAGCTGCTGCGGGGCTTCGAGGCGTCGGCGCGCCACCTGTCGTTCACCAAGGCGGCCGACGAACTGTTCCTGACGCAATCGGCGATCAGCCGCCAGGTGCAGGGGCTGGAGGAAGCGCTCGGCGTGCCGCTGTTCCAGCGCCGTCACCGCGCGCTGTTGCTGACCGACGAAGGCCAGATTCTGGCGCAGACCGTCGCCCGCCTGCTCGGCGAGCTCGGGCAAACCGTCGAGCGGCTATCGGGCAGCGCCGGCGGCATGATCACGGTCACGACCATGGTGACGTTCGCATCGTTATGGCTGGTCCCGCGCCTGGCGAAGTTCCGGCAGGTGCATCCGCTGATCGACGTGCGCATCGCCGCCAACAACGAGCTGCTCGACCTCGAGCGCGACCGCATCGACGTCGCCATCCGTTATGTCGCTCCGGACCGTGCGCCCGCCGGCGCCACGCAGCTGTTCGGTGAGGAAGTGGTGCCGGTTTGCGCCCCCGCGTTGCTCCGGAACAAGGCACGTCCGTTGAAGGAACCTGCCGACCTCGCCCGCCACGTGCTGCTGCACGACGATCCCGGCGGCTCGCGCTGGCCCGCGCTGCCTTACCTGCAATGGGACGTCTGGCTGCAGGCGATGGGATTGCCCGATCTGCAGGTGGCCGGCGCGCTGCATTTCAGCCACTACGACCAGATGATCCAGGCCGCTGCGAATGGCGAGGGCGTCGCGCTCGGACGGCTGCCGCTGCTGTCGCGCCAGATCCGCGAGGGCCGGCTGGTGGCGCCGTTCGAGAAGGCGCGCGCCGCGGGGCGTGGCACGCGCTCGACGCGCGGCTACTTCATGCTCGCAACGCCAGGGGCGACGGCGCGCCCCGAAGTGCGGCACTTCATGGATTGGCTCCTCTCGGAAGCGCGCCAGGAAGCGGCGGCGCGCTAGGTTGATCTTTTGTTGGTAGAGGGCGGCCCTGTCAACGCGCGTTTTGCAGCGCGTTCTGGTCGAAGTCACGCTCCTTGAAACCGCTCTTGAACTTGTAGTCCTTGAACAGCAGCGTGGTGCTCTTGCCGGTCTGGTGGTTGACCATGTCGAGCTTGCCGGGGCGCCAGTACTTGCCGAGGTATTGCTGGTAATCGGCGAGCGTCAGGGTCTTCAGCAGCGACTGCTTGCGGTCGTAGAACTCGAGCTTCAGCGGCCGGTACTCGGCCTTGTCCATCCATACCACCATGCGCGTGTAGCCCGAATCCTTGTCGACCGGATAGCGCTCCGACACGAAACAGTCCTTGCCGTCGACGACTTCGTCACGCAGGTACTTGTAGGTGTACTTCTCAGGCTCCTGCGAGCCCAGGTCCTCGTAGGCGAACTCGCTGCCCATGAACGGGCCGCTCTTGTTGCTCGAGGCAATGCGCTTCACGCGCTTGACCGCCGGCAGGTACAGCCAGCGATCGTCGTCGGCGGCCTTGTGCGTGAAGGTCAGCAGCGCGGTGCCGGCAACATCCTTGGGCTGGTCGAACACGATCATGGACTTGTCACCGTCGGCGCCGACCTCGAGCACCTTGCTGCGGATCTCGCGCTTGCTCTCCTCGCCCTGGCGGTTGCGCAGGATCATCTGCATGGTCGCGGAAGTGTCGCCGAAGCCGTCATTGCGCTTGTCGGCTTCGGTGGCGATCGCGAGACCTTTCTCCTGCGGCGTCTGGGCGTGAGCCACCGATGCGCAGAGGAGGGTCATTCCCGCGAAGGCGGAAATCCGGAGAAGACCGGACCCCCGCGTCCACGAGGATGGCAGGTCATTTGGCAGGAAAGGCTTCATCTGCAGACTCCATGGGTTCAGTGTCGGGTTTCTTTTCGCGGTCTATCCACAGCACCAGTAGCGGCAGCAGCAGCAGGTCGACCGGCAAGGCGACCACAATGGCGATCGTCGTCAGCAGCGACATCGTCGCGTTCGGCAAAAATGCCGACATCGACAGGATGGCGAAGCCGGAGGCAAGGATCGCGGTCGTGACGAGCATCGCCGATCCCGCCTCGTGGAAGGCGTAGCGCACCGCCGGCTCCGGCGCGAGGCCGAGCTCGCGCTTGGCGCGCAGGTACTTGGACAGGAAGTGGATGGTGTCGTCGACGATGATGCCGACCACCATGTTCACCACGACCGCCATCGTGAAGATGATCTGGCCCGACACCAGCGCCCAGATGCCGAACGCCATGCCGAGCGGCACCAGGTTGGGGACCAGCGTCAGCAAGCCGAACCGCCACGAGCGCAGTCCCGGCAGCAGCAGCAGCGAAATGCCGGCCATGCATAGCGGCAGCGACAGGAAATTGCTCTCGATGTTGCGCTTGGCGATGTGCGAGAACATCACGGGCGGGCCGGTGCCGTGGGTCTCGAGGTTCGGCGCATTCTCGTGCAGCCACTGGCGCGCGCGCGCTTCCGCCTCGCGCGTCTCGCGCGACGACATGTTCTGGAAGGTCACGATGAAGCGTACCGACGATTTGTCGATGTTGACCTGGTTGTTGAGGTCGAGCCCGAATGGCAGCGACATTTCGTAGAGCAGCAAGTACTGCGCGGCGAGGTCGCGATCGTCGGGCAGCCGGTACCAGGAGGGGTCGTCGCCGTGCATCGACTGGTTGAGGCGCTTGAAGACGTCGCCGAAGTTGCCGACGTAGACCACCTTGGGCTGCGTCGACCACCAGTCGGCGAAGGCCTGCACCTGGCGCAGAAACCCGGGATCGGCGATGCCGTTGGACTCGCCCGACTTCAGCGACCACTCGATGCTGTAGAAGCCGATCCGCTCAGCGACGACGCGGTCGGTCTCGTCGCGGAACGGCACGCGCTGGTCGAAATAGTGCAGGAACTTGTCGTTGGCTTCGTTGAGCGGCGCCAGCGCCGTGAGGCCCAGGATCAACGCCACCATGAACGCCGCAACGCCGGCCTTGTTGCGCAGCACGAAGTCGGCGTGGCGATCCATCAGGGTCTTCAGGACCTCGGCCTTGCGCTCCTTCGGCACGCGCGCGGGGAGGATCGCGAGCAGCGCCGGCAGCAGGAATATCGCGAGCAGCCAGCTCAGCATGCCGCCGATCGAGGTGATGTTACCGAGCGCCGTGAGCGGCGGCGAATCGGTGAAGTTGGTGCCGAGGAAGCAGATCGAGGTAGTGGCCGAAACCAGGAACACCGGCGTGAAGTTCACCCGCATCGACTCGATGATCGCGTCGTGCTTCGACCGGCCGCCGCGCATCAGCGCAAACATCGTCAGGCAGATGTGGACGCTGTCGGCCACCGCGAGGACTGTGATGATCTGCGGTGCCTGCAGCACCGGGGGCGTCAAGCCGATGCCGAAATAGCCCGCGAGCCCCATCGCCGCCAGCGAAGATAAAAACACGACGAGCAGCGTGGCCAGCACAGCGTAAGCAGAGCGCAGCAACAGCCACATGATCAGGAAGATCACGGCATACATGGCCGGGATCAACGTGACCATGTCCTTGCGCGCCGCCTCGGTGAAGGCATTGCTGAGCATGTTCGAACCGGTCAGCAGGATTTCGACGTCGGGGTATTTCTGCTCGTACGCTTCCCGCAGCGCGCGCACGCTCTCCACGGCGGCGGGCAGCTCGTTGTTCGATGCTTGCGGGAATTGCGAGTTGACGTTGACCAGCGTCATTCCGCCGGAGCGGTTGACCAGCCGGTTGAGCAGCGCCGGTTCACCCATCGCGCGCTGCTCGGTGCGCGCGAGCACCTCCGGAGTGAATTCGGCGCCGTCGGGCAGTAGCGCCTCGACCTTGAGGTCATCGCCATCGGCCTGCGTCCACTGGAAGTTGGTGACCGAATCTACGCGGATCGTGTACGGAATCTGCCACGCCTCGCGGGTGAAATCGCGCACGGCCGCGAGCACCGACGGGTTGAAGACATCGGCGTGGCCGCTGCCCTCGCGTGGCACGAACGCGAGCATGAACGAATCAGACTTGTTGTAGACCTTCTGCTGTTCATCGAAGGCTTGCAACTGCGGGTTGTCCGAGCCGAAGTAGGCGCGAAAATCGGTGTCGAATTTCAGGCGCGTGACGCCGGCGACCATCGCGCCGACCGCGAGCAGCGACAGCCCCACGGCAAGCCAGCGGTTGCGCACGACCCAGCGCGCATAGGCAACGACAACGGTTTCGTAACGGGATGGAGCGTCGGCGCGGGTCATCGGGCACCTCCATGCGACGCCGGCCGCAAGTGCTCGAGATACTCCACCAGGCCGCGGAAGCCGGCCTCGAGGAATTCGCGGCTTTGCGAGGCCTTGGCCATGCCGACGCAGCCCTCGATCGAGCTGATCACGAACGCCGCCGCGGCGCGCGCATCGACGTCCGGGCATACGAAGCCGTTTTTCTGGCCGCGCTTCAGCGCGTCGGCGGTCGAGTTGCGCCAGTCATGCAGGATCGCGCCGAGCCGCGTGCGAAAGCCATCGTCGACCGGCGACATTTCCTGCACCAGGTTGTTGAACGGACAGCCCAGCGTCAGCGCCATCTCCGACCGCGCCTTCAGGCGCTCGCGGATCACGCGCATCGCGGCGTCGATCGGGTCGTTGGCCTCGATGATCGGGCGCCACATGCTCTCCATCCAGGGCCGCACGACCTCCTCAACCACGGCGTAGCCCAGCTCGGCCTTGTTGTGGAAGTGGTGGTACAGCGCACCCTTGGTCACGCCGGCGTCGATGAGGATCGAATCGAGGCTCGCTGCGCGGAAGCCATGCCGATGGATTTCCTCGAACGCGCGCTCGAGCAGTTTCTGGCGCGTCAGATCGGGCTGGCGACGGGCGACGGCAGGTGACATGGGATCCCCAAGGCTCGGCAAAAACTACATACCAACCAGTATGTATGTCGATTTCCGGCTTCGTCAAGCCAAGCCCGATACCGGTGGCGTTGCCTAAACATGCATGAGCGTGCGCGCGCGACGTTATGCTGTCGCCGCACCAGGGGAATTCGCACATGAACGATTTGCCAACGGCACAGGTCCGCGCCGAGCTGCAGGAATTGATTCGCGCCGCGCGCACGCGCGTGCCAGTCGACGCGGCAACGCTGCTGGCGCAAGAGCCGCCTGCAACCATCGAGGCCGTGCTGCGCGCATTGCCGCACGACCTCGCGTTGCGCATCGCGCTCGAGCTGCCGAAGAACCTGCGCCCGCAGGGCGACGAGGGCGACACGCAGCTGCCGGTCCCGGGTCAGGTCAGCGAGCTGGCAGACGCCGCGCGCGGCGTACTGCCGAGCGGTACCACGGTGCAGCAGGCGATCGAGATGCTGCGCAAGGAAGAAGCGGTCGCCGACATCACCTACCTCTTCGTGGTCGACGGCCAGCAGAAGCTGATCGGACTCGTCGTCATGCGCGACTTGCTGCTCGCCCAGCCGTCGCAGGCCATCGACGACATCATGATCCGCAAGCCCTTCACGCTGTCGCCGGGAATGGACATCGGCGACGCGATCAAGGCCGCGGTGCGGCGCCACTATCCGGTCTACCCCGTCGTCGATACCGACGGCCGCTTGCTCGGCCAGGTGCGAGGCTGGCGCCTCGCCGAGCGCCAGGCGATCGAGATTTCCGCGCAGGCCGGCCGCATGGTCGGTGTCACCGGCGAGCAGGTCGACACACCGATATGGGAGGCCTTCAAGAAGCGCCACGTCTGGCTGCAGGTCAACCTGTTGACCGCGTTCCTCGCCGGCTGGGTCGTGAGCATGTTCGAAGGCACGATCACGCAGATCGTGGTGCTGGCGGCGTTCCTGCCGGTTCTCGCCGGCCAGAGCGGCAATACCGGTTGCCAGGCGCTGGCGATTTCTTTGCGTGGACTCACGCTAGGCAACTTCGACCAGATCCCGCGCGCGAGGCTGTTGCTGAAGGAAGGCATGCTCGGCGCCCTGAACGGCCTCGGCACCGGGCTGGTCGCCGCGACGGCGATGTGGCTCTACGCCGGCTCGAGCGAGGGCAGCACCGGCAACCCCCTGACGCTCGGCCTGGTCATCCTGCTGGCGATGACCGGCGCCTGCGTCTCGAGCGGCCTGTCAGGCGTGCTGATCCCGGTGACGCTGCGCAAGTTCGGCTTCGACCCCGCGACGGCCTCGTCGATTTTCCTCACCACCGTGACCGACATCGTCGGCATGGGCTTGATGCTGCTGCTGGCGACGACGCTGGTGCTTTAGCGGATGAGCTGGCTCGTGGCCGCCGTCGCGGCGGTCGGCTTCCTCACGGCCGCGCTATCCGGCGTTGCCGGCATCGGCGGCGGCACCATCCTCATCGGCGTGCTCTACGCGATGGGCCTTGCGCCCGTCGTCGCGGTGCCACTGCACGCCGCGGTGCAGTTTGTTTCCAACCTGTCGCGCACCGTCGCCTACCGCAGGCACGTCGAGTGGCGCGCGGCGGGGTGGTTCCTGCTCACGGCCGCGCCGACGCCGTTCCTGGTCGCGCCATTCGTGGCCTCCGCCAACGTCAACCTGATCCTGCTGCTGCTCGCCGGCCTGATCATCACCTCGCTCGCGCCTGCGAAAGACGACGCTGCGCCACTGAAACCGGTGTCCTCGTTCCTGCTCGCCGGCCTGCTGAACGGCACGATCGGCATGTTCGTCTCCGCCACCGGCCTTTTCATCGGCCGGCTGTTCCTGCGACCGGAGTGGCCCAAGGAAACCGTGATCGCGACGCTGGCGATGACGCAGACGCTGGGCCACGGGCTGCGCGTGGTCGGCTATGCCTCGGTGGGATTCGCGGTGACCGAGCGGCTGGACCTGCTGCTGCCGCTGGCACTCGCGGTGGTCGCCGGAACCTTCGCCGGCAAGGGCCTGAACCGCCGGCTCGACGAGGCGACCTTTCGCAAGCTGTTCAAGCTGATCCTGCTCGCGCTATCGCTCAAGCTCATCTACGACGGCGTCAACGGCTTGCTCGCGCAGTCCGGGACCTAGGCGGAAAGCTCCACCACGGCCGGCACGCCGTCGGCCTGCGCGCTTTGCAGTGCGCGCCCCGCTGCGGCGAGCACTGCGGATGGCTCGATCGCGGCGGCGCCGCTCACGCAAGCCATCGCCGCCCGTGGCCGCAGGGCGCCTGCGGTCGCGCCGACCACCGACTCGCGAATGCGCGTGGCGATCGCGCCGGCTTGCTCGCGACGCGCATCCGGCAGCAGCAGCGCAAAGGTCGTCGGCGCGAAACGCGCAGGCGTATCCATGTCGTGGCGCGTGTTGCCGATGAGTTCGCCAGCAGCCAGCCGCAGCGCGGCACGTCCCGCGTCATAGCCGTGAGCGCTGGTGTAGGCGGCGAAGCCGTCGAACTCGATCAGCAGTAGCGCGATGTTGCCGCCGCCGCGGCGCTGGCGCGCCAGTTCCGTGCCGAGCCGGTGCATCAGGAAATCCTGCTCGTACAGGCCGGTCAGCGGATTCACGCGGCTGCCGCGATTGAGGTTGGCGCCGGCCTGGTCGAAGCGGTCGCGCGCCAGCCAGCCCAGTGCAATGGCAATCCCGAACACCGCGACCAGCAGCAGTGCACCGAACGCACTGTCGATGGCGAAGTAGTGCGCGAGGGCGCCGGGCGACTGGATCCAGCGGTTGTATTCGAGCAGCGACACCGCGATGTGTCCACCCAGCAGCAACGCCGTAACCGCCCACGCGCCGCTGCGCGGCAGGCACAGGAAGGCCAGCATGATCAACAGCGGCAACAGCGCCAGCAACGGACCGTTCATCGCCCCGAAAATGTGGAACGCCGCGAAGTGATGCACCGCGAGCCACACGACCACCAGTGTCAGCAGGGTGCGCAACTTCTTCGACGCCGCGCGCGGCACCTTGTCGAACCACTCGCGGCGGATGGCGAGCACCGACAGGCAGGTCGCCGTGAGCGCGAACTCGGCCAGGATCATGTTGTAAGTGATCGAAAAGCCGCCGAGCGTGGGCCACGGCAAGCCCGCCAGGTGAATGAAGACCTTCACCAATGCCATCCCGGCAACGCCAGCCCAGGCCAGCATCACCGCGCCGCGAATCAGCGCGAGAAAATCCTCGGGAAGGAAGTTCGGCAGCGCCGGCCCGCGGTCGTGGGGCTCGCTCATCCGCAATCCTTCGGCTTGAGGTGGTCTGGCAGTGTCGACGTGCAAGACCAGGTCACCATGTTGTCGGCCATCGACGGCGTCATGGTGATGCTGAGGCCGGCGAGCGCCGGGTCGCCGAAGGTGAGCACGACGACGCCGTCGCGGACCTCGACCGAGCGCACGTAACGCCCTTTATCCTCGGTCGGCGCCTGGAAATCGGCGGCGGCGTTATCTGCCGGAAGCCCGCCGCTCTGGACTAGTCGATCGCTGACGGCGACCCGGTACGGGTCGAACAGGAGCATTGCCTCGGAAATCTTCGCCCGCGTGACGTACCCCTGGTAAACGGGGATGGCAATGGCCGAGAGGATGCCGATGATCGTGACGACGATCATCAGTTCGATGATGGTGAAGCCGCGCTCGCCCACTCGCCCCATCGACGCCCCCCGGCGCTATAGTCCCGACCATATCGCACCCTGCGGTGCGCGCTCAACCCAGCAAGATGAACCATTCCACCGGCCTGATGATGGACGCCGCCGAGATCCAGCGCGTGATTCGCGCTGGACTGCCGTCAGCGAGCAATTTTTTCGTCGAGGAGGTGCGCGACCGCTCCGTTCAAATCCGGCTCGCGTTCGAGCCGAGGATGCTGCGGCCAGGCAACCTGGTGTCGGGACCGGCGCTCTTTACCGCGGCTGACGCCGCGATGTACGCGCTGGTCATGGCGCATCGTGGCCCACTGCTGATGGCAGTGACGACCGACATGACCCTCCACTTCCTCAACGCGGCGCCTGCCGGCGACGTCATCGCAGAAGCCAGGATGCTGCGACTCGGCCAGCGCCTCGCCGTGATGGAGGTCTTGCTGCACACGGGTCCCGAGCGCACCTTCGTCGCGCACGTCACCGGCACATACGCGCTGCCACGACCGAAGGCGCCGAAGGCGTAAGCTGTCCGGCATGAACGCAAAAGCCATCGTGATCCTGGCCGCCGTGCTGCTCGCAGCCTGCGCACAGGAAGAGCCGCCGCCCGAGAAGAAGGCACCCGTCGGCCGCGCGGAGACGCGGGCGATCCGCAACACCGACGCGGTGGGCTACAGCGGCAGCCAGATTGCCGACAAGGTCGACGCCGGGCTGAACGCCCAGGAAGAAGCCAACCGCCGGAACCAGGAAGCGGCCGACAAGGCCAGCGAGTAGCGCTTACAGCGCCGGCGGCGCATGCCGCCGATGGTGCTCGAGCTTGCGGCGGTACTCCGCCGGATCCTTCACGTGAACCAGGTCGCCGCCGCGCGGAAAGTGCCCGTCGTACAGGCGTGACAGCCAGAAGCGGAACGCCGCCGCGCGCAGCGTCAGGCGCCACGCCGACTGCTCGGCGCGCGATATCGGCCGCAGCGAGCAGTAGCGCCCCACCAGCCAGCGCGCGAGCTCGGTGTTGAGGTCGCCACGCACGTCGAAGCACCAGTCGTTGACGGTGACCGCGAGGTCGTAGAGCAGGGCGTCGTTGCAGGCGTAGTAGAAGTCGATGACGCCCGCCAGGCGCTCCTCGACGAACAGGACGTTGTCGCGAAACAGGTCGGCGTGGATCACACCCTGCTCGAGCGTCTCCAGGTCGAGTTCGGCCTGCGCGGCGAGCTCGTCGCGGATCAGCGCCGCGGTGTCAGGGTCCACCACCGCCAGCAGCTTTTGCGCCGTCGCAAAACGCCACGCTGCGCCGCGGCTATTGGCCGCTCGACGGGAGAATTCCTTGCCGGCGACGTGCAGCCTGCCGAGCAGCGCGCCAACCGCCGCGCACTGCGCCGCCGACGGGAACAGCACGCTCTGACCGGTGAGCCGCTGGACCAGCGCTGCGGGGCGGCCGTTGAGTTGCGTCAGCGTCGCGCCGAGGCGCGTCGGCAGCGGCCGCGGGCATGGCACGCCGCGCTCGGAGAGGTGTTCCATGAGCCCGAGGAAGAACGGCAGGTCTGCGTGGTTGAGCCGCTCGAACAGGGTGAGCACGTAGCGGCCGTCGACGGTGTCGACGTAGTAATTGGTGTTCTCGACTCCCTCGCCAATGCCCTGGAAGCCGAGCACGGTTCCCAGCGGATACTGGCGCAGGAATTCGAGCAGTTCGGCGTGGGAGACCTTGGTGAAGACGGACATTTAGGGGTTAGGGGTTAGGGGTTAGGGGTTAGGGATTAGTAGGGGACGCGAGGTGGCGCATCTTGGCATTTCCCTAATCCCTAACCCCCAATCCCTAACCCCTTTGTTATACCCATATGCGCTGACAGGGCCCGTCGACATACCTAGAATGCGCGTCCCTTCACCCTAGCCGGATTCTTGCTCCCATGGTCGCCCTCGCCACTGAACGCGTCCTCGACGTGCGCCACTGGAACGACACCTTGTTCTCGTTCCGCACCACGCGCGATGCCTCCTTGCGCTTCGAGAATGGCCATTTCGTGATGCTCGGCTTGCCGGTCGACGGCAAGCCGCTGCTGCGGGCGTACTCGATCGCCTCGGCCAACTACGAGGACCACCTCGAATTCTTCAGCATCAAGGTTGCAAACGGCCCGCTGACCTCGCGGCTGCAGCACCTGAAGCCCGGCGACGACATCATCGTCAGCAAAAAGCCCACCGGCACGCTGCTGCTGGCGGACTTGCTGCCGGGCAAGCACCTGTACCTGTTCGCCACCGGCACCGGGCTGGCGCCGTTCCTGTCGATCGCGCGCGATCCCGAGACTTACGCTCGCTTCGAGAAGGTGATCCTCGTGCACGGTGTTCGGCAGGTCAGCGACCTCGCATACCACGACTACCTCACCCGGGAACTGCCGCAGCACGAGTTTCTCGGCGAACTGGTGCGCGAGAAGCTCGTCTACTACCCGACGGCGACGCGCGAACCGTTCCGCTACAACGGCCGACTCACCGAGCTGCTGCAGTCCGGCAAGCTTTTCGCCGACATCGGCCTGCTCTCGCTGACGCCCGACGACGACCGCGCGATGCTGTGTGGCAGCCCGGGCATGCTCGAGGACACGCGCGCGCTGCTCGACGCGCGCGGCTTCCAGGTGTCGCCGAGCATCGGCACGCCGGGGCACTATGTGTTTGAGCGGGCCTTCGTCGAGAAATAGGGGTTAGGGCTTCTCGCGCTGCGCCGCCCGCATCGTCGCCTGCATGAACGCATCGAAGCGGCCTTCCGCCAGCGAATGCCAGGGCACCACCTCGTTGCGGAACGCGCGCATTGACTCGTAGACCTTGCGGAAACGCGGGTTGGTCACGGAAGTCTCCTCGTAATACTTCGTCGCTTCGATATAAGCCGCGCGCATCACCTCGGGCGGATAGGCATGCAGCTGCACGCCGGCCGCGATCAGCCGCTTGATCGCTGCGGTGTTGAGGGCGTCGTACTTGGCGAGCATGCGCAGGTTGGACTCCGCCGCCGCCGCCTCGAGCGCAGCTTGGTACGCGCGCGGCAGCGCCTCCCACGCCTGCTTGTTGACGATGAAATCCAGCGTCGGGCCGCCTTCCCAGAAACCCGGGTAGTAGTAATGCGGCGCGACCTTGTGGAAGCCGAGCTTCTCGTCGTCGTACGGGCCGACCCACTCGGCGGCGTCAATGGTGCCTTTCTCCAGCGCCGGGTAGATGTCGGGGCCGCCGATCTGCTGCGGCACTGCGCCGAGCCGCGCCAGCACCACTCCGCCCAGCCCGGCGATGCGGAACTTGAGCCCTTTCAGGTCGGCCAGCCCGTGGATCTCGCGGCGGAACCAGCCACCCATCTGCGCGCCAGTGTTGCCAGCGGGAAACTGGATGACGTTGTGCGTTGCATACAACTCGCGCATCAACTCGAGCCCACCGCCCTGGTACAGCCAGGCGTTCTGCTGGCGCGCGTTGAGCCCGAACGGCACCGCCGTGCCGAAGGCGAAGGTCGGGTCCTTGCCGAAGTAGTAGTAGGACGCGGTGTGGCCCGCCTCCACCGTGCCGTTCTGCACCGCGTCCAGCACCTGGAAGGGCGGCACGATCTCGCCTGCCGCGAACACCGCGATGTGGAAGCGGCCGTCGGTGATTTCCGCAACGCGGCGAGCCACGTGCTCCGCGCCGCCGTGGATCGTGTCGAGGCTCTTGGGGAAGGACGACTGCACGCGCCACTTCACGACCGGCGCGGACCCGGCCTCGCCGGCGGCGAAGGCCGGCGCCGCAAGCCCCGCCACGATCGTCGCGGCCACCCACGTCAATGCGCGCATGTTCATCTCCTCAGATCCGCGGCACTTCGCCGCCACTCGGCCAGTACAGCTCGTCATCCACGTCGGCCGGCACCGTGATCTGCACGCTCGCCGGGTCGACGCCGGTGCCCGCATCGAGCCCCCAGGTGACCAGTTCCGGGAACGCGATGACCAGCGACACCATGACCAGCTGGATCAGCACGAACGGCACGGCGCCCCAGTAGATCTGGCCGGTGGTGACCTTGCCGATCCTCGCGCCACTCACCTTGTCCACGTAATCGCGCGCCGGCGCCACCGAGCGCAGGTAGAACAGCGCAAACCCGAACGGCGGATGCATGAACGAGGTCTGCATGTTCACGCCGAGCAGCACGCCGAACCAGACCAGGTCGATGCCGAGCTTCGCGGCCACCGGCGCGAGCAGCGGCACCACGATGAAGGCGAGCTCGAAAAAGTCGAGGAAGAACGCCAGCACGAAGATCAGGAGGTTGACGACGATCAGGAAGCCGAGCGGCCCACCCGGCAGCTCGAGCAGCAGGTGCTCCACCCACAGGTGCCCGTCGACGCCGTAGAACGTGAGGCTGAACACGCGCGCGCCGATCAGGATGAACAGCACGAAAGCGCTGATGCGCGCGGTCGAGTCGAGCGCCTGCGCCAGCAGCGACCACGACAGCCGCCGGCGCGCAACCGCCAGGATCAGCGCGCCCGCTGCGCCCATCGCGCCGCCTTCGGTCGGCGTGGCGATGCCGAGGAAGATGGTGCCGAGCACGAGGAAGACGAGTCCCAGCGGTGGCACCAGCACGACCAGCGCGCGCCGCGCGAGCGCAAGGCCACTGCGCGTGATCGCGGCCGGCGGCAGCGCCGGCGCCCACTCGGGCTTGGCGAGCGACACGCCGATCGCGTAGAGCAGGTAGAAGCCTGCGAGCGTGAGTCCCGGAATCAGCGCGCCCGCGTACATGTCGCCGACCGAGCGGCCGAGCTGGTCGGCGAGGATGATCAGCACCAGCGACGGCGGGATGATCTGCGCGAGCGTGCCCGACGCCGCGATCACGCCGGAGGCAAACCTGCGGTCGTAGCCGTAGCGCAGCATGATCGGCAGCGAGATCAGGCCCATCGAGATGACCGACGCCGCGACGACGCCGGTGGTCGCGGCGAGCAGCGTGCCGACGAAGACCACGGCGTAAGCCAGGCCGCCGCGCACGCGCCCGAACAGCTGGCCGATCGTGTCGAGCAAATCCTCGGCCATGCCACTGCGCTCGAGGATCAGGCCCATCAGCGTGAAGAACGGCACCGCGAGCAGCGTGTCGTTCGACATCACCGACCAGATGCGTTGCGGCAGGGCCTGGAACAAGGAGGCATCGAGCAGACCGAGCTCGATGCCGATGAGGCCGAACAGGATGCCGTTGGCAGCGAGCGAAAACGCCACCGGGTAGCCCAGCAGCAGGAACATCACCATCGAGGCGAACATCAGCGGCGCCATGTTGGCGGCGATGAAGGCGGCCAGTCCGGCGCTCATGCAGCGTCCTTGCGCGACTGCAGGAACGCGACGCGCTTGATGAGCTCCGACACGCCCTGCAGCACCAGCAGCGCAAAACCGGCCGGCAGCAGCAGCCGCGCCGGCCACAGCACGAGGCCATTGGCATTCGCCGAGACCTCGCCGCTATTCCACGAGTCGATGAACACCGGCCAGCTGTGCCACAGGATCAGCAGCGCCATCGGCAGCAGGAAGAACACGGTGCCGAAGATTTCGATGCCGGCTTGCACGCGCGGCGAAAAGCGCGTGGCCACGACATCGACCCGCACGTGCTGCTGGTGCTTGAGCGCATAGCCGGCGCACAGCAGGAACGCCGCCGAGAACAGGTACCACTGGATCTCGAGCCAGGCGTTCGAGCTCCAGTTGAACAGGTAGCGCACCAGCGCATTGCCGGCGCTGATGAGGACGGAGGCGAGGATCAGCCAGGAAGCGGCGCGTCCGATGCGCTCGGTCAGGGCGTCGATCCAATCAGACAGTTTGAGCAGGGCGGGCATGGGCGCCATGTTACCTAGCGGCTGCGACTGGGCCCTGAGCGCGTCTATCTTCGCCAGAACTCCGGCGTGAAGATGATCAGCAGCGTGAAGATTTCCAGGCGCCCGAGCAGCATCGTGAAGATCAGCACGCACTTGCCGAATGGCGTCACCGAAGCCATCGAGGCGGTGAGCTCGTTCAAGCCCGGGCCCATGTTGTTGATGCACGCGGCGACGGCCGAGAACGCAGTTTCGGCATCCAGGCCCGTGGTCATCATCAGGAAAGTCAGGATGATGGTGAAGCCGATGTACACGGAGAAGAAACCGCCGATCGCGTAGACGATCTCATCGGGCACCACGCGGCCCTCGAGCTTGATCGGCAGTTCGGCGCTCGGATGGATGAGCCGGCGCAGTTCGCGTTGCGCCTGCTTCACGAACAGCAGCAGCCGGACGACTTTGACGCCACCGGCCGTCGAGCCGGCGCAGCCAACCATGAACCCGGCCAGCATCAGCAGCAGCGGCGTATACAGCGGCCAGTGCGACGGGTCGGTGGTCGCGAAGCCGGAAGTCGAGCCATAGGAGATGACGTGAAACAGCGCATGACGCACCGTCGTCCAGAAATCGGGGAAGGTGTTCGCGTGCAGCAGCGGTATTACGGTGAGCGCGCTGAATAACACGACGGTCGCCGCGAAAGCGCGAACCTCAGGGTCCCGCAGATAAACCCAGGGTCCCCGCTCGCGCCACGCGATGTAATGAACAGCGAAATTAAGCGAGGAGAGTGCCATGAACAGCATGACGAACCAGTCGAGCGCGGGGTTCCGGAAAAAGCCGATGCTCGCGTCGTGCGTCGAGAAGCCGCCGGTGGCGATGGTCGCGAACGCGTGGCACAGCGCGTCGAACGCGCTCATGCCGAGCAGCCAGTAAGTGATGCCGCAGACCGCAGTAATCGAGACGTAAACAATCCACAGCGCGCGCGCCGTCTCGGTGATGCGCGGCGTCAGTTTCGACTCCTTCATCGGCCCGGGTGTCTCGGCACGGAACAACTGCATGCCGCCGATGCCGAGCATCGGCAGCACCGCCACCGCCAGCACGATGATGCCCATGCCGCCGAGCCAGTGGAGTTGCGCGCGGTAATACAGCAGCGAGCGCGGCATCGAGTCGATGCCCGACGCGATCACCGTCGCGCCGGTAGTGGTCAGGCCCGACACCGACTCGAACAGCGCCTCGATCCAACTGTGCCAGCCAGCATTGGTGACGTAGAGCGGAATCGCACCGTACAGCGACAGCACGGTCCACAGCACCACGGTCACGAGGAAGCCGTCGCGCACCTTCAGCTCCGGATGTTCCTTGCGCACCGGCCACCACAAGCCCGTGCCGGAAACCAGCGTGATCCACAAGCCCTGCAGGAAGGCGCGCGCGGCGCCGTCGTCATACCACCAGCTGACCAGCAGGGGCGGGATCATCGACAGCGAGAAAACCATCAACAGCAGGCCGAGCACCTGCTGGACCGCTGCGAACCGGTGGAGCCGGTCGGCGGGCCGCGTGAGGCGGGTGTAGGTCAGGGGCAGGAGACCCTCACACGAAGCCTAGGCCAACCTGGAACAGCCGCTCGACCGCCTTGGTGTGCTTCTTGTTCACGATGAACAGGATCACGTGGTCTTCGGCCTCGATCACCGTGTCGCGATGCGCGATCAGCACCTGCTCGCCGCGCACGATGGCACCGATGGTGGTGCCGGGCGGCAATGCGATCTCGTCGAGCCGGCGGCCGACGACCCTGGATGATTTGCGATCGCCGTGCGCCACCGCCTCGATCGCCTCGGCCGCGCCGCGCCGCAGCGAATGCACGCGCACCACGTCGCCGCGCCGCACGTGCGCCAGCAGCGCCGACACCGTGGATTGCTGCGGGGAGATGGCGACGTCGATCTGCCCGCCCTCGACCAGCTCGACATACGCCAGCCGGTTGATAAGCGCCATCACCTTGCCGGCGCCGAGGCGCTTGGCCAGCATCGCCGACAGGATATTGGCCTCGTCGTCGTTGGTGACCGCGCAGAACACGTCGCAATCCTCGATGTTCTCCTCGGTCAGCAGGTCCTCGTTGGCGCCGTCGCCGACCAGCACGACGGCTTTCTCCAGGTGCTCCGACAGGAATTTCGCGCGCTCGCGGTATTTCTCGATGATCTTGACCTGGTGCGTGTTCTCGAGCGCCTCGGCCAGGCGCCAGCCGATGTTGCCGCCGCCCGCAAGCATGATCCGCTTGAGCGGCTTATCGGCGCGGCGCAGCTCCGACATGATCTTGGGGATGTGCTGGGTTGCGGCGACGAAGAAGACCTCGTCCTCGGCCTCGATGATCGTGTCGCCCTCCGGGATGATCGGCCGGCCGCGGCGATAGATCGCGGCGACGCGCGCGTCGACGTCCTTGGGCAGGTGCGATGGCAGCTCCTTGAGCTGGCGGCCGACCAGGAAGCCGCCGTAGTACGCCTTCACGCCGACCAGCCGCACCTGGCCATCGGCGAAGTCGACGACCTGGAGCGCGCCCGGGTACTCGATCAGCCGGCTGATGTAATCGGTGACGAGCTGCTCCGGCGAGATGTGCAGGTCGATCGGCAGCGCGCCCGAATCGAACAGCGCCGTTTCCTTCAAGTACTCCGCCGAGCGCACGCGGGCGATCTTGGTCGGCGTGTGGAACAGCGTGTTGGCGATCTCGCACGCCACCATGTTGGTCTCGTCGCTGTCGGTGACCGCGATGATCATGTCGGCGTCGTCGGCGCCGGCCCGGCGCAGGACGGTGGGATGCGAGGCATAACCCTGCACGGTGCGCAGGTCGAGCCGGTCCTGCAGGTCGGACAACAACGCCGGATCCGTGTCGACGACGGTCACATCGTTGGCTTCGGAAGCGAGGTTCTCGGCCAGGGTTGATCCCACCTGTCCCGCCCCGAGGATGATGATTTTCACAGGGCTTGGTGCCCCGCTTTGTTCTTCATGGCGGCGGCAAGCTACGCCCGTTCTTGCTGCAGTGCAAGGTAAGCGCTTCGCCGCAGGGAATCCCGGCTCGGAGCGCGTTTTACTACTGACCGCACCAGAACAGGGCCCTAAGATCGCATCGTCCCCTAGTTGGACACAGGGTCGTTCCCGAGCACGGACTCCATAACCTGCACGGAACGATGAGGGCCGCTGGGACGACAAAGCCTTGATTTGGCTACGTATTTCCAGCGCCACCTGTAACCGCCACGCTTTTTCTGAGGAATGAACCAGATGTCACCTTCGCTCGTCTCGCGTGCGTCTTTCCTTGTCCGCTCGGCAGCGGTTTTGTCGATGCTGGCCGGTTCTTTCGGCGCACTCGCGCAGACGGGCCCGACGCCATTCACTTATATAGAGCGCACCGGCGTGGCGACCGGCGTCCTGGTGACGTCGGAAGCCAAGACCATCACGGGTTTTGACGGCACGCTGGCGGTCAGCGTGACGGGCGAGGGCAGCCCGCAATACAAGGTCGGCACGGCCGCCTTTACCAGCACGCCGGGCAGCATCACGGCCGGCCAGACGCTGACGATCCGGCACACGTCTTCATCGCAGGCGAGCACGGCCCACACCAGCGTGGTGACGGTTGGCAGCTACAGCACCAACTTCCGCTCGGTGACCGGCACGACGGACCGCACGCCCAATCCCTTCGACTTCGGCATCACCAGCAATGTCGCGCCGAGCAGCTTTGTCGACTCGCCGGTGCTGACGCTGACCGGCTTCAA
>DATLBT010000065.1:0-4300 GCA_035526825.1 Verrucomicrobiia bacterium | reverse complement strand
CAGCACATTGCGGCGCGACTCGTACATCGCGCAGATCTCGCGCACGCATTCCTGCGGGCCTTCAAGCGCGGCGATCGCGGCGACCTGGATCGGCGTGAACATGCCGTAGTCGAGGTAACCCTTGATGCGCGCCAGCGCGGCGACCAGCTCGGGGTTGCCGACCATGAAGCCGACACGCCAGCCGGGCATGTTGTAGCTCTTCGACAGCGTGAAAAACTCCACGGCGAGGTCTTTCGCGCCCTTCACCTGCAGCACGCTGGGCGCCTTGTAGCCGTCGAACACGATGTCCGCGTACGCAAGATCATGCACCAGCCAGATCCCATGCTCGCGGCAGATCGCCACCGCCTTCTCGAAAAAATCCAGTTCCACGCACTGCGTGGTCGGGTTGCCGGGGAAGTTCAGGATCAGCATCTTCGGTGGCGGCAGGCACTCCTTGATCGCGCGCTGCAGCTCCTCGAAGAAATCCACGTCGGGCGTCATGCGCACATGGCGCACTTCGGCGCCGGCCAGCACGACGCCATACGGATGGATCGGGTACGCCGGATTGGGCACCAGCACGGAGTCGCCGCGGTCGAGCGTGGCCATCGCGAGGTGCGACAGGCCCTCCTTGCTGCCGATGGTGGCGATGCACTCGGTGTCGGGATTCAACTCGATGCCGTAGCGCTTCTTGTACCAGTTGGTCATCGCGCGGCGCAGCCGCGGGATGCCCTTGCTCACGGAGTACCGATGCGTGTGGCGATGGCCCTTGCGCGTGGCCGCTTCGACCAGCTTGTCGACGATGTGCTGCGGCGTCGGCTGGTCGGGATTGCCCATGCCGAAATCGATGACGTCCTCGCCACGAGCTCGCGCCGTCTTCTTCAGGTCACCGACGATGTTGAAGACGTAAGGCGGCAGGCGCTGGATGCGCGGGAAGACGGCTTTCAAGTCATGGCTCCCAGGAGGCTGGTCACTGTAAGGTCCTGTTTACTGCATCGCAACAAAAAAGCCGGCGCTAGGCCGGCTTTTTTGTGTCATCCCGAGCGAAGCGAGGGATCGTGTCTGAACGAGATCCCTCGCGCTGCTCGGGATTTCGCTGACGCTTCGCGTCAGCTCAACTTCTCCTTGATGCGCGCAGCCTTGCCGGCGAGTTCGCGCAGGTAATACAACTTGGCCCGGGCAACCTCGCCGCGGCGCTTCACCGCAATCTCCGCGACCTGCGGGCTGTAGGTCTGGAACACGCGTTCCACGCCCTCGCCGTGCGACGTCTTGCGCACGGTGAACGCGGAGTTGAGGCCGCGATTCTTGATCGCAACGACGACGCCCTCGAACGCCTGCAGGCGCTCGCGGTCGCCTTCCTTGACCTTGACCTTCACCTCGACGGTATCGCCGGGCTTGAAGTCCGGGATCTTCTTCTTGGCGACCTGTTCTGCTTCGAGCTGCTCGATGATGTTCATGTCTCTACCTTGCCTTTACGTTGCTGCTCCGCGATGAATTCGCGCAGCAGTCCAGCCTGTTCGTCGTCCAACTCTACCGCGTCCAGCAGGTCCGGCCGCTTGAGCCAGGTTGCGCCCAGTGCCCGCTTGAGCCGCCAGCGCCGCACCGCCGCGTGGTCACCGGACAACAGCACGTCCGGCACCGCCTCGCCCTGCCACCCTTCCGGCCGCGTGTAGTGCGGATGGTCCAGGATCCCGGCCTCGAACGAATCGTTCGGCGCCGAATCCTCGTCACCCAGCGCGCCTGGAATCAGCCGCGCCACCGCATCCACCACCGCCATCGCCGCGAGCTCACCGCCGGACAGGACGAAATCGCCCAGCGACAGCTCCACGTCCACCACTGCCTGCGCACGCTCGTCGATACCCTCGTAGCGCCCGCACAACAGCACCAATCCTTCTTCGGCCGCCAGGCGCTTCGCCCACGCCTGCGTCAACGGCTCGCCCTGCGGCGACAGCGCGACGACTTTCGCCGTCCCGCCCAGTGCGGCTTTCGCCGCCGCCACCGCCGCGGCCACTGGCCCGGGGTTCATCACCATGCCGGGACCGCCGCCGTACGGACGGTCATCGACGCGGCGCCACTTATTCTCGCTGTAGTCGCGAAAGTTGCGCGCATGCAGCGCAAGCTTTCCCGACTCAACAGCGCGCCCCACGATGCCGTACCGCCCGACCTGCTCCACCAACTCGGGGAACAGCGTGAGGACCTCGATCTTCACGGGATCACCACTCGGGCTCCCATTCAACCTCGATCCGCTTCGCCTTCGGGTCAACGTTCTTCACGATCGCCCCGATGACGAACGGGATGAGCCGTTCGCGCTCGCCCCGCACCACCATCACATCCTGCGCGCCGTTGCTGGTCAGGCTCTCGAGCCGGCCCAGCTGCGCGCCCTGCGTGCTCACCACTTCACTGCCGAGCACGTCAGTCCAGTAAAACTCGCCCTGCTTCGCCTTCGGCAGCGCCGCTCGCGGCACCGTGATGGTTTCGTCGTTCAGCGCTTGCGCTGCATCGCGATCCACCAGGCCTGCAAGGCTGGCGACCACCGCGCCGCCGTGCCACTGCCCCTCGACCACCTTCCATTCACGCCCCGCCAGCAACCACTTGCGATAGCGCAGGATGCCTTCGGGAGGAGCGGTGAACGAGTGGACGCGAATCCAGCCCTTCACCCCGAAAGCGC
Organism: Verrucomicrobiia bacterium; assembly: GCA_035526825.1. GTDB lineage: Bacteria > Pseudomonadota > Gammaproteobacteria > Nevskiales > Nevskiaceae > JACPFV01. Next base: position 1,656 of record DATLBT010000065.1, on the reverse strand, counting down.
CGATGACGCGGCCCAACTCCACCGCCTCCATCGGAGACGACCTTAGGCGGCTTTCGCGGCCTTGGTCTTGTATTCGGACTTCTGCGTCGTGCCGATCGGGATGTTCTTGACCAGGAACGTCACGCGGTCGGAGACCTGCGCGCCGTTCTTGGTCCAGTACTCGATGCGGGCCGTATCGACCACGAGCTTCTGCTCGCCGCCGGTGGCCTTTGGGTTGTAATACCCGAGCCGCTCGAGGTAGTGGCTGTCACGCGGATTGCGGCTATCCGTGGCAACGACGTGATAGAAGGGACGCTTCTTTGCGCCGGCACGTGCCAATCTGATCTTGACCATGATTCTCACAACGTAAAACGCGGCCGAGCCGGCCGCGAAGGGCGCGTATTGTAGCCGTTCGGCTCCAGAAATAAAGACTTAGCCGCGATATTTTGCATCGCGCCCGGACCCCCAGTTTTTACCATTGCCGGGTGGTCGCACGGGTCGGATCATGCTGGGTGCCATTTTGAGGGTAGACCCATGCCGTCCCATCGCCTGACTGTCGCCATGCTGGCCGCCCTTCTCTCCAGCGGGCCCGCACTTGCACAGGACGATTACGACGCCCAACCGGTCACCCGCCTGACCTTGCAGCTGGTCTTGCCCACGAATCGAGGCCAGATCCCGGGCGTGAGCCTGTTGCTGGGCTCCAGGGACCATGCCGTGGCGATGCCCCTCGCGGGCCCTGTTGCCAGTCATTCCCTGAACCAGTTCGAGGAACCCGACGCCCTCTACCCCACCGACATGGGCAAGTGGATTTGGTGGGGCCTGGGCGGCGTGGCACTCGCGGCTGTGCTCATCAGCCAGAGCGGTTCCGACGCGGACCCGGCCCCCAGCGGGACCGGCGCGGGGCCTTAGGACCAAACCATGCATCGATTTTTTGCAGCGTTGGCCGGCAGCATGATCTTCCTGGCATTTCCGGTCTTGGCCGAGCCACTGGACCTCCGGTTCGGCCTGCACCTGCAGTTCGGCGCAGGCACCTTGGCGTCCCCGGGGTATTCGCTGGCACTGCACCCCGCCGCACCCGGGCAGTTGCCCGTGTCGTTGCTGCAACTGGACCTGTCCGAACGGGCCGCCCTCGGGCGGATCGCCGGAATGCCCCTAAGCGCACAGGCCTATCAAACCACCGCAGTAGAAGGACAAGTGGCCGAAGGGACCACCCCCTGGTTCGCGCGTAAGTGGGTGTTGTGGACGCTTGGGAGCCTGGCGGCGACCGCCGCCCTTGCGGCGGGCGGCGGAGATATACAGATCTCCGGCAACGACAACAACACTACGGTAAACGAAGGATCTCACTGCACCGGCGGTGTCAGCGGCAGTGTCAACGACGATACCGAGGTGCCGTGTGCTCCCGCCGAGAACACCGGCTGCGCAAACGGAATCTGCGTGACCTGCGCAAATGGCGACATCGCCTCGACCTGTCCCGAATCTGGCCTGGTCTTACGTGCAGTCGTCACGGGCGCCAATACCGATCCTGAGCGCCTGCGCTGGCTCGACGCCGGCACCGGGCACATGGGCGACCTCTTTCCCCGCTAGCGCGGCGGCGTAAACCCCGGCGGCAATTTGCCGCCCAGCGAGCGCATCATCCGGGCCATCCCGCCGCCGGCCATCTTCTTCATCATGTCGCGC
>DATLBT010000064.1:0-4548 GCA_035526825.1 Verrucomicrobiia bacterium | reverse complement strand
GCCGGCAGCGGGATGTCGCTGCCGTCGGCTTCCACCGCCTCGAGCCAGCGATCCAACATCGCGAACGCGCGTGTGGCGTAGGTGGCGTCGCCCATCAGCGCGACCGGGCCGGCCCACAGCGCATGGTTGTCGTGGTTGCCGTGCTCGCGATCGATGCGGCGCCGCACCCAGAACGCGTGCACCGTGTCGTGCGCCGCACCCGGATCGGGGCCAGTGGAGGTGATGATGGCGACGCGGTTCAGGTTGTTGGCCTGGTTGATCTCGCTGCTGCGGTAGGCATTCGCCAGCGCTGGCGAATCGGCCTTGGTGCGCTGGGCCTGCTTCACGATATCGATGTCGAAGCCGCCGATCTTCTCGTTCAGGTCGATGAACTGCATCGGTGTAATCACGCCGGTCCGCAGCGCGCCGAGGCCGTACTGGATGCCGACGTTGTCGATCGGGTTGCCGCCGAAGCCCTTGCCCGCAGCGATTTCCATCGGCGACCACACCGACGGATCACGCGGCCCGGACTGGTTGATCAGATAGTCGAGCAGGCCACAGCGCACCCCGCCCGGGTTGTTCGCCGGGTCGTAGCCAGCGTCGCCGGCGCAATCACCGACCGGGTTGGTGACGTTCTTGAAGAACAGCTCGTCGGTGGTGATCGCGTTCGCGTGCGCGATGTGGCCCTCGACCTGCGCCATCTGGTTCGGCTCCCAGACCACGCCGGTTCCCCAGGTGGACGGCTCCTCGAAGTACAGGCGCAGCGCGTGCAGGTCGGCGAATTGCGCGCCGGTGCTGAACACGTCCGGATACGTGCAGGCCGTGATGTTGCCCTGGTACACGCCGGGATAGGCGTTGCTGGTCATCAGCTGCGTGATCGCGCCGCCGGAGCAGCCGGTGCCGATCGTGTAGCGCAAGGTTCCGTACTGCTCGACCAGGCGCTCCTTCATCATCACCAGCGACTCGGCCGCGGTGACGACGTTGCAGTTGTGGCCCAGGTTGTCGAGCGCGGTGCTGGCGACGGCGAAGCCGAGGCCGAGTGCGTTGACGTCGGCCGCTGACGGGGCCGTGCCGGCCGAGCGGCCGGCGCCGCAACTGCCGCCGTGTGTGATCAGCAGCTTGTGGTTCCACTGTGCCTGCGGCGCCCACGGATCCCACGGCTGGTCGGGCTGCCACAGCATCATGATCACGTACTGGTCGCGTGCCTGGTAACCGGTCTCCTGGCGCACGATGAAAGGCACGGTCTGGCCGTTCTGCGTGGTCGTCTCGGCGACATCGCTCGGCGGATTCTCCGGGTCGTAGGGCGAAAGGCCCGAGCCGGTCTTGGACTTGTAGAAGAAGGCGTACCGCGCCGGCTGGTTGCACTGCGCATCGACGGCGCCGTCCTGGCAGCCCCAAGGCTGCAACTGCGGACCCGAAAATATCGGGCCGCCGTTCGGGTGCATCACGAGCGTGACCGAGCCGCCGGCCGAGTTGGACAGAGTCACCGCGCCGAGCGGCAGCCCGGAGACGCGCGCGACGTAGCGACCGGTCGAGTCGAGGCCGCCGACGGCCGACACGGGCTGGCCGTTGGCCTGGAAGGTGATTGCCGACGCCGCCGCGGGATCCGACAGCGCCATGCCGACGAGCACGTCGTTGTCGCTGACGAGGTCCGCGCGGTTCGACAGCACGACAAGCCCGTCGCCACCCGCGCCGGCGGACACGGCTGGGGGCGAATCCGACTGGCTACACGCGGTGAGTGCGAGAGTTGCGAAAACGAATGGAAGGCGCAGGGACATGGATGGCTCCGGGAAATGCAGCGCGGGGAGCATGGCACTGATCCGGTGCAACGCTGGCCGTTAGTGCAATCTTCCTAGCCGCGTCTGACCAGGGAACCCCCGTCCCCGATCGCCTGTCTTGGTGCTCCAGAGGAGAGCTTCAATGGCGGGGATCGACAGGTTCGAGCAGGGTGCCGAGTACGAGGATTACTGGGCCCTGCCCTCCCAGCGGGTGCTGCTGGTCGACGACGACCGCGGCGTCGTGGACGCCCAGGCGGTGCTTCTCGAGACGCTGGGACAGGACGTTCGCTGCGCCTCTGACGGCGCCACGGCGCTGAAGATCGCCGTCGAATTCCGCCCGCAGGTGGTCCTGCTCGACCTCGACATGCCGGGGATGAGCGGCCTCGAAGTGGCGCGCCGCCTGCGCATACTTCATCCGACGCGTAACGCACGCCTCGTGGCGCAAACCGGCCTGAGCCGGCTTGCCCCTCCAGCGCTGCGTGCGCCGGCCGCATTCGACGGCTGGATATGCAAGCCGGCTTCGCTGGCGACGCTCATCGCGGAGCTGCGCGCCACGGCGATGACGCGAGTCCCGGCTTATGCCCGGCCGGTTGCAGCCATCCCAGTGCGCCCGCGCTAAAGCGGCCGGCCTAAACGCCGTTCAACCTGGCGGCGCTCCCACTCAGGCCCAAACGGCCACCTCGGTCGAAACACGCCGAGCGCGTGGGCCGTCAAGCCAATCCCCCAGCCGAAGATGACCCACAGCACCCACAGGAATCGGGGCGTGAAGATCAGGTTGATTGCGAGCAACAGCGCGACGACCAACAAATACTGAATCAGGTGCGCGTAGAAGCCGCGCAGCCGGCGAACGTGGCGGAATGCTTCGCGCTCCTGCTGCTCGGCGGCGCTTGCGGCGGTGGAAGGCATGGTGGCGGGCTCCGGGTTGAGGGTTGAAAAATGAACCTCGAAAACCGCGGCCAGGGATTTCAGCGTTTCGGTACTCGGCGTGTCGCCTGCCTCGATGCGTTGCACGGTGCGGACGCTCAGGCCGCTGGCTTCCGCCAGTTGCTGTTGGGACCACCCACGTTTGAGGCGAAGTTTTTGGACCGACACGATGCGAATCCCCTGGGCTGCGGAGCCACCAATCTGCAGCAGTGGGGGATATTCAACCACGCCACGCGCACGACAACGGCACGCCACGGTGCCGCCAGCGGGCCTTTTGTTGCGTTGCACATCGAATAAACGGGAAACTGTTCCGTTCTGGTGCTATATTTCGGAACGCCTAAATTGGCGCCCCGCGCGGAGCTCATCTCATGAAGCCGGAACTGGACGCGCTCGACGTCCGCATCCTCGATCAACTGCAGCGCGACGCCACCACCCCGGTCGCCGACATCGCCGACAAGGTCGACTCGTCCAAGACCGTGGTCTGGCGCCGCATCCAGCGCCTCATCGAGGAAGGCGTGATCCGCGAGCGCGTCGCCGTGCTTGACCACCGCAAGGTCGGCCTCGGCGTGATGGTGTTCGCGCACATCAAGATGAATCGCCACGGCCGCGATGCGCTGCCCAACTTTCAGAAAGCCGTGAAGGCCTTCCCGCAGGTCATCGAGTGCCACGCGCTGATGGGCAACATGGACTTCCTGCTGAAAATCCTCGTCGCCAGCATCGAGGAGTACGAGCAGTTCGTCTGGCACAAGCTGTCTCAAGTGGATGGCGTGCAGGAAGTGGTGTCGTCGATCTCGATGAGCCAGTCGGTATCCACGCGCCTGCCGCTCAAAGCCACTGCGGCCTGATTCGAATTTTTAGAGCAAGACCCCATGAAGAAATTGCAGCTGCACGTTCCCGAGCCCAAATGCCGCCCCGGCAAGGCCGCCGATTTCAGCGGGCTCGACATCCCGCCCGCCGGCAAGGTGAAGCGCCCGGAAATCGACGCGCCGGAAAAGGACCTGCGCCACCTGCCCTACGAGCTAATCCGTGTGCTCGACGACAAGGGCAAGGCGGTGGGCCCGTGGGATCCGAAGCTCTCCGCGAACACGCTGCGCCAAGGTCTGCGCCACATGCTGCTCACGCGCGAGTTCGACGAGCGCATGATCAAGCAGCAGCGCCAGGGCAAGACCAGCTTCTACATCAAGTGCACGGGTGAAGAGGCGGTCGCCGTCGCGCAGGCGATGGCGCTCGACGACAAGGACATGTTGTTCCCGAGCTACCGCCAGCAGGGCCTGCTGGTCGCGCGCGGTTGCCCGCTGGTGCGGCTGATGAACCAGATCTTCAGCAACAAGGAAGACAATTTGAAGGGCCGCCAGCTGCCGATCATGTACAGCGAGCCGGATTACGGCTTCTTCTCGATCTCCGGGAATCTTGGAACGCAGCTGCCGCAGGCGGTGGGCTGGGCGATGGCCTCCGCGTACTCCGGCGACACGCGCATCGCGGCGGGCTGGGTCGGTGACGGCACCACTGCCGAGGCCGATGTGCATTACGCGCTGACGTTCGCGTCTGTGTACCGGGCGCCGGTGCTGCTCAACATCGTCAACAACCAGTGGGCGATCTCGTCGTTCCAAGGCCTTGCGGGCGGTGAGCACTCGACGTTCGCGGCGCGCGCCATCGGCTACGGCATGCCGGGCCTGCGCGTGGACGGCAACGACTTCCTTGCCGTGTACGGGGCGACAAAGTGGGCGGCCGACCGTGCGCGCAACAATCTGGGCGCGACCGTGATCGAGCTGTACACCTATCGCGCGGCAGCGCATTCGTCGAGCGACGATCCGTCGGCCTACCGCCCGGCCGATGAGTGGAAGGCCTGGCCGCTCGGCGATCCGGT
>DATLBT010000063.1:0-33910 GCA_035526825.1 Verrucomicrobiia bacterium | reverse complement strand
GGCCGCCGCGAAGAAGGCCAAGTGCTGGCGCGTGTTACACTCCCGCTGCCCGGGGGCGCGCCCTCCGGCGCGTTCCTCCGCTTCCTGCCTCGGCATCCGTCAGCGTCCTGCTAGCCCGGCTTCCCAGCCCCGACCGCTTCTGCCGGACCTTCCCCGGATGAGCAGCATCGTCGGAGCGGCGGCGCAGCGTTTGCCGCGACCGCCCCGGCCGATTCCGTTATCCCACCCTGGAGCTCTTCCGGGAGCGCTGGCTCCCCTGAGCCGTTCCGTTTCTGCCCTGGAGGTCTTTGTGCAAGCCGAAGCCACCGCCATGTCCACCGACGCCGCCACCGAGCGCCTGCGCCGGGAAGACGTGCGCAACCTCGCCATCATCGCCCACGTCGACCATGGCAAGACGACCTTGGTGGACAAGCTACTGCGCCAAAGCCAGACGCTTGACGCGCGCGAGCACCTCGGTGAGCGAATCATGGATTCCAACGATCTCGAGCGTGAGCGCGGCATCACCATCCTGTCGAAGAACACCGCCATTCGCTGGCTCGACAAGCGCACCGGCACCGATTACCGAATCAACATCGTCGACACGCCGGGCCACGCCGATTTCGGCGGCGAGGTCGAGCGCGTGCTGTCGATGGTCGACTGCGTGTGCCTGCTGGTCGACGCGGCCGACGGCCCGATGCCGCAGACGCGCTTTGTAACGCAAAAAGCCTTCAACATGGGCCTCAACCCGATCCTCGTCGTCAACAAGATCGATCGCCCGGGCGCGCGCGCCAACTGGGTGGTGGACCAGATCTTCGACCTGTTCGATCGCCTCGGCGCCAACGACACGCAGCTCGATTTCCCGATCGTCTATGCCTCGGCCCTGCACGGTTACTCGGGTGACAACCCCGACATCCGCGAGGGCACGATGGATCCGCTGTTCCAGACCATCGTCGACAAGGTGAAGGCCCCGAACGTGGATCCCAATGGCGCGTTCCAGATGCAGATCACCTCGCTCGCCTACTCGTCGTACGTCGGCGTCATCGGCACCGGGCGCATCAAGCGCGGCCGCGTCAAGACCAACATGCAGGTTTCGGTGATCGACCGCGAGGGCCACTCACGTCCCGGCCGCGTGCTGCAGGTGCTGGGCTTCATGGGCCTCGACAAGATCGAGGTGCCCGAGGCGCAGGCTGGCGACATCGTCGCGTTGACCGGCATCGAGGACCTTGGCATCTCCGAGACGGTGTGTGATCCGAAGGACGCATCCGGCCTGCCGTCGCTCCAGGTCGACGAGCCGACCATGACCATGACCTTCGAGGTGAACAAGTCGCCGTTCGCTGGCAAGGAAGGCAAGTTCGTGACGAGCCGTCAGATCGGCGAGCGCCTCGAGCGCGAGCTCAAGACCAACGTCGCACTGCGCGTGCAGCCGGGTGAGGGTGGCGGCGATACCTTCCGCGTATCGGGCCGCGGCCTGCTTCATCTCGGCATCCTGCTCGAGAACATGCGCCGCGAGGGCTATGAGGTGGCGGTGTCGCGCCCCGAAGTCATCGAGAAGACCATCGACGGCGTGCTGTGCGAGCCCTACGAACAGCTGGTCGCGGACGTCGAGTCCAGCAGCCAGGGCGGCGTGATCGAGGCCCTCGCCACGCGTGGCGGCCAGATGAAGAACATGATGCCGGACGGCAAGGGGCGCGTGCGGCTCGAGTACTCGATCCCGACGCGCGGCCTGATCGGCTTCCAGACCGAATTCATGAGCATGACTTCCGGCACGGGTTTGCTGTTCCACAATTTCGACCATTACGGCGAGAAGATGGAATCCGACGTTGGCCTGCGCCACAACGGCGTGATGATGTCCAACGAGCAAGGCGCCTGCGCGCAGTACTCACTGTTCAGCCTGCAGGATCGCGGCCGCCTGCTGGTCGAGCACGGCGACGAGGTCTACGAGGGCCAGATCGTCGGCATCCATGCGCGTGACAACGACCTCGTGGTCAATCCGCTCAAAGGCAAGAAGCTGACCAACATGCGTGCGTCCGGTTCGGACGAAAAACTGATCATGACGCCGCCGATCCGGCTGACGCTCGAGCAGGCGCTCGAATTCATCAACGACGACGAGCTGGTCGAGATCACGCCCAAGTCGGTGCGGGTGCGCAAGAAGTTCCTGAAGGAAAGCGACCGCAAGCGCGCGGACCGCTCAGACTAGGGATTCGTCGCGAGGTCCGGCCGCCCGGCGCCGCCGGACGTTGCGTGGGTCAGCACCTTTTTCAAGGCATCGAGTGCCGCCGGCTTGACCAGGTGCTCGTCGAAACCGGCCTCACGCGAGCGACGACGGTCATCCTCCTGGCCCCAGCCCGTCACGGCCACGACGAAAATGTCGCGACCCCAGGGTTCTGCGCGCAGCCGGCGCGCTACTTCATAGCCGTTGAGCCCTGGCATGCCGATGTCGAGCAGCATCACTGCGGGCTTGATCGAAGCCGCTTCCGCCAGCGCTGCGAGCCCGCTGTGCGCGACGTGGACCTCCTGGCCCATCGTGCGAAGGAGCAGCGCGAGGCTCTGCGCGGCGTCGATGTTGTCATCGACCACCAGGACGCGGCGCGATGGCGGGGCAGCGCCGCGCGCGGATGTCCGCTCCTGTTCGGCGCTACCTTGCGCCAGCGGCAGGCGCAGGATGAACTCGCTGCCGCTGCCGCGGCCTTCGCTGCGTACCTCGATGGTGCCGCCGTGCAGCTCGACGAGCCTTTTCACGATCGACAGCCCGATGCCGAGGCCGCCGTGCGAGCGCTCAAGCGAGGTATCGACCTGCGTGAACATGTCGAAGATGCGGTTAAGCATCTCCGGCGGGATGCCGACACCGTTGTCGCGCACGCACAGCACCGCCCAGTCGGTCTCGTGGCTCGCATTGACCTCGAGGCGCCCTCCCGGCGGCGTGTACTTGGCGGCATTGTTGAGCAGGTTGGCAAGCACCTGCGTCAGCCGGGTTCGGTCGCCGCGCAACATGAGCGCAACGTTGCCGAGCGAAACATTCAACTGGTGGCCGCGCTCCGCGATCAGCGGACGGCTGATTTCGATTGCGCTCTCCACGATGGCGGTGAGCGGCAGCGCCTCGAGCTTGAGCTCGATCATGCCGCGAGCGATGCGCGAGGCCTCCATGAGGTCGTCGACGAGGCGCACCAGGGTGCCGACCTGGCGCCGCATGATGTCCAGCATCTCGCGCTGCTGGGGGCGCTCGACCTGGTCGAGGCGCAGTACTTCGAGCGTGTTGGCGAGTGGCGCCAGCGGGTTGCGCAACTCGTGGGCCATGATCGCCAGGAATTCGTCCTTGCGGCGATCCGCGGCGCGCAGTGCCTCCTCCGCCTCGCGCCGGGCGTGGATGTCAGTCGCAGTGCCGACCCAGGACGTGATGGTGCCCTCGGTGTCGCGCATCGGCACGGCGCGCGCCTCCTGGTGGCGCCACGTGCTGGACGGGGCATGCCAGATGCGGGCCTCGGTCTCGAAGACGACCCCGTGCTCAACAGACGACGCCATCTTGGCCATCACGCGCTCGCGATCGTCGGCATGGATCGCGGTGGCCCAGCCGTGGTCGCGGTACTGCTCGAAACTCTGGCCGGTGTACGCCTCCCAACCCGGATTCGGCGCCCGCCAGCGGGCTTGCGCATCCGAGTTGTAGACAATCGCGCCGCTGGCCTCGACCAGGGACCTGAAGCGTTGCTCGCTGTCGCGTAACGCGCGGTCGGCCGCCAGGCGCGCGCTGACGTCGCGGGCTATCTTGGATGCGCCGATGATGGTTCCCGCGGAGTCGCGCAGCGGCGAGATGGTGAGCGACACCGCGACGCGCGTGCCGTCGCGGCGCATGCGTTCGGTGTCGTAGCTCTCGATGCGCTCGCCGCGTCGCAGCCGTCCCAGGATTTCGGTTTCCTCCCCGCGCCGCTCCGGCGGAATGATCAGCAGGATGGATTGGCCGACGATGAGGCTCGCCGGGTAGCCAAACAGGCGCTCCGCGCCCTTGTTCCATGACGTGACGATGCCGTCCAGCGTCTTGCTGACGATCGCGTCCTGCGAGTTCTCGACGATGGCGGCGAGGTGTGCGCGAACTTCGTCCATGACGCGCTCGGACGTCGCCTCGGCCGCCCCCCGGGCAATCGCGAGCAGGTCGGTTACCTTCGAGCCGGTGGTCATAGTGCAGTCTAGGGGGGCGCATCGAGGGGCGCCCCTTGTCTCTTTCCGGAGACAGGCGCCGGCCGCGCTGCGCGGTCAGCGCAGGCCGGCAGAAATAGTTACTTGAAGAGCTGCAGCAGGATCAGGATTTCGCCGCCGACCGCCAGGAAAAACGCCGCAGTCCGCAGGTAGATCGCGCCGGCTGTGTAGAGCAGCGTGTGCAGTACGCGGCCAACAAAGAACACCTGCGCGCCGAGCGCCGTCGCGTCATTGGCCTTGCCGGCGACGTGGGCGCACAGCACCAGGATTGCGAAGAGCGCGAGGTTCTCGATGGTGTTGGCGTGAGCGCGCACCGCACGCTCTGCCCACGCCGGCACGCCGGCCAGCGCGGCATCACGGTTGCCGAAAGCCCAGACGATGCCGCCCGGCGCGGTGAAGCGCCCGGCTGCATAAATCAGGGGAATCGTCGCGCCCCACAGGCCGGTTGCCACGAGCATCCACAGATCCGTCGTCATGAGCTTTCCCCTTGTCGTTGTGGTGAGTAGAGCGCGCTCCAGCGCTCCACCTGGTAGTAGTTGTCGGTCTGCCAGGGATGGAATCCCGGGCGGAACCATCGCCAGTAACGCGGAAACTGGCGGCGTAGCGTCCCTGGCTCGATCCACAGCCATCGCAGCAGCCCGCCCCAGCCGCGAAGGTCGAGCAGCCGGCCGTCACGGCGGACCACGTCGACCAGGAAGGCCCAGGTCATCAGGGTCATGCCGATGCTCGCGGTAAGCATCGTGAAACAGCGTCGCAGCCACGCGATGAAGCCGCCGCCCGTGACCTGACGGTAAACATCGAATGCCACCGCCTTGTGCTCGGTTTCCTCGACGGCATGCCAGCGCCACAACTTCGCCATTTGCGGATCGGCATCGTCCAGTCGGTGGCCGTGCTCGAGCAGGTCTTCCGCGCCGATCGCGGTGAGGTGTTCGAGCGCGGCCGTCATCGCGAGGCGCCCGCGCGGCGGCATGATGTTCTTCGGCATCCACAAGCTGCGGTTCACGGCGCGCAGCATCGCGGCGACCGGATAGCCGATGCGCGCGAGCGCCGTGTTGTAAGTCTCGTGCTCCCGGCCATGCATCGCTTCCTGCGCGATGAACCCGGCCACCTGCTCGCGCAGGACCGGATCGGTGATGCGCTCGCGGTAGTGGCGCACGCTGTTGATGAAAAAACGCTCGCCATCCGGAAACTGCAGCGAATGCACGTTGAAGTAATGCGAAACGAAGCGCCCGTCGGGGTGCCAGTTCGCGAGATCCACCTGAGAGAAATCGAAGCGCAGGTCGCGCTTCGGGATCGGCCGCGCGGGCGTGCTCACGCGGTGTCGGAGCCGGCGGCGCCGCCGGACGAGGCGGACGGCGGCGGTGCCGCTGCGCGTGTCTTGCGCCGCGCACGCCACGTGAAGAGTGCGTAGAACAGGCCGGTGTAGACGAAAACACCCAGCGGCAACCCGCCATAGAACACGACGCGGGAAACCTCCGGGTCCTCGCACAAGGGAGAGCCAGCTGCGGCCATGGTCCAGCAGGGCAGCGACTGCTGCATCGCCCAGGCTTGCCAGTACAACAGGTAGGACCACGCGTAGCGTTCCGCTTCGGCTGCAAAGAAGCCGCCCCAGAACAACGCGAACGTAAGCAGCGTGCCGAGGAGCAGCGAGCCGATGAATCGCATCATGCGGTCATCCTAACCGCTCAGCCGGGTTCGTTCTTGCGCGCACCGCGCAGGTTCGTCAGGAACAGTCCGGCCTGCAGCACGATCAGCGCCCACGCCTCGGCATGCAGGGCCCAGGCTGTCCACAGGATGTTGCTCACGATGAAGGCCCAGAAGCCCAGGCTGCGCCGACGTTTCTTCTGGCTGCCCACCAGCCACGCGGCCAGCAGCGTGACCATCATGGCGGGCCACTGGATTGCATCGAGCACTGCCGTCGACATGCAGCACCTTTTAGAGATGGCTGGTGATGGCCGGGGCCGACTGCCAATTGTCGTGTCGACCATCGAGGTAGACGATCGGCGCGGCTGCCAGTTCCTCCGGCGTTGCGTCCTCGAGGCAGCCAAGGTTGACCCCGTACACCGTGCCCGGCCCCTGCGCGTTGCCGATACCGAAGGCTCGCACCCCGCAGGTTCGGCAGAACCAGTGCTCATTGCGCTTGCTGTTGAACAGGTATCGGGTCATCTGGCCGTCGCCCGCGAGCAGACGGAACGCGTCCGGCTGCACGACCGCGGGCCAGAAACGGTTGCGGGAGCAGATGCTGCAATTGCAGCGATAGGTCGGCTGCGTCAGGTCGATGTCGGCCTCGAAGCGCACCGCACCGCAATGGCAGCTGCCTTGATAGGTCTTGAGCATGGTCAGGGCGGGTGCGAAAGCGCCAGACCATGAATGTCTCGAACGGCGCTCACAGCGCTCATCCCGGCTCCGTCCGCGACAAGAGCGCCTCCATGCGTTCCGACCAGGCCTTGGGCTCCCGCGTAAGCATCCCCATGGCTTTGGCCGCGTCGAGGATGCGGCGCAGTTGGGTTTCGGTGATCGCGGATTCGGATTCAATGAGCGTATCGCACAGGGCTTCCAGCGCAACGCCCAATTCCTTGTGCTCCAGGTAGGCGCGGATGGCATTGGCATCCTGCAAGGGCAAATCGCAGTCGGTAACGAGCGCCGAAAGCTCGGCTTCCATCCGCGCCATTTCGAGCTGCAGTTGCGCGTCGGCCACGTTCAAACCCCCTGCCGCCCGCGCCGTTGGGGACGCTCGAACAAGGCGCAGGCCAAGGGCAGCGCGCCCAAATAGATGCCGCTGCCGACCAGCATGCCCAGCACGTCAAACGCGGCATTGTCGATCGCCGGGTCGACGACGCGATCGTAAAAACGCAGCAGCGGCGTTCGCGACCGCCCCAACGCGAGGTCGCCCCAGAAGAACAGCTGCCAGCAATTGTTGCGGGTGTAGCGGCCTGCGCGCCAAAGGATCTGGGCGGCGCGGCGGTGGCCGGCATCGCGCAGCACGCTTCGCAGCAGCGCGAGGTGTGGTGCCAGGCGCAGCTTGCCGGTTTCGGATTGCGCCGCATATACCTCGTTCGCGCGGGCGAAATACTCGTCGGCGCCGGCGGAATGCAGTCCCATCATCAGCGCCATCAGCGCGTAGCGGCGGTAAGGCCCTTCGACTTCGAAACGTCGCGCCGACGTGGTCAACCGCCCGGGCAGCACAATCCAGCGGCCGGTGCGGAAGATGTCTCGCGCAAGGCGCGCATCTTCGAGGAACGGCAGCCGCTCGTCGAAGCCACCGAGCTCGGCGAGGTAGTCCCGGGCGATCAGCAAACCCTGGTCGCCATTGATCGTGTCCGGCCGGTTCAGCGCACTTTTCTGTTCGAGCGTCCGGAACAGCCGCTCGGCGCCGCGCGGCTTGCGCGCGAAGCGCAGCGCAAAATGCCCGGCGACGCGCGAACCATGCACCTCCGCGGCGTCGCGCAGCGCCACCAGCGCCTCGCTGAGCTGGTACGGTCCTTCGAGCGCGCAGTCGGCGTGCAGGAACATCAGGTAAGGCGCGGTCGACGCGCGCACCGCGGCGTTCATTTGCCGCGCGCGGCCGCGCCGGGTCTCCACCACGGTCGCGCCGGCCTCCTCGGCCTGCGCGACCGTCGCATCGCTCGAGCCGCCGTCGGCGACGATCAACTCCAGCGACACACCCTGCTGTCCGGCCAGTTGCTCGAGCAACGCGGGCAGGACCTGCGCTTCGTCGAGGGTCGGGATGATGATGGCAATTTGCGGCGGGTTGCCCATGGCCCTACTTTAAATGGCGTTGAGCCTGAAGGAATGCGGGAATGCGGTCCTCGAGCCACCAGCGCGGGGCAAAGCGCGGACCCGCAGCCACGAAGCCGACGTGTCCGCCCGCCGCGCAGAGCTCAAGCGTGACGTCTGGCGCCAGCTGGCTGGCCTCCGGCACGACCGCTGAGGTCATGAAAGGATCATCGCTCGCATGGATGACCAGGGTCGGTCGCGCGATGCGCGACAGGTACGGACCGCACGAGGCCCTGGCGTAATAATCCTCGGCATTCTCGAAGCCGTTCAGCAGCGCGGTCGCGAAGTCGTCGAACTCGAAAAAGTCGCGGGCTCGCAGCACCTTGTCGAGGTCGACGTCGAGTTTCACCCGGGCGTGCTTGCGCCGGATCATGCCCTTGAGTTCGCCGAGCAGGTGGCGCTGGTAGACCCTGGAAAAGCCGGTGCGCAACTTGTGTGCGCAGGGCTTGAGCTGGAACGGCGGGCAAACGGCGACCGCCGCGAGGAGCGGGGTTTTCGCGCCTTCTTCGCCGAGGTATTTCAGCAGGACGTTGCCGCCTAGCGACCAGCCCACCGCGTACAACGGTGTACCAGGCTCGCGCTGCCGCAGGAGTTGCAGCAGCTCGCGGAAGTCCTGCGTGTCGCCGTGGTGGTAGGTGCGCGGCAGGCGATTGGGCTCGGGCCCCGCGCCGCGCAGCTGCAGGATGACCGCGCGCCAGCCGAGTGCGAGCAACCGCAGCGCTACGCCGCGCGCGTACTTGGATTCGAATCCGCCAGACAACCCGTGCAGCAGCACCGCCAGCGGTCCGGACGCCGTCCTGCTCGAAGCGCACCAGCCGAGGTCGATGAAGTCGCCGTCAGGCAATTCCCGGCGCTCGACCTCCAGCGCGAGCGCCGGCATCGGCCGGAACACCGGCAGGATGGTCTGCACGTGCGCGTTGCCGAACCACGGGTGCGGCGTGAAACCGCCCGCGATTACGCGGCCATGCAGGGGGATGCGGCTTATGGCTTCGACACCCGCGTGTACTCCGTGATGAAAGCGAGCCGGTCTGCGACTTCCTCGATCAGCTTGCCCGTGGGCTTACCCGAGCCGTGGCCGGATTTGACGTCGACGCGGATCAGCACCGGCTTGTCGCCGGCCTGCGCGGCTTGCAGCGCAGCCGCGTACTTGAACGAGTGGCCGGGCACGACGCGGTCGTCGTGGTCGGCGGTGGTCGCCAGCACCGCCGGATATTTCGTGCCGGGCTTGAGGTTGTGGTACGGCGAGTAGGCGTGCAGGTATTTGAAGCCGGCCTTGTCGTCGCTGGAGCCGTAATCGTCGACCCAGGCCCAGCCGATGGTGAATTTGTGGAAGCGCAGCATGTCCATGACGCCGACGTCGGCGACCGCGGCGCCGAACAGGTCGGGTCGCTGGTTCACGACCGCGCCGACCAGCAGGCCACCATTGCTGCGGCCGTGGATCGCAAGCTGCGGCGTAGTGGTGTAACCCTGCTTGATCAGGTACTCCGCGGCCGCGATGAAATCGTCGAACACGTTCTGCTTGCGCCCCTTGATGCCGGCCTCGTGCCAGGCCTTGCCGTATTCGCCGCCGCCGCGCAGGTTCGCCACTGCATACAGTCCGCCTTGTTCCATCCACGCGAGCGCCGGCACCGAGAGCTCGACGCGCGCGAAGCTCGGCACCTGCGCGTACTCGAAGCCGCCATAACCATAAAGCTTCACGGCGCGCGGGCCGGCCTTGCGGTCGTGGCCTTTCCGGTAGCTGATGAACATCGGCACGCGCGTGCCGTCCTTGCTGCGGTAGAACACCTGCTCGGTGGTGTAATCGTCCGGATTGAAGGCGAGCTTCACCGGCTGGAATACGTCGCACGTGCCTTTGACCAGGTCGCAGCGCTGGTTCTGCGGCGGGTGTGAAAAATCCGTGTAGCTGTAGAACAGTTCGGTCAGCGCGGCGTCGCCACTGATGTGCAAGCCGGCGGCCGGCGTATTCGTTACCGAGCCGAGCCCGGGCATCGGCAGCTCGGGGAGGGGGTTGCCGTTGAGCGCGTAGCGCTGCAGGCGCTGGTGCGCATCCCGCATCGCGATCACTACGAACTGGCGCCCGGCGATCAGCGCGTCTTCGATCGGATCGCCGGTTTCAGGAACCACCGGCACCCAGTGCTTGCGATCGGGCGAGCGCAGGTCGATAGCGATGATGCGCTTGCGCGGCGCCTTGTGCGTGGTGAGCAAATAAACCACCGACGCTTCATTGCCGATCGGCTCGAACATCGACTCGATGCGCTCGACCAGCGGCACGACGGGCTTGTCGAGCGTCGTGCTGCCCGGCTCGCCCAGGTATTTGTAGGAGAGCGCGTTGTCGCTGTCGGTGCCCGCGCCGATCTTGATCCAGAGGAAGCGGCCGTCGTCGCTCACTTCGCCGTTGAAGCCCCACTTCGGCTGATCGGGGCGCTCATAAATCAGCGTGTCCTTTTCCTGCGCCTCGCCGATGCGGTGGTAATAGAGCTTGTTGTACGCGAGTTCCTCGAACACCTGGTCCGGCTTCAACTCCTTCGGCGCATCCGGAAAGCGCGAGTAGAAAAAGCCGCGAGAGTCAGCCGTCCAGCTCATGCCCGAGAACTTGATGCGCTTCAGCGAATCGGGCCGGTCCTTGCCGGTGGCGATCTCCATGACTTTGAATTCGTTCCAGTCGGAACCGGATACCGACAGGCCATAAGCCAGCCACTGGGCGTCGGGTGAGACCTCCCAATTGGTCAAGGCAACCGTGCCGTCCTTCGAAAGCGTATTGGGGTCCAGCAGCACGCGCGGCGCGGCGCCGGGCGCGTCCTGCACGTACAGCACGGCCTGGTTCTGCAGGCCGTCGTTGCGCGTGTAGAACAGGCGGCCCGCCTTGCGCTCCGGCACGCCGTAGCGCTCGTAATTCCACAGTTCGGTCAGGCGCTTCTGGTAGGTGGCCCGCGTCGGGAGCGCCGCCAGGAACGGCAAGCTCACCTTGTTCTGCGCGGCGACCCAATCGGCGGTCGCGGCCGCATCGGTGTCCTCGAGCCACCGGTACGGATCTGGCACCCGGGTCCCGAAATAATCATCGACCACGTCGCCGCGCCTGGTTTCCGGATATTGCAGTGCGAAGGCGGGCAGGGAGGCCAGTGTCAGGGAGGCCGCGAGGAACAGGGCAGTCCGCATAGGAGGGTCCGAGCTTGGCTGATGGTGGGCGCACAGCGTATCAAGGCGCGACATTCATGGCGGCCGGTACCAGCCGAAACCTTGCTAAAAACAATGGTTTCGGGCATCTTCATCAGACGCCGGTTGAAGCCCGGCGCTTCCGGGGACGGGCAGGGAGACGATGGTGCACCCGATTCGCGCATGGTTTGGCCCCTTGCTGGCCGCGGGGCTGGCGACCCTCTTCATCGGTACGGCCGCGGCGCAGGATGTGGAATATCAATCGGTGCCGGAGTGGTACCTCGGCCCTCTCGCCGGATTTGCGTTCGGCGATTCGGCGCGCAATACCGATGAAGGCGTGAACCTGGGCGGTGTCGTCGGCATGGCGCTCGCCGAATCCCTCGCCGTCGAGCTCAACATGTTCAGCAGTGAGCTGCCTTCCACCGTCAGTGGCGCCAGCGACACCTCGCTGCTCAGTGGCGGCCTGACACTGGCACTCGGCACTCCGGCGCCCGGCAATCCGTTCTTCCTGCTCGGCGGCGGCGCTGTGGAGCAGGAGGTCGCATCGATCAAGCAGAGCACGTCGTATGGCGAGCTCGGCATGGGCTTTTACTTGCCGTTTTCGGTCGCCGGCGAGTTGTGGCGCATCGAAGGGCGTTACCAGTTGGTGATCAACGACGACACCACGCCGGGCAGCGAGGAGCTTTTCGAGGATGGCCGCGTCAACCTCGGCGTCCTGTTCACCTTCGGCGATCTTGCGCCCGAGGTCATCCCGCTCGAGGAGCCCGAGCTCGCGCCGGATCTCGATGCCGATGGTGTGCCGGACGCGCAGGACAAGTGCCCCGACACCCCGCGCTGGGTGCGTCCGGATGCCAACGGCTGTTCGCCTGATATCGACGGCGATGGCATCGAGGAAGGGCGCGACGCCTGCCCGGCCACGCCGGCCGGCACTGCGGTGGACGCCAACGGTTGCCCGATACCCGAGGCGCAGCCGGCGGCCCCGGTGCAGCCAGCCAGCACGCTGGGCGACGAGGACTTTGACGGCGTGGCCGACGGCGTCGACGCCTGCCCCCACACGACGCCGCGGCTCGACATCGACGCGAACGGCTGCGTGAAGCCCGAGACCGTGCAGTTGCGCAATGTGCACTTCGACCTCGATTCCACGCGCCTGACCGGGGACGGCTACATCCTGCTGCGCCAGGTTGGCGCCGCGCTGAAGGCCGACCCGAACCTGCGGCTCGAGGTCGCGGGCCACGCGGACGCGATCGGCCCGGACCGTTACAACATGCGCCTTTCGAAGAACCGCGCCGAAGTCGTGCGCGATTTCCTGACGTACATGGGAATCGCAGACGACCGGCTGACTTTGCAGAGCTTCGGCGAAACCAGGCCGCTGCGAGAAAACACCAGCGACGAAGGCCGCGCGATGAACCGTCGCGTAGAATTCCGCCGGCTGTAGATAACAACGATCCAACCCGAGGAGGATTCATGAAGATTCTTGCTGCCGTGCTCACGGCATTGGCTGCGACGTGGCTGCCGCTCGCCGGCGCCGGAACCCCCGCCTGGAGCGCGCCCGTCTGCCAGGCGGGGCTGCATGGCGACCATCCGGCTGGCCTCGACCAGGACGGCGACGCCGTACCCGACTCCGAGGACTGGTGCGCCCAGACCGCCCAAGGTGCCCGCGTGGGCGCCAACGGCTGTGCCGCGGGCCAGGTCGAGGTGGCGTGCATCAACAGCCTGCCGCCGCCGAAGCCGCGCGTGGTGCCGATGGCCTCGGATACCTCACGCGATTCCGACGGCGATGGCGTTGTCGACGCCGACGATCGTTGTCCGGGCACGCCCCGCGGCGCCGAGGCCGAGGAGAATGGCTGCGTGCGCATCGAGAAGGTCGTGCTGCGTGGCGTGAACTTCGCCACCGGCTCCGCCAAGCTGCTGCCGGCCGCTCACGACACCCTGCGCAGCGTTGCTTCTGCCATGAAAGCCAACCCGAAGGTCGAGGTCGAGGTGAACGGGCACACCGATTCGGTCGGCGAGGAAGCCAAGAACCAGCGCTTGTCGGAGCGCCGGGCGCAGTCGGTCAAGGCTTTCCTGATAAGTGAGGGCGTCGAGGAGAATCGCCTTTCCACCGAGGGCTACGGCGAGGGGCAGCCGGCGGATACCAACGACACGCCCGAAGGCCGTGCCAATAACCGGCGCGTAGCCTTCAAGGTCACGCGCTCGTAATTGTTCCCTCTCCCGCTTGCGGGAGAGGGCAGGGTGAGGGTGAGAGCGAAGGCCGGCGCAAGCCGGCCTTCGTCATTTGAGCAACAAGTCCTTCGACGTCGCGAGCTTCTCGCGCGCGACCTGGTAGCCGCGGTCAATGATTTCGTCCATCCGCTTCCACTCGAACATGCCGATGCCAAGTACCGGCATTCGCAAGTAGACGTCGGCGCTCGCGGCGCGGCGGCGGACGCCGCTTTCCGAAGTAAGCGTCGCCGTGCGGAACAGGATATCGCGCAGGTTGGGCGGTTCGCCGGGGCCGGTCCAGTTCAGCAACCCCTCGGCATCGGGCCCTTCGACACCGGGGGCGCGGATGTCGCCCTCGGTCGACACGTCCGAGGCGATGATCGGTCCCCGCTCGAGCGCCTGCATGATGTCGGTCGGCAAGGAATTGACCACGGCGCCATCGGAAAGCAGCTCGCCTTTGTAGACCACCGGCGGCGCGATGCCGGGCACGGCCATGCTGGCGGCGAGCCATATCTCGATGGGTCCGCGGTCGTGGACCACCGCCGTGCCGCGCGTGAGGTTGGTGGATACGCAGAACCACGGCATGCGCAGGTCTTCGATCAACTGCTCGCCGAAGATCTCGCGCAGCCGGCGCAAGAATTTGCGGCCCCGAATCAAGGCGATGCGCGGGAACATGTAGTCGTTCAGGTGGTTGTGCGTCACGAAGGTTTCGCGCAGCAGGGGCATCATCTCGTGGCTCGTGTAGCCGCATGCCACCAGCGCCGAAATCAGCGCCCCCATCGACGAGCCGCCGGCAAGGTCGACGTTGAGGCCTGACTCCTCGAGCGCGCGCAGCAAGCCGAGGTGCGCGAAGCCGCGCGCGCCACCGCCGCCGAGCACCAGGCCGATGGCGCGTCCGGTGAGCTGCCGCGCCAAGGCCTCCAGGTCGGCATCACTGCCGGGGCGGATGAAATAGTGCGCGCGTGCCTCGGTCAGCGAGCGCCAGGCCATCACGTCGCCGCCGCGCTCCCCGTACGGGCGCAGGATGACCAGTTCAACCGTGGCGAGGATGCCGGAGCGACGCAGCGCATCCACCATCGGCGTCGCCAGCGGAGTGGCGCTGCCGTTGACCACGACCAGCACACGATCGGCCTGGCGCATGCACCGCGCAGCCCAGGCGGATGGCTCGCGGCCCGCGAGATAGACCATGAAGCGATGGTTGCGCTCAAGGCGATTCAGCCATTCGACCAGCCGGCCATTGCCGGCGCTGTCGTTCAAGGGCGTGCGGGCCATGTTTTCGCCGAGCGCGGTGTCGACTTCTTCCTCGTCGAGTAGTCGCGTCGAGTCGCGGCGCGACAGACGGTTGTGCAGCGCTCGTGCGATGGCGGCGGCGTCGACGTCAGGCGTCGCGGGAATCACGGCGAAAGCGCGTGCGCTGCGCGCCGAGGTCAGGGTCTGCTGGCGCTGGTTCTGGCGGAGCCGCCCGATCAGCACGCGGGTGATGGCGATCAGCGCGGTGGGATTGGCGACCAGGAACTCCATCAGCTGGTCGCGGCGGATCTGGATCAGCAGCGAATCGCGGATCGCGTCGACCGTGGCCGTGCGGCGCTCACCGGAAAGCAGGCCGATCTCGCCGATCGGCTCGAGCGCGCCGATGTAACCGGCGACCCCGTCGTTGATCGAGACGCGCAGGCGGCCCGTAGCGACGATGTAAAGATGCTCGGCAACGTCGCCCTCGGAGAACAGGCGTTCGCCGCTCGACAACTCGATCGGCGAGGCAATCGCGGCCAGCGAATCCATTGCCGTCGCCGGGATGTTGGCGAACAGCGCGCTTTCGGTGAGGACGGAGCGGAGCTCCATGCCGCGGTTGTTTCCCTGAAGAGTGCTCGCGGAAGTCTAACGCGCTGCGAGGGCTACTTGCCGAGTCGGGCCTCGAGCACCGGCAGCGGCATCGGTCCGCCGCCGAGCACCGCCGTATGGAAGTCCTTCAGGCTGAAGCGCTCGCCGAGCGCGGCGCGCTGTTTGTCGCGCAACTCGAGGATCTTCAGCATGCCGGTCTTGTACGCCAGCGCCTGGCCGGGGGCGACGAGGTAGCGCTCGATCTCGGCGACGACGTCGCCTTGCGACTGGCCGGTCTTGTCGAGCATGTAGGCAATGGCTTGCTCGCGGGTCCAGCGCTTGTGGTGCATGCCGGTGTCGACCACCAGGCGCACCGCGCGAAACATCTCGGCCTGCAGCCGGCCGAGGTCGTCTAGCGGATCCTTGACGAAGCCGAGCTCCTTGGCGAGCTGTTCGGAATACAGCGCCCAGCCTTCGCTGTAGACGGTGAACAACGGCAGCTTGCGGAAGGTCGGCACGCCCTTGATTTCCTGGGCGATGGCGATCTGGAAATGATGCCCCGGCACGGCCTCGTGGTAAGCCAACGTGCGCATGCCCCAGCGATGCACCTCTTTGACGTCGCGCAAGTTCGCGTAGAACACCGCGGGCCGCGAACGATCCATCGGCGCCGGCAGGTAGTGCGCGCCGGGCGCGGTCTTCTCGCGGAACGGCTCGATGCGCTTGACCTCGACCCCGACCGCGGGACGCAGGCTGAAGTGCTCGTCGAGGCCAGCGTTGATCTCGTCGATCATCGCCTGGAAGTCGGCGAGGATCTGCGCGCGCCCTTCGTCGCTGTCGGGATACAGCTGCGCCGGGTCCTCGGCGAGCTTTGCGAGCCGCGTGCCCACGCTGCCCTGGGTCAGTCCGCGCGCTGCGAGGATCGCGTTCATCTCGGACTCGATGCGCGCGACCTCGGCCAGGCCGGTTGCGTGCACCGTGTCAGCGTCGACCTTCAGCGTCGTGTGGTTCTGCACGCACCACGCGTAGTACTTGTCGCCGTCAGGCAGCGCCCACACGCCGTGGTTGTCCTTGACCTTGGGCAGCAAGGTCTCGAAAAAGGCGATCAGGGACCGGTAGGCCGGAATCACCGCCTCGGCGACAGCCTGCTCGCCGTCGCGGGCCAGTTGGTCCCGTTCGGCCTGCGGGATGGACTCGAGTTTGGAGAGCTTGTCGCGCAAGTGGGTTGCGAGCACATGCTCCGCCGGCGCCACGGCCACGAACTGGCGCATCTGCTCGAGCACCTTTTCGACGGTGAGCCTGGGTGGCAGCACGCCGCGGGACTCACGCAGCTCGAGGCCCTCGATCACGCCCGCGAACTTCTGCGGGAAGGCGCGCAGCCGCGACACGTAGTCGCGCGCGCCCTTGGCATCGCCGATCTGGTGCGAGCTGAGCATGAAGGTGGGCAGCGAGCTCTGCACGCCGAACATCTGGTTTACCGGGTAGTCGTGGTAAATCCACGGCTCGCCATCGACGCGGTTCTGCAAATACCAGTTGAGCACGTCGTACGAGGTCCGGTCGGCCTCGTTCAGCGAGGCGCGATCGTACTGGTGCAGCCATTCCAGGTTGCGGCGCTCCTCCTCCGCGCGGCGCTGCTCGCGAGCCGGGGAGGCGTCGGTCAGCTCGTCGTTGTGCCCGTCGATGCCCATCGGCTCGAGGATGCGCAGCTGCGTCAGCAGCTCGGGCTCATCGAGCACCTGCTTCAGGAACGCGGTCTCGTAGAAGACCTTGATCGAGAAGGGGCGAAAGAACCAGACCTGCAGCGCCGCCAGCACGGCGAGCAGCAGCGCGGCGCCGGCGAGGCCGCCGACGACCTTGAACAACGTCTTCACCTCAGCTCGCCGGTGCGGCAGCGGGCTCGGCGGACTCGGCGGGCTCAGCTGACGGCGTCGGCTCCGCGACAGCCGGTGCGGCAGGCGCCGTCCAGCCGCAGGCCTGGCCCTGGTTCTGTTCCTTGAGGTAGGCCATCAGCGGCGAGAAGTACTGGATCAGCGCCGAGGCATCCATCTGCCGCGTGCCGGTCAGCTTCTCGAGTGTCTCGGGCCACGGCTTGCTCGCACCTTGCGCCAGCATCTCCTGGAACTTGCGACCGGCTTCCCGCGAGCCGTAGAAGTCGCACTCGTGCAGCGGGCCGGTGTGGCCTGCGGTGTCGCACAGTGCCTTGTAGAACTGGAACTGGATGACGAACGACAGGAAATACCGCGTGTATGGCGTGTTGCCCGGGATGTGGTACTTCGCGCCTGGATCAAAATCCTCTTCGGTGCGCGCCAACGGCGGGCTCACGCCCTGGTAGTGGGCGCGCAGCTTCCACCACGCCGCGTTGTACTCGACCGGCGACGTCTCGCCCGAGAACACCTTCCAGCGCCACTGGTCGACGAGCTTGCCCCACGGCAGGAACACGATCTTGTCGAGCGCCCACTTCATCTGCGAGTTGATGGTCGCGCGCGGATCGGTCTTTTGCGGCGGCACCAGGCCGATCTTGGCGAGGTGACCCGGCGTGAGCGACAGCGTGATCGTGTCGCCGATGGCCTCGTGGAAGCCGTCGTGCGCCGCCCCCTGGAACAACGGCGGCAGCGGGTTGTAGGCAAGGTCGTAATACAGGTGACCCAGTTCGTGGTGCAAGGTCCCGAGCTGCTCCTCGTCAGGCTCAACGCACTGCTTGATGCGCACGTCGCCCTGCATGTTCATGTCCCACGCCGAGGCGTGGCACACCACGTCGCGGTCCCGCGGCTGCACGAACAACGATTTCTGCCAGAACGACTCGGGCAGCTTCTGCATGCCGATCGAGGTGTAGAAGTCCTCGGCGACCTTCGTCATCGCCACGGCCTGCGCCGCGTCGGCCTTGTGGCCCATCTCGGCGAGGTCGGTCGGCGTCGGCTTGCCCTTGAACGCCGCGACGAGCTTCCGGTACTCGGCATCGCGCTGCCTTGCAAGCGCCGCCGTGACGTCGAGGCTGCCGACGCCCTTGAACGGCTCCATCAGCGGATAGATGTTGCTCCACTGCTGCGCCCACATGTTGCCGAGCAGGTGCGCCGGGATCAGGCCGTCCTTCGGCACGACCGCGTCGCCGTATTTCTGGTTGAGCTTGGTCCGCACGAGGCAATGCAGCTCGTCGTAAAGCGGCTTGACCTGGCCCCACAGGCGCTCGGTCTCCGCCTCGAACTCGGCGGGCGGCATGTCGTAGCCGCCTCGCCAGACTTCGCCCGCGTCGGCGAAGCCCATCTCCTTGGCACCGTCGTTCACCAGCTGGACGAAGCGCTGGTAATCGTCGCGAATCGGCCGCGAGGTGGAGTGCCAGCCGGCCCAGGCCTCGGCGATTTCCTGGGGCGAGGCCTTGAGGTCGATGTTGTTGACGACTTTCTCGATTGCCTGCAGCGTGAGGCATGTGTCGTTGCCGGAGGCGTCCTTGCGGCACCATTTGCCCGAGCCGTAGTTGGCTTCCATGTCCGACAGGATTTTCGCGAGCTCGGCCTGCTTGGCCGGGTCGCTGGGTGCCGGCGCGCTGACGTTCTTCAGCAGCATGAGCGCTCGTGCCGTCTCGGGCGCAAGGCCGGCGACATCCTTGAACTTCTTCGACTCCTGCACCCAGCGCGACTGGTCGGCCAGCGACTCTTCGTTGAAGCGAGCCGCGATGAGCTGCGAATCGTCCGTGATGTAGGTCGACTGCAGCCAGTTGGCCGCGCTGTAGATCGGCAGCTTCTTGCG
The DNA here is from genome assembly GCA_035526825.1 of Verrucomicrobiia bacterium. Classification (GTDB taxonomy): domain Bacteria; phylum Pseudomonadota; class Gammaproteobacteria; order Nevskiales; family Nevskiaceae; genus JACPFV01. The sequence goes on along the minus strand of DATLBT010000063.1, from coordinate 15,052 downwards.
GAGGTGATCGTTGATGCCCGCAACGAAGGCGTCGGCATCCGCTGCGGTCGGGGCGGTGGCGACCGGGGTCTCGGCCTTGGGGCCGCAGGCGGCGAGGGTGGCGCCGGCAAAAATGGGGACGCACACGATTATTCCCAGTGTGCGCATCGCCATCCCCGTACTCGCCAATAATCGTGTGCGTCCCCATTTTTTGCGCATCAGCGAACTCCTCCCATCATTTTCTTGATCCAGGGGCTGGTGGCGAGCACCAGCAGGCCCGCGCCACCGCCGATGAAGGCCATCGTCAGGAATTGCGAAGGCATCTCGCCGACCGCACCCGAGCCGACGTGTCCGCCCACCAGGCCCGCAACGAGATTGCCGAGCGCCGCGCCGAGGAACCAGGTGCCCATCATCTGGCCGACGAAGCGGGGTGGCGAAAGCTTGGTGACGTTGGACAGGCCGACGGGCGACAGGCACAGCTCGCCGAAGGTGTGCAGCAGGTAGGTCATCAGCAGCCAGGTCGGCGCGACCTTGCCGCCGGAGTTCACGATCATCTGCGCCGCCAGCATCATCACGAGGAAGCCGGCGCCGAGCAGCACGAGGCCGAGGCCGAACTTGGCCGGCGCCGACGGATCGAGGTTCTTCTTGCCGAGCGCGACCCACAGGTAGGCGAACATCGGCGCAAAGATCACCACGAAGATCGGGTTGGCGGACTGGTACCACGAGGCCGGATGCACGCCGTCGGGGAACATGCCGCCGAGCACCGCGCGGTTCGTGTAGTCCTGCGCGAACAGGTTGAACGTCGTCGCCGCCTGCTCGAAGCCGGCCCAGAACAGCGCCGCGCACAGGAAGAAGATCGCGATCACGCCGATGCGGCCGCGCTCCTCGCGCGTCAGCTGCGCGAAGATCAGGATGCCGGCGAAATAGGCGATGCCGAGGCCGCTCATGGCCACGCCGGCGCCCTTGGCAAGTGTCGTCACGGTGACCGGAATGACACCGCTGAACATCAAGCCCGCGAGGATCACGACGATGGCGCTGCCGATGCCGAGGTACTTGAAACCGTTGCGGCGCTCGGCGGGCGTGGTCGGGTGCGGCGCGAGGCCGGCGTTGCCGAGATATTTCTCGGTCATCTTGTATTGCACGAGGCCGAGCGCCATGAACAGGCCGGCGCAGAAGAATCCGCCGCGCCAGTTCCAGATCTCGCCGATGGTGCCGGCGATGAACGGTGCCAGCAGCGCGCCGAGATTGATGCCCGCGTAGAAGATGGAGAACCCGGCGTCGCGCTTCGCGCCCGGCTGGTCCTTGTAAAGCTCGCCGACGATGGCCGAGATATTCGGTTTCAGCAGGCCGACACCGACGACGATGGTGGCGAGTCCGAGGTAGAAGAGACCCGGGCCGGATGGAATCGACAGGATGAAGTTGCCGACCATGATGATCGCGCCGCCCCAGAACACGGCGTTGCGCTGGCCGATCAGGCGATCGGCGATCCAGCCGCCTGGCAAGGAACCCAGATAAACCGCGCCGGTGTACAGGCCGTAGATCGCGCCGGCTTCCTCGCGGCTCATGCCGAATCCGGGGTTTTCGCCCGCGGTCGCTGCAACCAGGAACAGCACGAGCAGCGCGCGCATCCCGTAGTACGTGAAACGCTCGAAGAATTCGGTCATGAACAGCGTCGCAAGGCCACGCGGGTGGCCGAGCCAGGTTGCCTGGGTCATTTCGAAGGATTCCAAGACGCCCTGGGAATGGGCGCGAAGGGGCGTTGATACCGGATAACGCGCCCAATGGTCAATGGTGCAATGCAATAACAATGCATTTTCCCCGCCGGTCGGCGGGGCCCATCCGCTAGACTTCGCCCAAACAATGGGGGGCCGGATGCGGCTGCTGACCGAAATCCTTTTTGCCTTCGCCTGGCTGCTGCGCGCCCCGATGATGTGGTGGGTCAAGCCGCGGGTGGCGCCCGAAGACGTGAAGGCACGGCTCAACCTCGATCCCGACCGCGCGGTCTGCTACGTGCTGCCGCAGCGCTCGTGGTCCGACCTGTTCGTGCTCGACCGGCTGTGCAAGCAACACGGCTTGCCCCGGCCGCATCGCACCGGCAACGCGCTGCCGACGCTGGGTCGTCCCGGCTTCCTGTACCTGTCCGTGCTCATGGAGAGCCGGCTGGAGGCGCGCCGCAAGGGCCGCACCGCCGAGGTCGCGCGGCTGGTCGAGAGCGCGGTGATGAACCCGCACTTCGACGTGCAGCTGGTGCCGGTGTCGATTTTCTGGGGTCGCGAGCCCGACAAGGAGACCTCGCTGTTCCGCCTGCTGTTCTGGGACGCCCCGGGCGCCGGTGCCGTGCGCAAGCTGCTCATCATCTTCTTCAACGGCCGCAACGTGCTGGCGAGCTTCGGCCTGCCGCTGGCGTTTCGCGCCTACATGGACTCGACCGCGCCCGGCGCGGCGGCCGCGATGGATCCGCAGCGCGCGGTGCGCAAGCTCACGCGCGCCTTGCACTTCCACTTCCTGCGCATGCGTACGGCCACGCTCGGCCCCAACTTGCTGCGGCGCGCGGTCGTGGTGCGGGAGTTGCTGGCCTCGAGCGCGGTGCAACAGGCGATCGAGCGCGAGGCGCGCCAGAAGAACAAGCCCGTGCAGCAGGTCGCCGCGCGTGCGCGTCGCGTCGCCGACGAAATTGCGGCGGACTATTCGAACGCGTCGATCAACTTCGTGAAGAATGTCCTGTCGCTGGTCTGGAACAAGATCTTCAAGGGCATCGAGACGCGCGGGCTCGAACGGGTGCGCGAGCTGGCGCAGTCGCACGTCATCATCTATTTGCCGTCGCACCGCTCGCACCTGGATTACCTGCTGATCTCCTACGAGCTGTACCACGCCGGCCTGGTGCCGCCGCACATCGCCGCGGGCATCAACCTCAACATGCCTCTGGTGGGTCCGCTGCTGCGCCGCTGCGGCGCGTTCTTCATGCGGCGCAAGTTCGGTGGCGACGCGGTGTATACCGCGGTATTCCGCGCTTACGTCGACTCGCTGATCCAGCGCGGCTACTCCATCGAGGTGTTCCCTGAAGGCGGGCGCTCGCGCACCGGGCGCCTGCTCGCTCCGAAGACCGGCTTGCTCGCGATGATGGCGGAGTCCGCGCTGCGCCAGCGTGCGCGCAAGGTGCTGATCATCCCGGTGCACATCGGCTACGACCGCGTCCTCGAGATCAACACGTATCTGAAGGAGTTGAAGGGCGCGCAGAAGCAGAAGGAGTCGGTGCAGGGCCTGCTCAAGGCGACGCGCATGCTGACCAAGTCGTATGGCCGTGTGTACCTGAATTTCGGCGAGCCGATCCGCATCGACGAGTTTGCCGACGCGCGACTGCCGGGATGGCGCGAGAAGCTCATGCCGGGGAGCGATGACAAGCCGGAGGGCTTCAACCAGATGGTGTCGGAGCTGGCATTCGAGAACCATGCGCGCGTCAATGCCGCGGCCGTCGCGACGCCCAGCGGCCTGCTGGCTGCGGCGCTGCTCGCCTCGCCGCAGAAGGCGGTGGCGGAGGCCGATTTGCGCGAGCAACTCGGCCTGCTGATTTCGCTGCTGCAGGGGCGTCCGTACGGTCCCGACCAGCACATCCCGGTCACCGACCCGCAGGCGATCGTCGACTGCGCCGGCCCGATCTCGCGCGTGTCGCGCATCGAGCACGCCTGGGGCGACCTGATCTCGGCCGCGCCCCGCGAAGCCGCGCTGATGACCTACGCGCGCAACAATATCCACCATCTGTTCGCGTTGCCGTCACTGGTCGCGAACTTCTTCCGCAGCCGTTACGCCCTGTCCGAGGACGCGGTGGTCAGTGGCTGCCGCGCGCTTTACCCGTTCCTGCATGCACAGTTCTTCCTGCGCTGGGAGCCGGCCGCCAGCGAAGGGGTCGTGCGCGAGTGGGTCGAGGTGATGGTCAAGCTGGGCCTGCTGGTGCGCACCGAACAGGGCATGCTGCGCCGCCCGGAGTTCGACAGCCCGGACTTTGCCCGCCTCGTCACGCTGGGTCGCGTGATGGGCGAGACCTTCGAGCGCTATTGCCTCTCGGCGCTGCTGCTCAGCGAGGAGCGCAAGCTGGGCCGCATCGAGCGCGCGCGCTTCGAAGATGATTGCCGCCTTTTCGCCGAGCGCATGGCGGTCCTTACCGGCCGCAACGCGCCGGAGTTCTTCGACTCGGCACTGTTCCGCGCCTACGTTACGACGCTGATCGAGATGGGACTGGTGGTCGAGCGCGACGACAAGACGCTGGAAGTGGACGAACGCATCGATCGCATCGCCGAACGCTCGATGGAACTCCTGGGCGGCGAGGCGCAGCAGACGGTGTTGCAGATCCTGGCGCGAAAGCCGGACAAGCCGGTGGCTTCGCCGGCGTAACCATCCAATCCAATGGGTGGATCTTTTGTGGGAGGGGCCCTCCCACAAAAGCAACCGCCCCCCCTGATACACTTGCCGCCCCGCGGGGTAGCCACCCCGCGTTTTCACATCCCCAAACGAGCATCCAATGACGCTTACCCATCGCATTCTGGCCCTGGCGCTTGCCGCCGGCCTGGCCGCCGCCTGCGCCAAGCAGGACGGCACTTCGACCTCCACCGAGCTGACCACCGATCCGCAGAAGTTCGGCTACTCGATCGGCGTCGACATCGGCACCTCGCTCAAGCAAGTCAAGGGCGAAGTCGACCTCGACGCCCTCGTCGCCGGCCTGCGCGAGACCATGGACGGCAAGGAGCCGCGCCTGACCGACGAAGTGCGCGAGCAGGTCAAGGCCGACATCACCCGCAAGCTGCAGCAGAAGCAGATGGAAGATCGCGTGGCGAAGGCTGCCGCCGCCAAGGCCACCGGCGAGAAATTCCTCGCGGACAACGCCAAGCGTGAAGGCGTGAAGACCACCGCCTCGGGCCTGCAGTACGAAACCCTTACCGAGGGCACCGGTGCTGCGCCCAAGACCAGCGACAAGGTCAAGGTGCACTACAAGGGCACGCTCATCGATGGCACCGAGTTCGACAGCTCCTACAGCCGCGGCCAGCCGGTCGAGTTCCCGCTCGGCAACGTGATCCCGGGCTGGACGGAAGGCCTGCAGCTGATGAAAGTCGGCGGCAAGTCGAAGCTTTACATCCCGTCGAACCTCGCCTATGGCGAGCGCGGCGCTGGCCAGAAGATCGGCCCGAACGAGACGCTGATTTTCGAGGTCGAGCTGCTCGACATCGAGAAGATCGACGCGAAGCCCACACCCAAGAAAAAGTGAGCGAGCGCGCAAAGCGCGCGAGTCGAAGGATTTTCTAAAAAGGGCCGCTAACGCGGCCCTTTTTCTTTTCAGTCGCAGTTCTGCTTGATGCGCTGTGGGCATCCAGGTAGGCAACGCGCCCGTTCGCGTTGATACGGTTTTGCTGACGCGCGGACTGCATCGCGGCGGCCTGCTCAGCCGCCTGCTGGCGCGCCGGGGCTTCGCGCAGGGTCTGCTGCAGTGCCTGGTTCAGCGACTCCTGGTTCGGCGCAGCTTGCGCCCCGCTGGCTGCGCCGAGGATCTCGTACGGCACAAGGGGCCGCACTCTCATGGCGGCCAGTCTACCGCCGGCCCCAAGGCAAACGGGCCGCTCGCGCGGCCCGTTTGGGTTCCCGTTTTTCCTGGGATTCAACAATAGCGGTGCGCGCTATTTGATGACCTGCTTCGAGACATTCGAGGGCTGGTAGTACTCGGTGCTGAATTCCTTCTCGATCGTCTCCGCGTCTTCGTTGTTGAAGGCCTGCGCCAGATAGCGGTTGCTCTGCAGGTCGTAAATCGTCTCGCCGATCGTGCCGTTGATGCCCTGGTCGTAGGCCTGGATCGGATGCGCTTCCTGCCAGCGCCAGAGCTGGTCGCGCCGGTCATACACGTCCACCAGCAGGATCGCCCAGTAGTCCTCGTCGACGTAAAAAGTCCGGCGCTTGTAGATGTGCGTGGTGCCCGGCTTGGTCACCGCGTCCACCACCCACATGCGGTGCAACTCGTAGCGCGGCAGGTCCATGTTGATGTGGCCCTTCTTGATGATGTCCGCGTACTTGTACTTGCTGTCATGCATCCGGTAGGCGTTGTACGGCACGTACATCTCGCGCTTGCCGACGATCTTCCACGTGTAGCGGTCCATGGCGCCGTTGTAGGTGTCCGTCTGGTCGTTGGTTCGCAAACCGTCGGCCGCGGTGCCCGGGTTGTCGTAGCCGACATTCGGCGCTCGACGCAGGCGGCGCTGGCCGGGGTTGTACTGCCAGGCGCGGCGCGGCTCCTTGATCTGGTCCATGGTCTCGTGGACCAGCGTGATGGTGCCCGCCAGGCGGGCCGGCGAGGTCACGATCTGGAGGAAGTAGATGATGACGTTGTTGAGGCCTTCCGGGGTCGCGCCGGGGCGCGAGTAGGGGAAGCTCACGTCCTCGCGGATCTTGACCTGGTTGTAGCTGCCTGCCGTGGTCACCGCGAACTGGTTGTTCCAGCGCTGGCCGCTCTTGCCGCGATAGCGGACCTTGTGGTTCCAGACCGGCTCGTGGCCGGTCTTGGGGATCGGGAACGGGATGCCGATCACCGCGCCGTTCAGCGCTTCGCCATTGCCGCCCAGCGAAGCGTTGAGCGCGTTCTTGTAGGTCGCGTCGTAGACATGTTGCGGATACGCGAACGAGCGACGCGTCGGGTAGACATTCATCTTGTACGTCTGCGGATACTTCTGGAACATCGCGAGCTGGCCGACCGACAGCTTGTCCCGATACTGCGCGAGGTTTTGCGCGGTGATCGTGAACAGCGGCTTGTCGTCCGGATACGGATCGCAATAGCGCGTGCCGAGGCCCTTGTAGCAGGCCGGGGCTTTGGTCAAACCGCCTTCCCACGCCGGAATCGAGCCGTCCTTGTTGGCGGCCTTTTCGGCGCCGACGGGGGTGAGGTCGCCGGTCTTGAGCCGATCGGCTTCCTGCTGGGTGACCTTGGCGAATGCGGGGGCGACGAACACAGTCGCCGCGACAAGCGCGACGCGCGCGAGAGCGAGTTTCATGTTTTTCCTCCAGAAAGGCACCGTAACCTTATGCCAGTTTGCCGAGGGCTGCCAACACGGAAGCTGGGATTGCGGCTTGTCCATACGGAAGCGTATTGCTAGCATTTCGACGCCAATACGCATGCGTATGGAGCGGATCATGGCGCCCAACGACCTTTCGAACGCGAGTTCCCGCCAAAGTTTGACGGCGGAATCGTGGGCCGAGGCCGCGCTCGACGTCATGGCCAGCGGCGGGCTCGATGCCGTTGCCGTCGAGCCGCTCGCGCGCCGGCTGAATGTGACCAAGGGCAGTTTCTACTGGCACTTTGCCAACCGCGACGCCTTGCTCAAGGCGGCGCTCGCGTTGTGGGAGCGTCGCGAGACGTTGGACGTGATCGTCGGCCTCGAGGCCGAACCCGATCCGTACCAGCGCATCGTGAATTTATTCAAGCGCGCCAACTCCAGTCACCGCGCCGGCCGGTTGTACCTGGCGTTGGCCGCCGCGACCGATGACGTGCGTGTAAACGAGGTGGTCCAGCGCGTTTCGACCCGGCGGCTGGCGTACCTGGAGCAGTGCTACCGCTCGCTGGGCATGGATGCCGCGGAGGCTCCACTCTGGGCGACCTTCGCTTACGCCACTTTCATCGGCAACCAGCAGGTCCATCGCGACACGCCTGCCCGCTTTCCGGCAGGCCCCAAATTTCGCGAATACTTCAAATTGATGCTGAAGACGCTGATTCCGCGCAACGCCAGCGACGTTTCGGGCTGAGGTCGGGCTACGGGGCTCCCTCATCGAGCGGTCCCTCTCGACCTAGGTCTACTTACTCCAGCGCCGGGCAAGGCCCGATCATCAGCGAGTGACGGCAGACCGTGGAGTGATTCGACTGGGGTGTGCCGCGGCGCTCGCCGTGGCGACCACGGTCGCGCCCGCACTCGCGGCGACGCCGAAGAAACCTGCGGTCGGGGCGCAGCAGCATGCCGCCGTCGGCATGTTCTATGTGGCGCCGGATGCCGCCCGCAACACCGACAGTGGCCTTGGCGTGGCCTACGGCTTGGCCTGGCCGCTGGGTACGCGCACCCTCGGCGAGGTGCGCCTGTTCGGCGCCGCCCTCGAGACCGGCGTCCAGGGTGCCACCGACTTCTACCACTACGGGGTTGGCGCGGACCTCATCCGCCACTACGGAAAAACCGGAGCCGGTCATCCATTCGCGCTGGTCGGCGTCGGCGCCGTTGCCAACGACGTCACCCCCGATGCCGATGACGGCGTCAGCGGCTATGCAGCGCTTGGTGTCGGCTGGCGCAGTGCGCCATGGAAGGGGTGGGGGCTTCGCCACCGGCTCGAGCTGCGAGGCGTTTACGACACGTTTCAGTCCGGCCAGCTCGATGTGCTGGCGGGTGTGACGCTGGAGATCGGCGCGGAGCGTGTGCGGACCGTCGAAGTCGAAAAGGTAGTCGTGCGCGAAAAGATCGTCGAAGTCGTGAAAGAAGTCCCGGCGCCCATCCCCGTCGACCGCGACAACGATGGCGTCCCGGACGCCCGCGACCGGTGCCCCGACACGGTCGCGGGTGCACGCGTCGACGCCGATGGCTGCGTGCGCGAAGAGCAGGTGGTGGTATTGCCCAACATCGAATTCGAGTTTGCCCGCGCGGTGCTGACGGCCAATGGCCGCGGCGAGCTCGACCCGGTACTGCGTTTCCTGAAAGACCAGCCCGAGATACGCCTCGAGGTGTGGGGCCATACCGATGACGTCGGCGGCGACGCCTACAACCTGCGGCTGTCGCAAGCGCGCGCGGCCGCAGTGGCCGAATTCCTGACCGGTGGCGGCGTCGACGCTGCGCGCCTCGCCTCCGCCGGCTTCGGCGAGACGCGGCCGATGGCCGACAACCAGACCGAAGAAGGACGCGCGCGCAATCGCCGCGTTGAATTGCACATACGCACGGCGCCGCGCGCCGAAAGGAAACCCTCATGATCCGCTCCATCTCGCTGTCCGTAACGCTCGCCCTCCTGTTGCTGCTCGGCGGTTGTCGCGCGCAAGGCAGTTCCACTGCGCCGCCCCCGGTTGTGCTCGACTTCGATGCCGACGGCATCCTCGACGCGCTCGACCTGTGCCCGGCAGTCGAGGACGTGGTCGGCGACGTGCTCGCGCAGGCAGACCTCGACAACGACCTGATCGGCGACCTGTGCGACCTCGACATCGACGGCGACCTGATCTCGAACGTGCTGGACCTTTGTCCGACCGTCATGACCACCGCTGGCAGCATCGCTTCGCAGGCAGACCTCGACCTCGACGGCATCGGCGATGAGTGCGATGCCGATCTCGACGGCGACGGTGTCGGCGAGCCCGACACCGACCTCGACGGCGTCACCGACCTGCTCGACAACTGTCCGTTGGTGTCGAACCTGCTGCAGCTGGACCTCGACCTCGACGGCCTCGGCGATGCGTGCGACGTGGACCTCGACGGTGACGGCGACACGGAGGTGGATTTCGATACCGATACGGTGCCCGATATCGCCGACAACTGCCCACTCATCGCCAACGGTGACCAAAACAATACCGACAACGACCCGCTGGGCAACGCCTGCGACCTCGACGACGATAACGACCTGTTCGTCGACCTCCTCGATGGGTGCCCGTTGGCGGCGGCGCCGATTCCGGACCTGTCTCCGCTGCCGCTGGGTGACGGCTGTCCCTAGGGAATAGGACATAAAAAAGAAAAAGGCCCGCGGAAGCGGGTCTTTTTTGTCCTGACGGGCGTTACTGCGTCTTCAGCATGATGTCCATCAGCTTCGACTTGAAGCTGGTGTACGGCGGGAACAGAGTCTTGGCCATCATGAAGCGCGTGCGCACCACGGCGCGCTCGTGCGAGAAAGCCTTGAAGCCGTAGATGCCGTGGGCGTTGCCGATGCCGGAGTTGTTGACGCCGCCGAACGGCAGGTTGCCGTGGCCGAACTGCACCAGGCAGTGGTTGATGCAGGTGCCGCCCGCGCTCGTGTTCTTCAACACGCGCTGCACGGTGGCCTCGTGGCGGCTCCAGATGTACAGCGACAGCGGCTTGGGCTGGCTGTTGATGTGCGCCAGCACCGGATCGAGGTCGGTGTACGTCATGATCGGCAGCAGCGGCCCGAAGATCTCTTCGGCCTGGATGCGTGCCTCGGCCGGGACGTTCTCGATGAAGGTCGGCTGGATGAAGCAGTCCTTTTCGCTGACCTCGCCGCCAAGCGTCACCTTCGCGCCCTTCTGCTTCGCATCGGCCAACAGACCGGCGATACGCTGGGTGTGGCGCAGGTTCACCACGCGCGCGAGGTTCTGCGAGGCAAGCTGCTCGGCCAGCGTCTCGCCGTAGCACTCCTTGATGACCTTGCGGCATTCCTCGACAAAACGATCCTTGACCGTTGCGTGGACATAGACGTAATCCGGCGCGATGCAGGTCTGGCCGCAGTTGGCGTACTTGCCCCACATCAGCGTCTTGGCGGCGAGCGCGAGGTCCGCGGTGTCGTCGATGATGGTCGGCGACTTGCCGCCGAGCTCGAGCGTGACGGACGTAAGGTGCTTGGCCGCGGCTGCCATCACGACCTTGCCGATGGCGGGCGAGCCGGTAAAGAAGATGTGGTCGAACGGCAGCGCCAGCAGCGCCGATGAGACATCCGCGGCGCCTTCGAAGATCGCGATCTCGTCCTCGCTGAACAAGTCGCGCACGATCCTGACCATGACGGCGGTGAGGTTCGGCGTCATCTCCGACGGCTTCAGGATTACCGTGTTGCCGGCGGCGATCGCCGACACCATCGGCCCGAAGGCGAGGTTCAGGTTGTAGTTCCAGGGCGAAATGATCAGGCAGCGGCCCTTGGGTTCGTGCTGCACCCAGGACTTGAGGCCGAAGGTCAGGCTCGTGGGCCAGACGCCCTGCGGTTTCATCCACTTCTTGAGCGCGCGCTTGGCGTGCTTGGCCTCGCTGACCACCGGCAGGATCTCGCCGAGGTCGACTTCGGCCGGCGGTTTCTTGAAGTCCTTGTAGGCAGCCTCGTAGATTTCCGGCCGGCGCGCCATTACGGCGTCGTGCAGCTTCATGATCTTGGCGATGCGCTCCGCCGCCGACGAACCGCGAAGTCGCAGGGCGGTTTCCCGCTGGCGTTCGAACACGCGCCGGACCTCGGCGTCGATGCCACCGGGGGCCTGGGCGAATGACAGGTGGGAGACGGCGGTGCTCATGGGAAATCCCCGGGAGTGGACGGCGAGGGCCGGAGTATAGCCCCGGGGGTCCCGAGGGGCCGCACGGCCTGCTCCCGACGCCGTACACTCTGGCCCTCCGAGGGGAGGAAAACACCAATGGCAGGCACCCGGCGACTCAATCCGCTCGACGCTTCATGGCTGGCGGTCGACTCCATCACCACGCCGATGCACGTGGCGAGCTTGCTGGTGTTGTCGATCCCGGAGGGCGCGCCGGCAGACTTCACGCAAAACATCTACGCCAATTTGCGCGACGCCACCGAGGCGCACACGCCCTGGAACCTCAAGCTGAAGTCGCCGGCGCTGCGGCGCTTGCTGCCAGTGTGGGAGTACGCCGAGGAAATCGACATCGACTACCACGTGCGCCATTCCGCGCTGCCCAAACCGGGCGGCGAGCGCGAGCTCGGCATGCTGGTATCGCGCTTGCACAGCCGCCAGATGGACTTCACGCGGCCGTTGTGGGAATGCCATTTGATCGAAGGCCTCGAAGGCAACCGCATCGCGCTGTACACCAAGATGCACCACTCGATGGTCGACGGCGTCAGCGGCATGCGCATGCTGCAGCGGACCATGGGCGAATCGGCTGCGGCCTCGAAGAAGCTGCCGCCGCCGTGGGCGCAACCGCCGCCGCCCCGGGCGAAGAAAGAGGCCGCCAACGAAGAGCCGGTCCCGTCTCCGACCGGCGCGATTGCCACCGTGATGGATGGCCTTAAGAAACAGGCAAGCTCGATGCCGGATCTTGCGCGCGCGTTGACGCGTTTGATGAAAGGCGGCGACCAGAAGAAGAACGCGCTGATCGCGCCGTTTGCGGCGCCCGAGTCAGTCATCAACGGCCGCATCACCGGCCAACGTCGCTTCGCTACGCAGCAATACGACCTCGCGCGACTGAAGAAGCTCGCCAAGGCCGGCGACGCGACGCTCAACGACATCGTGCTGTGGCTGTGCGCCACCGCGCTGCGGCGCTTTCTCAAGGAAGCGCACCACCTGCCGGGACGGTCCATGACCGCCGGCATTCCCGTCAACGTGCGCCCTGCCGACGACCAGGGCACCGGCAACGCCATCAGCTTCATCATGGCCAGCCTCGGCACCGACATTGCCGATCCGGTCAAGCGCCTGCGGGCAATCTGCAATTCGACGCGTTCGGCCAAGGATCACTTGCAAACGCTGCCGCGCAGCGCGATCACGCAATACACGATGCTCGTAATGGCGCCGTACATCCTGTCGCTCGTCACCGGCATGGGCGGGCGCACGCGCCCGGTATTCAACGTGACGATCTCGAACGTGCCGGGACCCGACAAGCCGATGTACTTCCAGGGAGCGAAACTCGAGGCCATGTACCCGGTGTCGCTGCTAGCTCACGGCAGCGCGCTCAACATCACCTGCGTCAGCTACAACGGCAAGCTGAACTTCGGCTTCACCGGCGCGCGCGACACGCTGCCGAAAATGCAGCGGCTGTCGGTGTACACCGGCGAAGCGCTGGAAGAGCTCGAGAAGGTGTTATTGGCCTAGGAGATAAAGCGCCATCTGTGTGAGGGCCCCTCCCACAAAAGCTATACGGCCCCGCCGCCAGCCGACCACAAATGCTGGCCGTACTTGTAATAGCCCTGCACGTTGTTGAGCCGGGCATCCTGGTCCGCCGGGACCGGAATCACTTCTCCCTCGAGCAGCGGCTGCAGGTAAGGCGCCAGCACCGCGCCGCCGCCGCCGGTGATGACAATGGCGTCGAGATCCCAGTCATCGGCCCACAGGCGGTTGGCTTCGGTCGCCACGCGCGTAGCGAGGGCCGTGAACGCGGCTTTCACCGGCGATGTGATGTCGTAACGCTTGCCCTTGATCTTGATGGTGCCCCGCGTCACCGAGTCGTACAGGCGGAACAGCTCGACGGCGACGCCGCTCTTCTCCTGCAACGCGTTGGCGATGGCGCTGAACGCAACCGAAATGCCGGAATCGGTGGACTGGCTGCCGCGCTCCGAGTACTTGGTCTTGTCGCTGATCGTGTAGTCGGCGGTGCGGAAGCCGATGTCGATCACGCCGATTTTCTCGGTCAGGAAGCGCTGGCTGGTTGGTTTGCCCATGTCATTGAGCATGAGGTTGAACAGGGATCCGAACGGCTGCGGGATCACGCGCACTTTCTCGACGTTGAGCGCGCGCTCTTCCGGGTCGCCATTGGGCTTGAACACGGTGACGACATGGCGCTGCTGCAGCAGCTGCGTCAGCGTGTCCTTGTACTTGCGGAAGAAGCTGATCGGCAGGCCGGAAACGATGCGCACGGTGCTGTTGCCGTCGGCCAGCGGCGCACAGGCCGACACCGCCAGCGTGCGCGCGTACTTGGCGAGGAACTGGGTCGGGTCGAGCGTAAAGCCGCGGCCGCGGCTCTGCTGCTCGGCAACTTCGCCGACGTAATAGGTTTCGCCATTGAGGGCGATGTGGCGGCCCAGCGCGCTCTTGCCCGGTAGCAGTTGCTCGTTGAAGGTCGTTTCGGCGGCATCGCCGACGACCGACTTGAACAGCTGGACCTCACGCCCGTTGGTGGCCTTGGTGAAGCCAAAGCCCACATCGAGCCCGATGATCTGCATGGCGCCTCCCGGAAACGAATCGAAAGTCTTGTAGCATGTTGTTGATTTCCTTTCCACTTTCGACTTAATTTCGGGGGCAGCATGGACGCGTTGCGTACGCCGGACTCGCGATTCGAGAACCTTCCCGGCTATCCGTTCGCGCCGCACTGGCACACGCTGGCTTCGGGCCTGCGCATGCATTACGTGGATGAAGGTCCGCGCGGCGCGCCGGTCGTGCTGATGCTCCACGGCGAGCCGTCGTGGAGCTACCTGTACCGCAAGATGATCCCGTTGTTCGCCCAGGCGGGCTTTCGCGCGATTGCGCCGGACCTCATCGGCTTTGGCAAGTCCGACAAGCCGCCACGCAAGGACGACTACTCCTACGCGGGCCACGTGGCATGGCTGCGGGAGTGGATCGAGGCGCTCGACCTGAAAGGCATGACGCTGATCTGCCAGGACTGGGGCTCGCTGCTCGGCCTGCGGCTCGCGGCCGAGCACGATGCGCGCTTCGACCGCATCGTGGTGGCCAACGGCTTCCTGCCGACCGGCGATCGCGGCGTCAATCGCGCATTCCGCATCTGGCGCGCGTTCGCCACGTATTCGCCCTGGTTCCCGATCGGCAAGATCATCAACAACGGCGTGGCCAACAAGCTTTCGGCAGCGGAGATTGCGGCCTATGACGCGCCCTATCCGTCATCGAAGTACAAGGCGGGCGCGCGCAAGTTTCCGTCGCTGGTTCCCACCTCACCCGATGATCCGGCTGCGCCGGCCAACCGTGCCGCGTGGGACAAGCTCGGTCAGTGGCAGAAGCCGTTTCTGTGCCTGTTCGGCGCCGGCGACCCGATCCTAGGGCGCGCTGACCGCTGGCTGATCGAGCACGTGCCGGGCGCGAAAGGCCAGCCGCATCACCGCATGCGCGGCGGACATTTCGTGCAAGAGGACCAGGGGCCCGAAATCGCCCGGCGCACGGTGGAATGGATGAAAGCCGGGTAGGCCGCGCTTACAATTCGACGATGTCGGACATCCCTGGGATGTGCTCGACGAAGTTCAGGATCATGCCCGCCGGATCCATTACTGAAAACGCCATCTCGCCTTTCCCGGACATCTCGGGCATGCCGAGTGTCTCGATCTTCCAGCGCTGGAACTGGCGGTACACCGCGCTGACGTCCGGCACCTCGAACGCCAGCGTCAGCCCGCTCGACGGGCGCGCATGGCGGAACACCGGCAGGCGCTGCGGCGGATTCGGCTTGAGAAAACCGAGCTCCTGCGTGCCGATCCGCAGGTGCAC
>DATLBT010000062.1:0-9531 GCA_035526825.1 Verrucomicrobiia bacterium | reverse complement strand
GGGAACAGCAGCACCCGCTCCAGGCCGATCAACATCCACAGGTACGACACGCTGAACACCACGCCGCAGAACATCGACACCCACTCGAAGCTCGGCGCCCCGTACTTGATGCCCCACCACGAGACCACGTCCGTCAGCGATGCGGCGAGGCCGACCGGGAAGATCCACTGGTACTGCCACAGGTGGTTGAACTGCATCGAGAACGGGATGCCGATGATGAAAAAACTGGTGGTGAACCCGAACAGGTGCGCGTGGGTGAAGGCGATCAGCTTGCCGAGCGACATCTGCTCGAAGTACGCCTCGGCGGTGCCGTGCAACTTGAGCTGGTACCAGATTTCGGAGGCGCCGAAGCAGAACGCGATGCCGAACAGCATCAGCGCCATGGCGATGCCGCGCTTCACGCCGGTGGGGAAATCCTGCAGGTTGATGTCCACCTTCGACATCTGGAACGGCACCATCCACCAGTAGAAGAACATCTGCACGAAGAAGAACCCGATCAGCGCGATCGGGCCGCCGATCGACATCCACGGGCCCGGACCTTGCGGCACCTCGACCAGCTGCTCCTGCGCGATCGGCTGGTCGGAGAAGAAATCGAAACTTTCGGGGGACGCCGCATCGGCAGGCGCGGACTCCGCCGGCGTCTCGCGGGCCTGGGCATCGACGGCGGCTTCATCAGCGATAACGCGCGCGCCGTAAAGGCCGGCAAGCGCCAGCGTGACCATCACGGCGCCCGCGACGAGACCCCTACGCATTCTTGAGGCGCACGTAGAGCAAGATTCCAGCCTTCTTCACCGCACGCGTGATCGCGGCATCGAGCGAGTCGCCCTCGCCGGCGGGCAGCTTGTCGACCGCCACGCCCTTGAAGTTCGCGTACACCTTCGACTGCGCCGCCACCGGTAGTTGGTCCGTATGCATGGCCGCTACGCGTTTGACCACCAATTGGCGGTCAGTGGCGATCAGCAGGAAAAATGTCTTGCCGGCGTGCGTGGCGGGGAAAATCAGCGCAGTGCCGACGGGCTTTTGCTCGACGACCGGGATGTAGATGGTGTTCTCATCGGATTTGGCGAGGTGGGCGCCCAGGCCCTTGGCGCGCGCGATGTCCGCCTCCGTGAGCAGCGCATCCTTGGGCAACCAAGTGCGCACGTCCGGGAACACCGCCTGGATTTCCTTCGGGATCAGCCCCGCCGTCTCGAGCCACGGACCCTTCGCGGCCGGAATCGAGGCCTTGTTGCCGGGATTTGACCGGGCCGTTGCCTCGTCGCTGTTGCTCACGCCGTCGCCATCGGCATCGCGCGAAGCAATCTTGCCAAAAGCCGCGAGCGTCTTGCCGCCCTGCTTGAACTGCTGGCCGTAGGCGTTGAGCGGGGTGCCGCCGCCGTCCTTGTGGCATGCGTGGCACGCCGGGCGGTAGCCGAATTGCTGCTGGTATAGCCGCGCGAACGCCGGCTCGGCGGCCGACGGCGGCGCGAGCGAGGCCAGGATCAGCGCGACGAGGAGGCGATTTCGCATGGCTCAGAAGTCGAACAGGGCCGGCACTACTTTACGCATTTCCTCCAGCAACTGCGGCTGATCCACAAGCGCGGCCTGCAATTCCCGGTGCTGGTGCGAATCGGCCGGCGGCATCAGCGTAGCGGCCTTGTCGGTGCCACGGTAGCGCTCCCAGTCGAGCACCTCGCGAACCTTGTCCTGCGTGCGCAGGTTCTCCAGCACCGCCGCCTCGTCCGCGCCGGACATGAAGTCGAGCCGCGCCGACGGATTGCCGCGATGGCAGGCGAAGCAATAGCGCGCGTACGGTTGCAGCACCGAACCCTCGGCGAGCTCCAGCGGCGGAACGCCGAGCGCCTGTGGTGGCGACATCAGGCGGGTGTCGAGCAAGGCGTACGCGCGCGGCGGCTGGCGCAGCGCCACCAGCAGCGCATTGAGCAAACGCACGCGCGCGAACGGCGCGCCGTCGAACTCGGCGTCCGGGATGCGCGCGACCGCGCGCGCACGGGCTTCGCGATCGGCAGCGTGCTGTTCGATCAGCCTGGCGTCGGCGGGCGTGAAGAACTGGGCGAGCGCGAACACGCCGTCGAACACCGCCGCCGTCAGCACGCGCTTGGGCGCGCGCGGCTGCACCGGGTCGAGCTCGGGCGGCAGCTTCGGCAACCGCTCGAACTGGTCGAGGTCTTCGTTGCTGCGCGGCGTGCGCTCGGGCAGCGCGCGGCTCACCAGGTCACGCAGCCACGCGCGCGTCGACGGCCGCTCCGCGAGCGGATCTCGATTGCGCAAGTCGCCGTCGGGTACGCCGATGCCGCCCGCAGGCCATGCCGCCGCTTGCAGCTCGCGCAGCTTCCCCGCCACCGTCCCACCGTCGAATGCGCCGGGTTCGATGGCGAAGTCAACCGCGAGGCGAAGCATCTCGCGGCGGCAGGCGCGGCCGCCCGCGCCTTCGCCGCAACCGTCTAGCCAGATGCGTTGTGCGACCGGGATGAAGTTGCCGACGTCGGTCAGCTCGTCGAAGCGCTCCGGTACGGCGAGCGGCACCGCCACCGGCACGGTCATGTACGGCGCCGGTCCGCGCGCATCGCTGATCCGCGCGGCGATCGCCGGCTGCGCGTTGGTCTCGCTCCACGGCCGCTGCGGGAAGATCGGCGCGCCGCCCTGGTGGCACGTGGTGCACACGGCGCGACGCGCGTAGACGATGCGCGGCACGCCGCCCTCGCGATAATCCTGCACCAGCTGGAATTCGAAACGCCCTGCCGCCTCGTTGTAACTGATGACCTCGATCTCGGCGGCGTCCTCGACGAAGCCGAAGAAAAGCTGACCGCGCGCGGCGACCCCGAGGGCGGCCGCCGTGTTCGGCGCATGCGCATCGGCGGCCAGCAGCACGCGCGGGCGCGCAAAGTCGGCTTGCGCTTTCAACAGCGAGCGTCCGCGCGGGATCAACAGCGCCACGGGCGGGCGACCTTCCGGGTCCTGTGCCTGTACCAGCGCGACGAGCTTCTCGAACGGATACGGCAGCGACTCGTTCTGCGCAATGAGATGGTCGAACAGCGAGCGCGTGCCCTCGGGCGGCAGGTCGCCCGAGGCGATCACGCGCGCGGCGAGGCCTTCGCTTCGCACGCTTTCGGCCGCCCGCGACTGGATCGACGGGCCGGCACCGCCGTCGGGCCACAGCGCCCACGCGAGAAACGCAGTGAAGGCGAACGCGCAGAAAAGGGGGACAGTCCCTATTTTCCACCACCGTGTCAGCGACATTTCATGCAGCTCGGAAAATAGGGACAGTCCCCTGTCAGATCAGCTTGAGGAATTCCGCCAGCGCGGCCTTGTCGGCGACGGGCAAGTCGATACCGAACTGGTGGCCGCGATTTTCGACGTAGTCGTCGCACTTCATGAACAGCGGCTGGTGCGGGTTGGCCGAGGTGAAATACCCGACCGGGGTGCCTTTTTCGACCGGTAGCTTGATCAGGCCCTGCCCGTCCTCGCGCGGCGCGAGTTTCATGTCGTACTGGATGCGCGCAATCTTCTCGGGACGCTTGCCTTCCGCGGTCATCAACTCGTCGAAGGCCTTGTGGAACTGGGTGACGCGGCCGCGAACCGTGTAGTCGATGCCGCCGTCCTTCAGATGGGTCAGCTCGCCGATCGCGTTGTTGTGCAGGAACGGCGCGGTGGCCCACACCGACAGCAGCGAAAAATTACGCAGGTAGCCGGAGCCACCCTCGATCACGCGCTCGCCACCCATGGCCTTGCCCCCGATACCCGGCACCATGCGGTTCAGCACGTTCTGCACCGAACCGGGCGATGGCCGCCGCTTGTAGGTCTCGGACGAGAACTCCTCCCAGATGTGGCCCGTGCTGTGGTTGTCGTGCAGCGCGCGACACATGTTGGTGCCGATCACGGTGTACGGCACCGGCTCGTCGTTGGCCAGCCAGTCCTGGCCAAACATGTTGTCGGCCGCGAACTGCTTCGGCCGCAACTTGCCCTTCGCATCAGCGGCCAGGTACTTCTTCTTGAACTCCGGCGAGTTGCGCTCGGCCTCGGTGAACTCGTGTTGCCAGAATTGCTCGGAACCGAAGACGTGTCCTTCGTAGAAGCGCGCCAGCGCTTCCTTGTCGGCGCGCACCGAATCCGGGGCGAACTTGCTGCTGTGGCAGCCCGCGCACTCGCGCGCGAATACCTTGCGCCCGGCCGGCACCTGCTTGAGGTCGACGAACGCGCTGCCCGGCGTGCCGTCCACGTCCTTCGCCTTCATCAGGTAGGTGGGGCCACTGGTAATCAGGAACGCCGCGAGGTCAGGCATCTTGGCGTCGGCATGGTTCCAGGCCTCGCAGGCCTGGTAGCACTCGTCGATGCGGAACGGCCGCTGCGCGGCCTGCTCGCCGAAGAACGTGCCGGGCTTGGGAAACTTGGGCGCCCAGCACTCTTCCGTGCAGGTGCCGATGTTGATGTACACGCGGATCAGCGCGAGGTGCTCGCCTACCGAATCCTCGCCGCCCTTGAGCACCGCCAGTGTCTTTGCTTTCTCGACCTTGCCGGTGATCGGGTGCTTCATTTCCTCCTCGAACACGCGCTTGTTGAAGAAATCCATGATGTTGTTCTGCGTGCCGGGGTTGTGCTGGAAGTCCGTGGCGACGACCGAGGTGTCGATGGTGCCGGTACGATGACCGTACTTGAGCGCCTGCACCGCGAAATGGTCCTCGGGCACACCCATCACGTACTGCAGCGGCTGCGTGGTGAACTGGTTGCCGATGGTGGCGTGCAGGTTTTCCCACTTGGGCGCGTTGGGATTTGCCGGCGGGTTGGTCGGGTCGAACGCCACATGGCACTGCACGCACGGCCCGCCGAGCACGTAGCGCAGGTTCTTCTGCAGCTCGTCCTTGCGGTACGGCGAAGTCCCCGGGTCGAACACCACCTTGCCGGCCTGGTCGAGCGTCGGGTCGGCGAGGTACTTGCGATAGCCGAGCACGCCGCTCGAATGCTCGTCGGGGCACCGGTCGTACCAATGAGTGGACGCGTCGCCCTCGCTGCAGTCGGGGTCATTCATCATTCCCCACTTCGTGTAGCGATGTTTGCGCTCGCGCGTGTCGAGCCACGGATACCAGACGTTTTCCTTGCCGACCGTGCGCGCGAGGTGGATGTATTCCTCGTCCTGGTTGCCGAACGTCCCCTTGAACCAGACGTCGCGGCCGCGCCGCGCCTGCTCTCGCGCGAGGCGCGCGGCGACCGGATCCTTCTTCTCGAGCTCCTTGAACAGCGCGCCCACGTAGCGGCACGACTCGGCGTCGTAACCGGTCGGCTGCGGCTTGTCACAGGGCGGGGGCGCGGCCTGCGGAATGGGCACGATGTCCCAGGTGATCGGACCGCCGAACTCGTGTGTGGCCGGCGAGGTGCCGGGACGCCAGACCTTGCGCGACGCCAGCGTCGCGTAGAAGTTGTCGGCATACCACTGGCGCTGGCTGATGACTTTTGGGGAACCCTGCCATTGACCGGTGGCTCGGCCTCGCTGCACCAGGTCGGGGATCGACACCGAGCGGAACTCCGCCGTGTACGGCGCGGGAGTGGCGGGCTTGTCGTCGGCGGCGCCGGCCAACGTCGAAGCGAGCAGCAGGCACAGCGTCGTCAACAGCCTCATCGGTTCTCCCCCGAAAACGCTTCTTATGAGTCGCGCGTCACTCTAGCAGTCGGCCTGCCCAGCTGAAATTGGCCGTCAGCGTCGCGCGCAGCGCCTTCAGCCGCGTAGCGCGTTCGGCGTCGCCGTACGGACGCCCCGGATGCAGGCCCCAGACCGGCCGCGGCCACGCGGCGTCGTGCGAGAAGCGCACCACGTGGTGGATGTGCAACTGCGGCACCAGGTTGCCGAGTGCGGCGACGTTGAGCTTCTCGCCCTGGTACGCGTCCATGATCGCGCGCGACAACTGCGCCGATTCCTTCAGCAGCTGCTGCTGGTCGCGCTCATCGAGCTGGTAGATCTCGCGCGCGCCGGCGCGGCGCGGGACCAAAATGAACCACGGGTACTGCGCGTCGTTCATCAGCAGCAGGCGGCACAGCGCGAAGTCGCCGAGCTCGACGGTGTCGGCGCCGAGCCGCGGGTGCAATTCGAAACTCATGGACGAAGCTTAGTGCACTAAACTGCCGGCCCCAACCCGAGTACAGGCGCCGCATGACTCGCACTGCATTGATCGCCGGAGCCACCGGCCTGGTCGGCAGCGCGCTGCTGCGTCGACTGGCGTCCGACCGGGCCTGGTCGGAGGTCCGCGTGATCGGCCGGCGCCCGCCGCCGCTGGAGGCCGGGCATGTCCGCTTCGTGTCGTCGGATTTTTCCAATCTCGGCGAGCTCGCCACGGACCTTCGCGCCGACGACGTGTTCTGCTGCCTCGGCACCACCATCAGGACGGCCGGCTCGCGCGATGCGTTCGAGCGCGTCGACTACCACTACGTCGTCGATCTCGCGCGTGCCGCCGAGGCCGCGGGCGCGAAGCGCTTCCTCGTCGTGTCGGCCGTAGGTGCTTCGGCGTCTTCGCCGGCGTTCTACTCTCGCGTCAAGGGCCGCATGGAAAGCGCGGTGATGGCGCTGCCGTTCGAGGCGGTCCACGTGGTGCAGCCGTCGCTGTTGCTCGGCGACCGCAAGGAACATCGCGCCGGTGAGGCGCTGGCGCAAAAAGTTTCGCCGCTGCTGTCGTTGCTGATGCGCGGGCCGCTGACGAAGTATCGGCCCGTGCGCGACACCGAAGTCGCAGGGGCGCTCGTCGAGCTCGCTAAATCCGGCGCGCGGGGCGCGCACCGGCACGTGCTGCCGCTGGGTTCTCAGGCCACCGCGTAGCGGTTGCGGCCGGCCTGCTTGGCCTCGTAGAGCGCCTGATCGGCGCGGCGCATGCAATCGCCCGCGAGCGCCTTGTCGTCGGGCTGCGCGGTGCTCACGCCGACACTCACGGTCAGCACCGCCGAGCCCTGCCCGTGGGAGCCCTGCCCGTGGTTGCGCACCTGCAGGTCTTCCACGGCATGGATGAACCGGTCGGCCAGGCGCGCCGCCGCGGCGGCGCCGAGGTCGTACCAGACCGCGATGAACTCGTCACCGCCGAGCCGGGCCGTCAACGCGGGGCGTGGATGCGTATCCTGCGCCAGCACCCGCGCCACTTGCCGCAGCGCGTCGTCGCCGGCCTCGTGGCCGTAGCGGTCATTCACGTTCTTGAAGTTGTCCAGGTCGATGAACGCCAGCGCGAGCGGGCGGCGCTCGCGCTGCGCGCGCTCCCACAGCTCGGCGTAGTGCCGGTCGAAGCCTCGGCGATTGAGCAACTGGGTCAGCGCATCGAGTTCCGACAGCTGCGTCATGGTCTGGTAGCGCCAGAACGCCTCGCGCACGGATTGCTCGGTCATGTTGGCGCTGAGCATGCCCACCGCGTTGACCGCGAGCAGGAACAGGCTCTGGTACGCCATCGTCTCGAGCGGCACGCCCTTGAACGCCGACAGGAAGATGTGCAAGCCGAGCAGGCACAGGCCGGTGGCGCAGGCGAACACGGAGGCCAGTCCGCCGAGGAAGTAGGTGAATACGGTCACCAGCACCAATGCGTCGTAGCGCAACTCGATGCCGAGTGTCTGGCCGCCGATGTTGATGAGCGACAGGGCCGTGCCGACCGCGACGATCGAGGCGCACATGAACTGCGGAAACAGGTGCCGCCAGCCCGCGGTCCGGCTGATCCACATCGTGGCGAGCAGCAGCGGCGCAATCAGGCCGAGCTTGACCAAAGCGGCGACCCGTCCAGCCGAGTCGGTCGAACTGATCAGGTCGATCCCGCAGGTCAACAGCACGAGCATGGCGGCCAGCCCGAGGCTGACCTGCGCGCGCTGCATCTGGCTGCTGTAGAACCAGGCGCGGAATTCGCCCTCGACGCGGCCGCTGGCGCGACCTTGGTCCGGCGCCAGGATCGGCTCCATCACCGGTTCCGGCGTGGCGCGCGGCACGGTGGGGCGGGACGGCGCTTTCAGCGAGGTGACGGACATGAATAAGTATGGTGTCAGTGGGAGCGCTGTGAATGCGTCATTCGTTCTATAGAGACTAAAGTCGCAGCCGATCTCAAGCCGGCCCGGGTATCACGTAAAACAGCACCGCGAAATACTGCAGCACGCTGCCGGCCAGCACGAAGCCGTGCCAGATGGCGTGGTGGTAACGCAGGCGCTCCCACACATAGAACGCGACGCCGCCCGAGTAAGCGAGGCCGCCCGCCGCCAGCAAAATCAACCCGCCCAGCGGCATCGTCTCGACCAGGGGCTTGGCCGCGATGAGGATGCACCAGCCCATGCCCAGATAAATCCCGAGCGACAGTTTCTCGAACTTGCCGGTGGCGAAGATCTTGAACACGACGCCGACCAGGGCGAGGCCCCAGACGATCCCGAACATGGTCCAGCCGATCGTGCCGTTGAGCGTGATCAACGTCAGCGGCGTGTAGGTGCCGGCGATCAGCAGGTAGATCGTCGAATGGTCGATGATCCGGAGGACCTTCTTGGCCTTCGGCAGCGGGATGCTGTGGTAGAGCGTCGATGCGGTGTACATGAGCACCAGCGTCGTGCCGAAAATCGAGGCGCCGACGATGTGCCACGCATCGCCGTAAAGCGTGGCGCGCGCCACCATCACGGTAAGGCCGGCGATCGCGAGCACGACGCCGAGTCCGTGCGTCAAGGCGTGCGCGACCTCCTCACCGAGCGTGTAGAGCTTGTCGCGGCCCTGCTCGACCGCGTGTGTCAGGGCCGCCGGCAAACCGTCCTGGTTCATCGTGGACTGCCCTTCAGGCACGCTCGACCTTCAGCGTCGCGCCGTCGACCGCGATCACCCGAACTTGCGTGCCGGCCGGCACGTCGGCGCCGCTGATGCGCCACTGCGAATCGTCGACGTGCAGCATGCCGATGCCATTCACGATGGGGCCGTTAAGCGTGAAGGTGCGGCCGACGTAGGAATGGCCGCGGCGATTCAGCGCCGGCTGGTCGCTTGCCGGATTGCCGGGCTGGAAGCGGCGCCACACGAAAAAGCTGCCCACCGACAGGATTCCAAACAGCAGCATGTGGACATTCCAGTCGAGCGATGGCATCAGCCAAGCGACCGCGCCGACCAGCAGCGCCGCGGCGCCGACCCAGATCAGGAAAAAGCCGGTCGGCAGCAGGACCTCGGCGATGAGCAGGGCGAGCCCGAGGACCCACCAGTGCCAGAACAGCAGCGTCACCTCAGGCTCCCGCGAGCTTTGGCGCCGCGCCGCTGCCGGCCTTCTTGGCGAGCTCGGCGATGCCACCCAGCGCACCGATGACATTGCCCGCCTCGAGCGGCATCAGCACCAGCTTCTCGTTCGGCGAGGTGGCGATGCGGCCGAGCGCCTCGATGTACTTGGTCGCGACGAAATAGTTGACGGCCTGGATGTCGCCCTTGGAGATGGCCTGGCTGACCATCATCACGGCCTTGGCCTCGGCTTCGGCCTGGCGCTCACGGGCCTCGGCGTCGCGGAACGCGGCCTCCTTGCGACCTTCGGCGTCGAGGATCTGCTCCTGCTTCTGCCCTTCCGCGGC
>DATLBT010000061.1:0-10360 GCA_035526825.1 Verrucomicrobiia bacterium | reverse complement strand
CCGGCAACCATCTCGACGCGTTTCATCTTGAGCGCCGCGCGGTGGATCCAGCCGGTGGTCTTGCCCAGGCCCTTGCCCAGGCCGGTGGCCTTGCGCTGCAGCAGCGTCACCTGCCGCGCTGGCGGCGAAATTTGCGGCTGGACGAGGCCGCCGCGCGTCTCGCCCGGATCGCCCACGCCCCATTCCTTGCGCCACTCGGCAAGGTCGAGGGTCGGCGAGTGGCCGTCCTGCACCAGGTATTCGCTCACGTCGAAGCCGATGCCGCCGGCGCCGATCACGGCGACGCGCTTGCCAACCGGCTTCTTGTTGCGCAGCACGTCGATGTAGCTGAGCACCTTGCCCGGATGGTCATCCTGCCCCGGGATGCGCGGGTTGCGCGGCGTGACGCCGGTGGCGAGCAGCACTTCGTCGTAGCGCGCCTGGACCAGCTCGTCGGCAGAAATCCGCTTGTTGAGATGCACCTTGACGCCGGTCGCCTCGAGCTTGCGCATGAAGTAGCGCAGCGTCTCGGCGAACTCCTCCTTGCCCGGCACCTGCTTGGCCATGTTGAACTGCCCGCCGATCTCGGCCGCGGCGTCGTACAGGTCGACCGAATGCCCGCGCTCGGCCGCGACCGTGGCGGCCGCAAGGCCGGCGGGCCCGGCGCCAACCACCGCGACGCGTTTCTTGCGCAGCGTCGGGTTGTAGTTGAGCTGCGTCTCGTGGCACGCGCGCGGATTCACCAGGCACGAGGCAATCTTGTTCTTGAAGGCGTGGTCGAGGCACGCCTGGTTGCAGGCGATGCAGGTGTTGATGTCCTGCGAGCGGTTCTGAGCGGCCTTGTTGACGAAGTCGGCGTCGGCGAGCAGCGGACGCGCCATCGACACCATGTCGGCCGCACCGTCGGCGAGCACCGCCTCGGCGACTTCCGGCGTGTTGATGCGGTTGGTCGTGCACAGCGGGATGCCGACTTCGCCGCGCAGCTTCTTGGTGACCCACGCAAATCCTGCGCGCGGCACCGATGTGGCAATCGTCGGGATGCGCGCCTCGTGCCAGCCGATGCCGGTGTTGATGATGGTGGCGCCGGCTTTCTCGATCGCCTGCGCGAGCTGCACGATCTCGTCCCATGAACTGCCGCCCGGGATCAGGTCGAGCATCGACAACCGGAAGATGATGATGAAGTCGCGGCCCACCGCCGCGCGCGTGCGCTCGACGATCTCCACCGGCAGGCGCATGCGGTTGCTGTAGTCGCCGCCCCATTCATCGGTGCGCTTGTTGGTGTGGGTGGCGAGGAACTGGTTGATGAAGTAACCCTCGGAACCCATGATCTCGACGCCGTCGTAACCCGCATCGCGGGACAATTGCGCGCAGCGCACGAACGCCTCGATCTGCCGCTCGACGCCGCGCGTGGACAACTCGATCGGCGCGAACGGCGAGATCGGCGACTTGATGCGCGACGGCGCCACCGCAAACGGGTGGTAGCCGTAGCGGCCGGTGTGCAGGATCTGCAGCGCGATCTTGCCGCCTTCGGCATGCACAGCGTCGGTGACCGGCTTGTGCCGCCTGGCGGCGGCAGGGGAAGACAAGGTCCCGCCCAGCGGCTTGGTCCAGCCGGCGATGTTCGGCGCAAAACCGCCGGTAACGATGATGCCGACGCCGCCGCGCGCGCGCTCGGCGAAGTAGGCGGACAAGCGGTGGAAATGCTTGCGGCTATCCTCGAGGCCGGTGTGCATCGAGCCCATCAGCACGCGATTCTTCAATCGCGTGAAGCCCAGGTTCAGCGGCGCAAGCAGGTGCGGATATGGCGAAGACACGGCGGGCTCCCCCGGGGCTCGAGCCCCGTATGCCCAAATCTTAACGGCCTGCGGGCTAACATGCCGCATGCCAGGCGAATTTCTAGTCAATGTGCAGGGCGGCGGACAGGTTTGCGTGGCGCGCGACCTGTCGAACATGACGACGTTCGTGCTGCTCGAGCAGGAAACCTGGTTCGAGGAGGAGCTGGGTTTCGTCCGCGCCTGCGTCGCCGAGGGTGAGGCGGCGGTCGATGTCGGCGCGAATGTCGGTGTCTTCTCGATCGCCCTGGCCGCGAGCGTGGGCGCGACGGGAAAGTTGCTCGCGGTGGAGCCGGCCGCGGCCACGGCGGCGATGCTGCGGCGGACCCTGAAAGACGGTGCGATGCCCCAAGCCCGGGTGCTGCAGGCGGCGTTGTCGGACCGCGCCGGTCGCGCGACGCTGGAGATCGGTGACAGCCCGGAGCTCAGCGCACTGACCGAGGCGCCAGCCGACGGGCGTAGAACCGAAGCCGTCGAACTGCAGAGACTGGACGATGCTGCGGCTGGGCTCGGCAGCGTAACGTTCGTCAAGATCGACGCCGAAGGGCATGAGGTATCGGTGGCGCGCGGCGGCGAACGCTTGCTGCGCCGGGACGAACCGCTGGTGATGTTCGAGGTGCGACAAGGCGCGGGCTTCGACTACAGCCTGCTCGATTACCTCGGCAGCCTTGGATATCGCGGGTATCAGTTGGTCCCGGGCTTGGGCGTACTCGCGCCGTTTGACCGGACCGCGCCGGTCGATCCCTCGCTACTGAACTTGTTTGCGTGCACGCCGGGGCGCGCTCGCGCGCTTGCTCGCGAAGGCCTGCTGAGTGGCGCGGTCGGCGGCGGCGTGCCCGGCACGGATCTCGCGCCAGAGGCGCGGGAATACCTCGATGGCCTGCCCGGCGCGAACCGGCCTGCCCTCGGAAACCATGCCCGCGCCCTCGAATTGTTCGCCGCCCTGCAGTCGGCAACCGCGGAGCCGGGCGAGGAGTTGGCGTTGCTCGTGGACGCGCACCGATTGGCGGCGCTCGCATTCGCCGAGAAGCCATCGCTACCACGAGGCCTGACGCACGTTCGCCTCAGCGCCGACCTGCGCCTGCGCACGGAGGCCATCGCCACGCTCGCGACGCTGCTGCGTTGCGTGGAGCAGCCCGCACGCCTCGACCTCGACGAACCGTGCTTGCCCCCGGTGCCGCGCTTTGCCGCCTTGGATCCGGGCACGGATGCGAACCACTGGTTGCAATCGGCAGTCGTCGAAAGTTACCTGCGCTTGAGCTCGTACAGTTCGGCGTTCCAGGGCGGCGCGGCAATACCGATGCTGGATTACCTGCGCCAGCGGCCCTACTACTGCGCCGAGATGGAGCGGCGACGCCAGTTGTTGCGCATGATTGGCGGCCAGCAGTCCGGCCCCGAAGCACATTCCCTGCTGACGCAGGCCGCGCCCGACAACCTCAACCCATGGTTCTGGACGGGCCAGTGGCCGGAGCGTTGAACGAAAGGATGTGCCCCGTCGTGGGCGACGCGCGTCCATCGAGCACTTCGAGCCAGGTGTCGCTGACCGCCTGCTGACCTGAGGCGCGCCGCACCTGCATCCAGGTTGCCGCCGACGGCAGGAAATTCTTCCACGCCACGCCGAAGCGCTGCTCGAGTCCGCCCGATCCCCAGTCCTTGCGCCGCTTCTGCGCCTGCGTCGGCGCGAAGAAGAACTGCGGCTTGGCGCCCGGCAGCGCGTGTTGCGTCTCGCGATGCTCCCAGTGCGTGGCGCCGACGATGCAGCTGTACTTGAGGTCGTCGGCGAAGTGCTTGTGCACCGACGCGAGCAGCTGGCCGTCGCCCGCCATGTCGACGAAGACGGTCGGCACCTTGGGCAGCCCGGCGAGGGCGTCGTAGGGAATGACCGAGTCGTAATAGCCCAGTGACTCGCAAAAGCTCTTGTTCTTCGGGGAGGTGAGCCCGATGACGGTCGGTTTGGCCAGGAACGCCACGCCCAACGCGGTCTTGCTCGAAGCGCTGGCCAGCACCACCTGCTCGGCCCCGAACCAGCCGTTGTCGTCGAAGAAGTCATCAATAAGGAACGAAGTGACGAACAGGGGATTCAACAATGCCCGTTCGTCTTCACGTCCCGCGACATGCATCGGATCCTTCGCGCACCGCCCGTACCACTGATAGGGCGCCGGCAACGGCCTGCGATGCGCCGATGAATCGACGAAGCCCTCGGCTGTGATTCGATCCGGCTGCACCACCACATGCGTCGACATCGGCAAGTAGCCGTAGACCCGCTCGCCGACCGCGATGTCCGGATGCCGCGACTCCACCACCACCGCATGCCCCCACACCGGCACGCGGCCCCACTCGGCCAGCGAGTCGGGCAGCGGAAAGAACTTCCAGTACGCCATCGCGTCGCCGAATACGGCGTAGGTCACGTTGTTGGCGGTGAGCGCGAAGCGCTCGACCTGCAGCAGGGCCTGGCCTTCGTTGACGGTGAGGATCTGCGGAGCGACGCGGGTGCGGCGCAGGTCCTTGCGGGAGACGAGGAAATCGAGGGAATCGATCATGGGTCAGGCTGCGGCCGCGAGCGGCTCCCATTTGACGCCGAGCAGGGCATCGATCCGCGTGGCATCCATCTCGCGTCGCACCTGCGTGAACAGCGCCGCCGCCTCCGGGTAGTTGCGCGACAGCGCCTTCAGCCACTGCTTGAGCCGGCCCGGCGCGTAGTGCGGCAACAGCTTGTGCCGCGCCTGGATCCAGAAGTCGTCCACCAGCGGACGCAGCGCATCCCATGTCATCGGCGCGTAGTCGCGACCATCACGCGCCGCAGCGATCTGCAAGCCGAGGTCGGGCCGCGCGATGAGCCCGCGCCCCAGCATGATGTCCTCGACGCCGCTCACCGCGCGGCAGCGCCGCCAGTCATCGACGTCCCACATCTCGCCATTGGCGAACACCGGCACTCGCACCGCGTCCTGCACGCGCGCGATCCACTCCCAGTGCGCGGGCGGCTTGTAACCGTCGACCTTGGTGCGCGCATGCACCACGATCTGCGACGCGCCGCCGCTCGCCAATGCCTGCGCGCACGGCAGTGCCGCGTCGGTGCTGTCGAAGCCCAGGCGCATCTTCGCCGTGACCGGGATCTGCGCCGGCACAGCGGCGCGCACCGCTGACACGATGGCGTGCAGCAGCTCCGGTTCCTTCAACAGCACCGCGCCACCACGCGACTTGTTCACAGTCTTGGCCGGGCAGCCGAAGTTGAGGTCGATCGCCGGCGCCCCGAGCGAGCACGCCAGCGCAGCGTTGTCGGCGAGGCACGCGGGATCCGAGCCGAGCAGTTGCACGCGCATCGGCGTGCCCGAGCGCGTCTTTGCGCCACGCGGCAACTCCGGTGCGTGGCGCAGGAACACCGCCGCCGGCAGCAACTGGCTGTTGACGCGGATGAACTCGGTCACGCACCAGTCCACGCCGCCGACGCGCGTCAGCACGTCGCGCAGGATGTCGTCGACGAGGCCTTCCATGGGAGCGAGGGCGATCTGCGGCTTCATTGCGGCGCCTTGGCCTGGATCGGATGGCGCGTGAACAGCCAGATGACGCCACCCCAGCTCGCGAGCAGCAGCACGACCACGGCCAGCGTCAACGGCGAATCCGTGTTGCCCGCCGTCAGGGCGCCATTGCCGACCAGCGCTGCCATGACACCCCACAGCGCAAGCAGGGGCAGGCCTTGCCACGCCTGTTGGCGCGGCTGCGCCAGCAAGCGCTTGCCCATCCAGAACAGGATCGCGAGCGAGGGCGCGAGGAAGAAGGCCAACAGCAGGATTCGCATCGCCCAGTGTAGCTCGCGGTCCGCAGGCGCCGTCGCGGCGCGATTGTGAAAATGGCTGCCTACTTAAGCCTTACGTACCGTGTTTCGAAGTTGGTGGTCCACGCGGCCCCGTTCTCCGAAACTTCCTGGCGGAAATGAAAGCCCTTGGCATTGGGGATGATGGTCACTTGCCAGCGAGCGGACGTGCCATCGCGCTCGCGCCCGCCGGTAAATACCCACTTCTCGCCGTGAACCCAGCCGCGGAGGGTGCGGGAGCCGCCGGAGCCGCTGAAATTGGCATACGTGTACGCCTGCTCCTCGGGGGAGTAGCCCATGATGCTCAGCGAGACGTCCCGCTCCTTGGGGTTTGTATCTTCTGCGCGGCAAACGACGAAGGATTCGCGCGTAAGCCATTCGCAAGTTTCGCGATAGGTTTTCTCGCTGCCTTCAACCGTCCAGGTGCCGACAAACATCGACAACTTTTGGCGCGGGTCGCTTGGCGACGGCGTTTGCGCGGAAGCGATCGGGGCGAGAAAGGCCAGCAGTCCAAGCAAAAGGCAGCAAGGGGAGAGTTGCATACGTTATCTCCTGAAGGAAACATATATTTCGAGATATCACCGCGCCGACACGATGCTGAACCCGACCCACAGCACGACCATACCGACGACTACGCTGGCTAGAACATAACTGCCTGCGACCAGCGCCTCGCCACGGCGGAGCAAATAGAAAGTCTCGAGACCAAAAGCCGAGAATGTGGTGAACCCACCCGCGATGCCGGAAAAAAGAAAGACCCGCGCATTGGCCGAAAAAAGGTCGTGTTTTACGACAAGCGCGCCCAGCAGGCCGACGGCGAAACACCCAGCGACATTGACCAGGAAAGTCCCAAGCGGGAATTTCCACTCCAAAGTGCGCTCGAGCACGACGCTGGAGAGGAGATACCGCGCGACGGAGCCAATGGCTCCTCCAACCGCGACGAGGGCGAGCGCATTCATGCCTGTGCTCAACGATTCGCACCTTTCAAGTTGATCTGACGGTCCTAGAAGCGGGAGTTTGGATTGCGGGATTGCTTTGGAGGCGGAGCCACAATGTCCCAGTGCTCTGCGATCTTGCACTCCTTCAAGCGGAACAGATCTGCGATTGCATAGTGCGGCGCGCCGGGCGCTGGCGAAAAACGCGCATGCAGGAAGACCAGCTCGCCCTCAGAAACGGTTCGTAGAATCTCCCATTTCGGCTCAGGGACTTCCTTAATCAACCCCTCAAGGAAGTCTATCGTCGCAGCCTTGGTGCCTTCCGGCACATCAGGCTTGTGCTCCACGAAATCGTCTGTGACGTACCGGTCAAATGCGGGCCTGGGCCTCAGCTTTACAAGTGCCTCTTCATAAAAAGCGAGAACCACCGATCGATTGCACGTTTTGACTTGCGAGGTCTGCCCGCTCATGAGCGAGCAACCCCCAAGGAGCAGCGCCAGAAGCAGGGGTAACGTTCGAATGTTCATGATCCGTCCTGGTTGGGCCTCATTAGCCTGAAGGTATGAGGATGAGCGAAATGCCTTTTCGTTTGAGGAAGAGCGTAAACGCTTCCAGATCTTTCTCGGAGGACAGCAACGGTTCCTTTCCGAATCTCATGCAACCAGGCGCCCATGTTATTTCTGAACCGGGCGGCAATGTGCTCAGAAAGGTCTTCAGGGACTCCACTGACGCAAAGCCGGAGTCCCCAACCACAAATATGTGCCTCGGTTCCGCCCCTTCGAATATGTGGACTAGCTTGAGCTCGACCTTCACGGGGTCGGGTGTGGCCCGACCGGCCAAGACGGGAAGCACAGACAGAGCCAGCACGAGCGACGTTGCGGTAACTGCTTTACTTTTCATCAAGCACAACATTTTCCTGTCTTTTCGTCCGGGAAGCAGGTCACTTCCTCGAGGACCTCTCCATCAGAGATGTTTCTCATCTTGCTACGCCTCGGACTCGGTGGGATCGCCGGCTTCTCGTTGATGGCGAATCGCAAGAATCAAGACGACGTCCTCTGCTTCCTCGTAGCTGTACAGCGCGACGTATCCCGACCGACCGCGTGAAATCAGAAGTTCACGCAGCTCTTCTTCAACAGGCCTTCCAATAAAAGCGTGGTTCGTCAATACCTCGACAGCTTCCATGATCAGCGCTGTCGTTTCGAGCGCCGACGCGGGATCTGCTTCCAGCAGAAAATCCGTAAATCGGACCAGGTCGGTTAGTGCCTGCCTCGAGTAGATCAGCTCCGCCAAGGCTTCGCCTTGGGTTTTGGTGCCGGCTCACCGCGAGCGCGAGCACGCACATATGCGTGAACGTCCGCTGCGCGGTACCCGGTGCCGGTTTTTCTCATCGATGTTCTTGCCGCGACGGCCTCTGAAACGAACTCCGCACGGCGCTCGGCAGCGGTAGCCGCGGACCGGATGGCCTCGACCATGAATGCATGGGGGGTAACGCCCCGCCGCTTTGCGGCGGCTGCAGCGCGGTTCTTCACGTCGTCAGGGAGCTTCAGCGAGGTCGTTGACATGGCGGTGCCGATTCAGCCGAGAGTGACACCATGGTAACACCAGTCAAACGGGTTCGTCGAAAGTCGTCACTGCCATCATTACGGCCAGACCGTCGGCTGGAACCTGTTGGTGGGTACCAATTGTGTAACGTGTCGGCCATGAAGCCGAAGCGAATAAAGGTGCGCCGCGCCGCCGGATGGAAGCTGCCAAAAACTGCGAGTTACGTCGGCCGCCCGACCGTGTGGGGCAATCCTTGGAAAGTGGGCCAGATGAGGCCCCACGAAACAGTTGTGGCCTACGAAATGGCTCTCATGAATGGCTCGCTCAAGGACAAGACCGGCAGACCCTTGAAGGAGCGGCTCGACGAACTACGAGGTCGAGACTTGGCGTGCTGGTGCGATCCGGACGCTCCATGCCATGCCGATGTGCTCCTGCGTCACGCGAACTCCTGACCTATTGGTGCCCAACGCCGTGTTCAGCCACGGCCCAGACGCGCTACGCGCAGGAGGGACGTCGGCTAGAACACATAGTTGTGCCGCTCCTAGTCAAAAGCCGGTTGGATTGCTGTGACTGATTTGACCGGCTGCCCGTTAACTTCGCCCGGAAGGAACGTCATCTGTTTTATTGCTTCGCTCGCGACCTGTGTGCATGAATCATCAATCGATTCCGTCCAGTGGACGCCGGCGACTTCGCCAGTTTCCTCGACTACGACAAGGAAGATGATCTCTGCTTTGGAGCAGGCGGTTCCCTTCATAAGCGGCCTGAGTGTTTTTGCGAGAGTACTCGCGCCTTCTTTAGGCCAAGGCGGCGCGTCATTGGCGAGAAAAACATCTGAGTAACCGAATTGGGCGCCCCACGGTTTTGGCGGCTCTCGTGGACCCCAGAAGGCGGGGTAGGGTCGTTCCATTTGCGGGGACGGGACTGACCGGGCTGGAGCGTTTGCACAGCCAGCAAGGAGAGCGATAAGAAGCCAACTTGCGATCTGTCGCGTTCTCATTGGGCGGCACAGCGCCTTGTTGGGCGACACCACAATCAATACCAACCTCCGCAAGACGAAAACCACTCAACAAGTACAACCGGAACGGTGCTCACAAGCGCGAGCCCCGCTGTGCCAAAGATATGCAGATCGGGGCGCTGAGGTTTCGCGCTTCGCCAGTAAAGCAGGGCGAAAAGCACGACTGCAACGAAACCGGCTATGTACAAGAACATGACGGCGTCGGGGATTGCGTGGTACTTGCGCGGGTCACCATAACGCAGGCTGTCTCCATAACATTGAAGGGCCTCGGGGGCGGAACACCAAGCGATCGTCGATGCGATCCATCCGGCGAGGAGCAGCCAGGCATTCGGCACATCCTGCGGCGCAGCACTATCGCTATCGTTCATGTCGCCCAACGCCGCGGTTCAGCCGCGTCGCTCGCCCGCTGGGCGAGCGACGTCGGCTGGAACCGCTTGTTGGGCGTCATCGAGATGGACGCCGCAGAACGGACAATGAGCAACCTTTCTTGAAAATACAGACAGCGGGCCGAAATGCCCGATTAGTGAAGCGAGGCTGGCATTGCAGCGCGGGCATTTGAACGTGAGGAGACAAGCGATGAACCCGCCGACAAAAATGAATAGAAAGACAAAGATTAGACCCACCGTGAGCAGGTGCATCTTCCACATGCCAATACCGCCAACGGTGAGCAGCACCCACAACAGGATGGTCGTACCAAACACGGCCCAGAACCGCTTGCGAAGATGCTGACGTATGGTCATGACGCCCAACGCCGGTGTTCAGCGGCGCCGGCCACGACACACAAACGCGAGCCGGCAGCGGGCGGCGTCCGCTGGAACACCTTGTTGGGCGCCCATGCGTGACGATGCCACCGGCCAGCGGCGAGACGCCTTTGAACGTGTGACCGGTATTGCGCCGGGTCTTTTGCAATTGGAGGGTGGTGACGACGAGAGTTACAGAACGCGCAGGCAGCGACAATATTGGTGGCGTTCATTGGGCCACCGTCCTCCGCCGGCACTAGATGCTCGGCAGTACAGCCAAAGAGCCGAGCCTGGCGCGGCCTGAGGCCGTGGAAAACAGCAAACGATTCGGGATCGGTCAGCCAGATTGGCGCTGCGCAGTAATAGCAGCGACCCGATTGAGCTTTGAAGGCAGCAGAGCGAAGTGTGTGTGCTCGATTGGACATGAGAAGGCTCCGATAGTTGGAACCTACCCACTCACCAAGAGTGTGCAGGGAGCCAGCCGAAGCACTCGGACTGACCAATGTGGG
>DATLBT010000060.1:0-28730 GCA_035526825.1 Verrucomicrobiia bacterium | reverse complement strand
AACCCGAACTGCTCGACCATCCAGATGCTGGTCGCGCTGAAGCCGATTTACGACGCCGTCGGCATCGAGCGCATCAATGTCGCGACTTACCAGTCGGTGTCCGGCACCGGCAAGCCGGCGATCGACGAACTGGTCCAGCAGAGCGGGGATGCGCTCAACGGCCGTGGAGTCGAGGCCAAGGTCTATCCCAAGCAGATTGCCTTCAACGTGCTGCCACACATCGATGTCTTCATGGACAACGGCTACACCAGGGAAGAGATGAAGATGGTGTGGGAGACGCAGAAGATCATGGGTGACGACACCATCCGGGTGAACGCCACCGCCGTGCGCGTGCCGGTGTTCTTCGGCCACTCGGAGGCGGTCCATATCGAGACGAAGCAGAAGATCACGGCCGCGCAGGCGCGCGAGATCCTGCGCTGTGCGCCCGGCGTGACCGTGCTGGACGAGCGCAAGGACGGCGGCTACCCGACCGCCGTGACTGAAGCCGCACATGAGGACGCGGTGTTCGTGGGACGCATCCGCGAGGACATCTCGCACCCGCGCGGCTTGAACCTGTGGGTCGTGGCCGATAATGTGCGCAAGGGCGCGGCGCTGAACAGCATCCAGATCGCCGAAGTGCTGGTCCGGGACCACCTGTAAAAGCCCGCCAGACCCTGGTTGACTCGGGGGCAGCTTTCCCTGATTATTAAGGGGGTTAGAGCAACAAAATAATGTATTACTCTCATTTGGTGCTGTAGGGGTCTGGGGCTTGGGAGAACATATGGCGAGGATGCGTACACGCTGCTTGGCACTGGCCCTGCTGGGCTGGGCCGGTTTGGCGCAAGCGCTCGGACTGGGTGAAATCGAGATCCGCTCGCGCCTGAACCAGCCGATTTCCGCATTGATCCCGATTTCGGCCGCGGCCGGCGAAGCTGACGACCTGATCGTCGAGCTTGCCAGCAACGACGAGTTCGATCGTGCCGGCATGGAGCGCTCAGAATTCCTGTCCAGCCTGCGCTTCGAGCTGCAGGGCGACGCCATCAAGGTCACCAGCAAGCAGATCGCGCGCGAGCCCTTCGTCAGCTTCCTGGTCGACGTGCGCTGGAGCGGTGGCCGCCTGCTGCGCGAATATACGGTGCTGCTGGATCCGCCGGCGATGGCCCAAGCGCCTGCGCAAGCTGCGCCAGCAACAGCCGCAGCCACCGGGCCAACCACTACCAACATTCCCGCGCCGCCTGCCGAGGCGCCGCCAGCGCCAGCAGAACCTGCTTCGGCTCCGGCCGAGGCGGAAGCCGCGCCGACGCCCGCCACGAATCTTGCCGGCGACACTTACGGCCCGACAGCGCCGAAAGAGACACTCTGGAGCATCGCTTACAAGCTGCGTCCGGATCCCCGGACCATCACGATGGACCAGATGCAGGTGGCGATCTTCAAGGCCAACCCGCAAGCCTTCGACAAGGGCCGACTGACCGGCCTGATGAAGGGCCAGACGCTGCGCATCCCCAGTGCCGACGACATTCGCGCCGTCGATGCCGCGTCGGCCAAGGCCCAGGTGGCCAACGCGCGCAGCTCCGGCAGCTCGCCCGCCACTAGTCGCGCGGCCGCACCATCGTCAACCGAGCTGGCCCCTGCCGCGCCAATCCCGGCCCCGAGCGAGCCGCTCGCCCAGGCCGAGCCGGCACCCAAGGCCGAGGCCCCGATCACGCCGCCCGCGGAAACACCGCCGGCGCAAGCTGAAGTCCAGTCGTCCCCCGCGACACCGCCCGCCGAGGTCGCGCAAGCGCCGGTCGAAACACCGCCGCCGCCTGCGGAAACGCAGGCGCCCGTGGCTACGGAAACGACACCGCCGCCCGCGGAAACGGCGCCACCCGCTGTCGCGACGCCGCCGCCACCCGACGAGCCCGGCATGCTCGCCGAGCTGGCCGAGCGAGGAAAGGGCCTCGTCAACCACCCGTTCTTCATCCCCGCCTTGGCGGGGATTGTCGTTCTGCTGGCCCTGGTGTTCGGTGGCCGCAAGATTGCCGACAAGGTTGCCAAGTTGCGCTACGAGCGCGCCAGCCAGAAGCCCGCGGTCGCGCCCGCGGCGATTGGAGCTGGCGCTGGAAACTTCGGCGACGAGGACGTTACCCAGGTCGCGCCCGAGCCGCCGATGTCCGTCACCCAGACGCAGGCACTTGGCGAGCAGCCCTTGCAGGCGACGATGCAGCAGACGGTCCAGCAAACCCAGGTAGTGGCGCCTGCAGCCGCGCAGTCCGGCCAGGTCGACTTCGACGTCACCGGCAATTTTGCCAACGAGACGGTACAGATCAGCCTCGACGCCGGGGATCCCGTCTCCGAAGCCGAGTTCCATCGCGCCTATGGCCTCTACGATGAGGCGGCGCTGCTGCTCAAGCAGGCCCTGCAAAAGGACCCGACGCGCACCGACGCGAAGGTCAAGCTCGCCGAGATCTATTTCGAGGCGGGCAAGGCCAACGAGTTCGTCGAAGTGGTGCAGGGCCTCAAGGGCCAGGTTTCCGACGAGGAATGGCAGAAGCTCACGCTGCTCGGCTCGCAGATCGCGCCGAACCATGACCTGTTCAAGGGTGGCGGACTCGCCGCTGGCGGTACCGTGGACCTTTCGTTTGATGAGCCTGCGACATCCGCAGCACCCGTAGCACCAGCGGCCCCTGTCGCGGCCCCTGTCGTTGCTCGGGCCGCGCCAGCCGACGATTCGATCGACTTCAAGTTCGACGACATCGAACTGCCGGCGGCAACGCCAGCCCCCGCACCTGCAGCTGCACCCGCGGACGGCGGCCTCGAATTCGACCTCGGCAGCCTTTCGCTCGATATGCCATCGACTGCCGATGCGCCGGCCGCCGCGACCGCGGAGACCGCCATGCCGACGGCTGAACCCTCACTCGACCTCGGCAGTTTTGACCTCGACGTCCCCTCGTCCACATCGGAAGGCGGCGACATCGTCGAACTCGGCGCCGACGCAGGCTTCGAGGTTTCCGGTGGCGGCGATGAGTCGAGCACCAAGCTCGACCTGGCCCGCGCCTACATCGACATGGGTGACGGGGACATGGCCAGGAGCCTGCTCAACGAGGTCACGCAGCAGGGCAACCCCGAGCAGCAGAAGGAAGCCAAGGAGCTCCTGAAGCGCGTGACCGGCTGACGCGGCGACCAGCCGCGCGCGGGCCGTGACTCGCTGGGCCGCGGGTGTCGAATACGTCGGCACCGCCTATTCCGGTTGGCAGTGGCAGCTCGAAGCGCCGAGCGTGCAGGCGGCGGTCGAGCGGGTGCTCTCCAACGTGGCCAATCATGTCGTGAAGCTGACCGCCGCCGGGCGCACCGATGCCGGCGTGCACGCTTACAACCAGGTCGTCCATTTCGACTCCGACGCGCCGCGCGCCCCCATCGCCTGGCAGTTCGGCGGAAATTCGCAGCTGCCTCGCGACATCAGCCTGCGCTGGGTGCAATTCGTTGGAGATGATTTTCACGCCCGTTATGGCGCCACCGCGCGCCGCTATCGCTATGTGATGCAGTCCGCTGCGGGTCGTCCGGCGCTGCTGGATAAACGCGTGGCGTGGGTCCCGGGCGCGCTGGCAGTCGAGCCGATGCATCGCGCCGCGCAGGCGCTGGTCGGCGAGCATGATTTCTCGGCGTACCGGGATTCCATGTGCCAGTCGCTGTCGCCGGTGCGGCGCGTCCATTCGATCACGGTGCGCCAGCACGGCGAGTTTGCGGTGCTGGACATCGAGGCCAACGCGTTCCTGCACCACATGGTGCGCAACATCGCCGGCGTGCTGATGGCGATCGGCCGCGGCAGGCAGCCGGAAGCCTGGGCCGCCACGGTGCTCGAAGGCCGCGTGCGCGCCCAAGGCGGCGTCACCGCGGAGCCGGGCGGGCTGTACTTCGTCGGCCCGGTCTACCCCGAACGCTTCGGCTTGCCACCGGCGCCGCGGCCCTGGTTTCCAGCATGAGCAAGGTCAAGTTCTGCGGCATCACACGCGACCAGGACGCGCAGGCCGCCGTGCGCCTGGGCGTCGATGCGGTCGGTTTCGTCTTTGCAGCGAGCAGTTTGCGCTTCATAAGCCCGGAACAGGCCGCTATCATGCGCGGCCGCTTGCCAGCGACGGTGCAGGCGGTGGCCTTGTTTCGCAACCCGGCCGAGGCCGAGGTCCGGCGCGTGATCGAGCTCATCGCACCCGACCTGCTGCAGTTTCACGGGGAGGAAACTCCGGGGTTCTGCGAAAAATTTGGATTGCCGTACTGGCGGGCGGTCCCCATGGGTGGCGTCGTCGACCTCGGCGCCTGGGAGCGGCGCTTCGCAAGTGCCGCGGCGCTCTTGCTCGACGCGCACGCGCCGGCGCAAGCCGGTGGCCAGGGCCGCACTTTTGACTGGAGCGCAATCCGGGCGACGCGACCATACGTACTGGCCGGCGGGCTGAACCCTGCCAATGTCGGCGAGGCGGTGAAGCAGTTGCGGCCGTGGATGGTGGATGTGTCGACCGGAATCGAGTCGGCGCCGGGACTGAAAGACGAGGCAAAGATGCGGCAGTTCATCGACAGCGTGCGCAGGGCGAACCCATGACCGGCAAGTTCCAGGGACCGGACAAGCGCGGCCATTTCGGGCCGTATGGTGGCCGCTTCGTTGCCGAGACGCTGATGGAGCCGCTGCGCCAGCTCGAAGAAGCTTACGAGCGCCTGAAGGGCGATCCGGACTTCGTCGCCGAACTCGACCGCGACTTGCAGCAGTACGTCGGCCGGCCGTCGCCGCTTTATCCCGCGGCGCGCCTGACCAAGGCGTGGGGCGGGGCGCAGATATTGCTCAAGCGAGAAGACCTCAACCACACCGGCGCGCACAAGATCAACAATACCGTGGGCCAGGCGTTGCTGGCCAAGCACCTCGGCAAGACGCGCATCATTGCTGAGACCGGTGCCGGCCAGCACGGCGTGGCGAGCGCAACGGTCGCCGCGCGGCTTGGGCTCGAGTGCGTGGTCTACATGGGAGCGGAGGACATCGAGCGCCAGTCGCCGAATGTCTACCGCATGAAACTGCTAGGGGCGAAAGTCGTGCCGGTCACCAGCGGCACCAAGACGCTCAAGGACGCGCTCAACGAGGCGCTGCGCGACTGGGTCACCAATGTCGACGACACTTTCTACATCATCGGCACGGTCGCCGGCCCGCATCCGTACCCGATGCTGGTCCGCGACTTCAACGCCGTGGTCGGCCGCGAGGTCATCGGCCAGTCGCGGACACTCCTCGGCAAGCTGCCGGACGCGCTGGTCGCCTGCGTCGGCGGCGGCTCGAACGCCATCGGCCTGTTCCATCCGTTCCTCGAGCATGCCAGCGTGAAGATGTATGGCGTCGAGGCTGGCGGCCTCGGCCTGAAAGGCGGCAAGCACGCAGCGCCGCTGTCCGTGGGTCGTCCCGGGGTGCTGCACGGCAACCGCACGTACGTCATGGCGGACAAGAATGGCCAGATCCTGCCGACGCACTCGATCTCGGCTGGCCTCGATTATCCGGGCGTCGGCCCCGAGCACTCGTGGCTGAAAGACCTCGGCCGCGTCGAATACGTCGCCATCACCGACACGGACGCGCTGGCGGCCTTTCATGAGCTCACGCGCGTCGAAGGCATCATCCCGGCGCTGGAGTCCGCGCACGCGGTGGCCCATGCGAAGAAGCTCGCTCCGCAGCTGGGCAAGGATGCCACGATCGTCGTGAACCTCTCGGGCCGTGGCGACAAGGACATCTTCACCATCGCGAAGATGGAAGGAATCAAGCTCCTGTGAGCCGGCTCCAGGGCGTGTTCAAGGCGCTGCGCGAGGCAAAGCGCGCGGCGTTGGTGCCGTACATCACCGCCGGCGACCCGCATCCGCGCCACACGGTGAAACTGATGCACGCGCTGGTCGAGGGCGGGGCCGACGTGCTCGAGCTTGGCGTGCCGTTCTCCGACCCGATGGCGGACGGGCCGGTGATCCAGCTGGCGTGCGAGCGCGCGCTGGTCCACGGCACGCACCTGTGGCAAGTGCTCGACATGGTTGCGGCGTTCCGCAAGAAGGACCAGCGCACGCCGGTCGTGCTGATGGGCTACCTGAACCCGATCGAGACGCGCGGACTCGAAGCATTCGCGCGCAAGGCGCGCCTCGCCGGCGTCGACGGCGTGCTGGTGGTGGACCTCGCGATCGAAGAGGCGCCGGAGTTCGCCCCGGCGCTGCGCGCCGAAGGGCTCGACAACATTTTCCTGGTGGCGCCGACCAGCACGCCGGCGCGCATCCAGGCCATCGCGCGTGAAGCGGCCGGCTACCTCTATTACGTCGCACTGAAGGGTGTCACCGGCGCCGCGAGTCTCGACGTGCGCAGCGTCGCCGGCGCTGTCGAGGAGATTCGGCGCCACACGCGTCTGCCAGTTGCAGTCGGTTTCGGCGTACGCGATGCCAGGACCGCGGCACAAGTCGGTGCGGTGGCCGATGCCGTCGTCGTGGGCAGCGCGCTGGTTGCCGAGGTGCAGAAGCACGCGAAAAAGCCGGCGCCGCTGGCGGGCGTCCTGACCCGCAAGCTGCGCGCCATGCGGCGGGCCCTCGACGCCCGCGGCGACGGGAAGGGAATAAACTAAGGGCCATGAGCTGGCTGGAAAAACTGACGCCGTCGCAGGTCCTGTCGGGCGAGAGGAAACGCAACGTTCCCGAAGGCCTGTGGACCAAGTGCGAGGCCTGCAACTCGGTTCTGTACCGAGCCGAACTGGAGCGCACGCTCGAGGTCTGCCCCAAGTGCGGCGCCCATCGCAACATCCCGGCTCGTGCACGGCTCAACCATTTCCTCGACCCCAAGCCGCGCGAGGAGATCGGCGCCAGCCTGCAGGCCAGCGACCCGCTGAAGTTCAAGGACACCAAGAAGTACAAGGATCGCCTCGTCGACGCGCAGAAGAACACCGACGAGAAGGAAGCCATGGTCGTGATGCGCGGCCAGCTGCTCGGCCTGCCGCTGGTCGCAGCGGCCTTTGAATTCGGCTTCATCGGTGGCTCGATGGGCAGCGTAGTCGGGCAGAAGTTCGCGTTGGGTGTGCGGCGCTGCCTCGAGGATTCGTGTCCCCTGGTGTGCTTCTCGGCGAGTGGCGGCGCGCGCATGCAGGAGTCGCTGTTCTCGCTGCTGCAGATGGCCAAGACCTCGGCGGCGCTGGCGCAACTCGGCGAGCGCGGCCTGCCATTCGTTTCGGTGCTGACGCATCCGACCATGGGCGGCGTGTCTGCGAGCCTCGCGATGCTCGGCGACATCCACATCGCCGAGCCCAAGGCGCAGATCGGCTTTTCGGGTCCGCGCGTCATCGAGCAGACGGTGCGCCAGAAACTGCCCGAGGGTTTCCAGACCAGCGAGTTCTTGCTCGAGCACGGCGCCATCGACCTGATCGTCGACCGCCGCGAAATGCGCGATCGCGTGCGCTCGATCCTCGCGCAGCTCACGCACTTCGCTCCGAGCGCGCCCGCCGGTGCACCGTAAAACAACCATGCTTGCCCTGAGTGGCGCCCGAAGGGCGCATATCGAAGGGGCCGCGATCCGGATTGGCGAACTCCGCTCCGGGGCCTGAAGGCTCGCTCGCCGACTGGCTGCGCTGGCAGGAAGCCCTCCACCCGCAAGGCATCGTGCTGGGCCTCGAGCGCGTGCGCGAGGTCGCCGGGCGACTCGGCTTGCCGGCCCAGGGGCCGCGCACGCTCACGGTGGCCGGCACCAACGGCAAGGGTTCGTCGACCGCGCTGCTCAGCGAGATTTACCGCGCCGCCGGCTATCGAGTCGGCACCTACAGCTCACCGCACCTGCTGCGCTACAACGAGCGCGTCGCCGTCGACGGCCAGGCACTGGGTGATTCCGGGCTGC
This sequence comes from Verrucomicrobiia bacterium, assembly GCA_035526825.1. Taxonomy (GTDB): domain Bacteria; phylum Pseudomonadota; class Gammaproteobacteria; order Nevskiales; family Nevskiaceae; genus JACPFV01. Next base: position 20,896 of record DATLBT010000060.1, on the reverse strand, counting down.
TGCGCGGCTTCAAGGCGGTGGAGGCGGCGCGCGGCACGGTCGCGCTGACCTATTTCGAATACGGCACGCTCGCCGCGCTGTGGCTGTTCCGCGAACTGCAGGTGCAGGTGCAGGTGCTGGAGGTCGGGCTCGGCGGGCGGCTCGACGCGGTGAACCTGGTCGATGCCGACGGTGCGCTGATCACCAACATCGGGCTCGACCATGTCGAGTTCCTCGGCCACGACCGCGAGTCGATCGCGCGCGAGAAGGCGGGGGTGCTGCGGCGCGGCCAGGTCGCGGTATGCGTGGACCCGCAGCCGCCGGCGATGCTGGAGAGCGAGGCCGCGCGCATCGGCGCGTCGCTCTGGCACCTGGGGCATGAGTACTCGTGGCAGCGCGCTGGCGACGCCTGGAACTGGCACGGCCCCGAGCGGCATTACAAGAAGCTGCCGTGGCCCGCGCTGGCCGGCGCCATCCAGTTGCGCAACGCCGCGGGCGTCGTGGCATTGATCACGCGCCTGCAGGACCGGCTGCCCGTGGCCGAGACGGCGATCCGCTCGGGGCTCGTGCGCGTACGCCTGCCCGGGCGCTTCGAGCGCCGGGGCGCGGTGATCCTCGACGTCGCCCATAATGTCGAAGCCGCCGGCGTACTCGCGGAGAATCTCGTGGAAGCCGGCGTGCGCGGATACCAGTTAGTGGTCGGCATGCTCGCGGACAAGCCGGTCGAGGGATTCCTGCAAGCCTTGGCACCGCGCGCGCGCGAGGTTCATGCGGCGAGTTTGCCGCCGCCGCGTGGCCTTGCGGGCGAAGCGCTGGAGCGGCGCGTGCGCAGTGTCGTCGCAACCGCCAGGATTTGGCCGACGGTGCCCGAGGCATTTGCCGCGGCGCAAGCGGCACAGACAGAGGGGGGAGTCATCGTGGTGTGCGGGTCGTTCCTGACGGTGGCCGCCGTGGCGGAGTTGCGCCATGGATGACGCCCTGCGCCGGCGGCTGGTGGGCGCCGTCGTGTTGCTCGCGCTCGCCTTCGTGGTGGCGTCATTGCTACCCGATCCGCATCGCGCGCGGAGCCCTTCAGGCGAGCACATCACCTACGACCTGCGCACCGGGGTAGCGGTCGGAGGCATCGAAAGCGCGATGCCCCCCGAGGCTGCGCCGAGCGAGCTGTCGCCAGCCCCACGGCCGACGTTGAAGGTCGATGACACCCTGGGCGTCGCGCCCGGTGCCTGGTACCTGCAGATCGGCAGCTTCGAGAGCCAGTCCAACGCGCGCAAGGTACTGCAGACGCTTTACGGCGCGGGCCTGCCGGCGGTGATCCACAGCGTGACCTCGGGCAAGAAGCTCTGGTATCGCGTGCGCGTCGGTCCTTACACGGATGAAGGTGCTGCGAAACTGGGGCTCGAGGAGGTGCGCAAGCACGGCTACCCGTTGGCCCAGGTGGTGCAGCCCGAGACGTCGGCAACGACGGCAGCGCCGGGCACTCGTTGATAGAATGCGTCCCTAAACGAGGCTCGGGAAATCTGAATTGAACTGGGCAGACTGGTTCCTGATCGCGGCGTTGGTCATCTCGATCCTCATCGGCGTGTTGCGCGGTTTCACGCGCGAAGTCCTTGGTCTGGCGTCGTGGATCCTCGCGATCATCGCGGCGCTGCTGCTGGCGCCCACCGCCGCGACCTACCTCGAACCACACATCGACACGCCCTCGATGCGCATCGTCGCGTCCTACGCCGTGGTGTTTTTCGGCGCCCTGGTGCTCGGCGCCGTCATCACCGCGCTGGTCAGCCTGCTGGTTCGCAAGAGCGTGCTTTCCGGGGTGGACCGTGCCATCGGCGCCGGCTTTGGCGCGGCGCGCGGCGTCCTGGTCGCGGTGCTGCTGGTCTGGATGGTCGGCATGACGCCGGCGCGCCAGGATCCGTGGTGGGGAGAGTCGGCCCTGATACCGCCGCTCGCGCGGCTCGCCAGCGGTTTCGAGCGCTGGATGCCGCAAGCCTGGCGCGAGCGCGTAGCGCCCGCCGCCGCCACCATCGCCAAAGAGGGAGTCTGAATCCATGTGCGGCATCGTCGGTCTGGTCGCCAAAGCCGCGGTCAACCAGGAGCTCTACGACGCCCTGACCGTGCTGCAGCACCGCGGGCAGGACGCCGCGGGCATCATCACCACCGACGGCGACAAGCTGCACCTGCGCAAGGACAACGGCCTGGTGCGCGACGTGTTTCACGCCGACGAGCACATGACTCGCCTGCGCGGCCATAGCGGCATCGCGCACGTGCGCTATCCCACCGCGGGTTGCACCACCTCGGCCGAGGCGCAGCCGTTCTACACCAACACGCCGTTCGGCATCGCGCTCGCGCACAACGGCAACCTGACCAACGTCGAGGAGCTGAAGCGCGAACTGTTCGTCGAGGATCGGCGCCACCTCAACACCGATTCCGACTCCGAGGTGCTGCTGAACGTTTTCGGCCATGAACTGATGCAGCGCAAGACGCTGCGGCTTACCGCCGAGGACGTGTTCGAGGCCGTGGCCATGGTGCACCGCCGCTGCCGTGGCGCCTACGCCTGCGTCGCGCTGATCAATGGCTACGGCGTGGTCGGCTTCCGCGACCCGTTCGGCATCCGACCGATCTGCTACGGCAAGCGCGAGGGCGCCAAGGGCGCCGAGTACATGATTGCGTCCGAGAGCGTGGCGCTGCAGGCGCTGGGCTTCGAACTGGTGGACGACCTCGCGCCGGGCGAAGCGATCTACATCAGCACCGAAGGCCAGGTCAGCGTGCGCCAGTGCGCCGCCAACCCGATCCACTCGCCGTGCATCTTCGAGTACGTGTACCTGGCGCGGCCCGACTCGGTCATCGACGACGTCTACGTCTACAAGGCCCGCTTGCGGATGGGCGAGGCGCTGGCGCGCAAGATCACGCGAGAGTGGCCGGAGCACAACATCGACGTGGTGATCCCGATCCCGGACACCAGCCGCGTCGCCGGCGCCGCGATGGCCGAAAAGCTGGGCGTGCCCTACCGCGAAGCCTTCATCAAGAACCGTTACATCGGCCGCACCTTCATCATGCCGGGCCAGCAATTGCGCAAGAAGTCGGTCCGCCAGAAGCTCAACCCGATCGACATCGAGTTCAAGGGCAAGAACGTGCTGCTGGTCGACGACTCGATCGTGCGCGGCACCACCAGCAAGGAGATCATCCAGATGGCGCGTGAAGCCGGCGCCGCGAGGGTGTTTTTCGCTTCGGCCGCGCCGCCGGTGCGCTATCCCAACGTCTACGGCATCGACATGCCGACCTCGACCGAGCTGGTGGCGCACGGCCGCACGGTCGAGCAGCTCGAGAAGATGCTCGGCGCCGACCGCCTGATCTTCCAGGACCTGCCGGACCTCGTCGAGGCGGTGCGCTTCGGCAATCCCAAGATCGAGCGCTTCGACTGCTCGGTATTCACCGGCGAGTACGTCACCCAGGACATCAGCGCCGATTACCTGAACCAGCTCGAGCTGTTCCGCTCCGACGCGGCCAAGGAAGCGCGCAAGCGCGGTAGCGCGACGGTCATCGACCTGCACAACGCCGCCAATCGCTGAGGCGCGGTCGACGTGCTCGGACTGCTGGTGATCCTCGGGGCGATCGCCGGCATCATCTGGATCTTCGTCGGCATCTTCAACAAGCGCGTGCGCCGGCGCATGGACGCCAGCGGCGTCGACCTGCCGGCTGACCTGATCCGCGCGGCCAGCACGGGCGTGAAGTCGAAGACGCTCACTGGCGCTACGCCGGCCCGTGCGGTGGCCGCGGTCATTCCCCGCGCTGCGCTGGCGGCGAACCTGCACTTCGTCTTGACCTACGAGGTCGGCGCGGACTTCATCGCGCGACGCGCCCAGTTCCGCGACGAGCACCTGGCACTGGCGTGGAAGGCCGCCGGAGCCGGCGAACTGCTGCTGGCGGGCGCGCTGGAGGAGGGCGCCGGTCAGGCCATGCTCTTGTTCCGCGGCACGCGCGAGGCTGCCATGCGCTTCGCACAGGCAGACCCTTATGTGAAAAACGGCCTCGTCGCGCGCTGGTCCGTGCGCCAATGGCACACGGTGGCGGGCGATGCGGCCGCCATGCCGATGCGGCCGCGGCAGGCGGCCGGCTGACTCAGCGGGCGGGCGCCTTGGCCGACGCGTAGTCCGCGGCGAGGTTCGACAGGGTGCGCACACCGAGCTGGAGCACGCGCTCGTCGAAACGAAATTTCGGTGAGTGGTTCGAGGCCCAGTCGGCCGCCGGCGTGCCCGGCGTGCGCGTGCCGACGAACACGTACAGCCCCGGCACTTTCTGCTGGAAGAACGAGAAATCTTCGGCGCCGAGGATCGGGCTGGCCTCGATCAGCTTGCCTTCGCCGGCCACGCGCCGCAGCGTCGGCACCATCGCCGCGGTCAGCGCCGGGTCGTTGAACGTCACGGGGTAGGCATGCGCGGCGCCGATGGTGACGTCGGCCCGTGCGCCGGCGCTCGCGGCGATGCCCTCGATGGTGCGCTTGACGCGCGCAATCAGGTCCTCGCGCATCGCGGGGTCGAGTGCACGCAGCGTGCCCTTCATCGACACGCGGTCCGGGATGATGTTATTGCGCACGCCGCCCTCGATCTTGCCGATCGTCACGATCACGGGCGCCTTGGTCGAGTCCATCTGGCGGCTGGCGACGGTCTGCAGGCCAAGCACGATCTGCGAGGCGACCACGATCGGGTCCACGCCCATCCAGGGTGCCGCGCCGTGGGTCTGCTTGCCATGGACGGTGATGTCGATGTCGTCGGCCGATGCCATCGCGCCGCCCGAGCGGTAGGCGATCTGGTCGGCGTCCCAGCTCGCGAGGATGTGCAGGCCGAACATGGCCTCTGGCGTCGGCGCGCCGAGCGCGCCTTGCTCGATCATGAGCTCAGCGCCGCCGCGCTCGCCTTGCGGCGCGCCTTCCTCGGCCGGCTGGAACACGAGTTTCACCGTGCCGGGCCAGCGCGCGCGCAACTGGCTGATGACCTCGGCGACGCCGAGCAGGATCGCCACGTGGCCATCGTGCCCACAGGCGTGCATGACGCCGACGTCCTTGCCGTCGTAGGTGGTCCGCACTTTCGATGCGAAGGGCAACCCCGTTTCTTCTGCCACCGGCAGCGCGTCCATGTCGGCGCGCAGGCCGACGACCGGGCCGGGCAGGCCGCCTTTCAGCACCCCGATCACGCCGGTGTGGGCAACGCCGGTCTTCACGTCGTAGCCGAGTTCCTTGAGCCTCCTGGCGACGCGCTTGGCGGTCTGCGTCTCGCGGTTGCCAAGCTCCGGGTTCTGGTGGAGCGCGCGGCGCTGCTCGATCACGCGGCCCTCGGCGGCGGCGGCCAGTCGGTCGATGTCGGCCGACAGATCCGAGGCGGCAACGGGGGCGGCGGCGAGGAGGAACGCGGCGGTCAGCAGGCGCATCGGGGGGCTCCCTGATTTTCGCCCATTTAATCAGGTTATATACTCAACTGGCATCGGCACAGGAGTCCGCACGGCGCGAGCCGCGGGCTCCTTTTCATTCGACCCAAGAATCGAACGGGAATGACGACCAAGAAGCGCAAGTGGGGAGAAGCGACGCAGGGAATTCGCTCGGCGCAGGCGCGCACGAACCTGCGCGAACATTCGCCGCCGATCTTCGCGACCTCGAGCTTCGTCTACGACTCGGCCGAGCAGGCCGCGGCGGTTTTCGCGGAGACCGAGCCGGGCTACATCTATTCGCGCTTCACCAACCCGACCATCGAGGCCTTCGAGAAGCGGCTCGCCGAAATGGAGGGCGCCGACTCCTGCGTCGCCACTGCCAGTGGCATGGCGGCCGAGCTGGCGCTGCTGATGACGCTGCTCAAGTCCGGCGACCATGTGCTGGCGTCGCGCACGCTGTTTGGCTCGACGCTATCGCTGTTCAACAACTTTTTCATCAAGTTCGGCGTGGAATTCTCCTACGTCGACCCCGCATACCCGGACGCCTGGCGCCTGGGCATGCGGCGCAACACCAAGCTCTTGTTCGCCGAGACGCCGACCAACCCGCTGTGCGAGGTGGTCGACATCGCGGCGCTCGCGTCGATCGCGCACAAGGGCGGGGCGCTGCTGTGCATCGACAACTGCTTCCTGACGCCGGCGCTGCAGAAGCCGATCACGCTCGGTGCGGACCTGGTGATCCACTCGGCGACGAAGTACCTCGATGGCCAGGGGCGCTGCGTCGGTGGCGCGGTGGTCGGCAATTCCAAGGTCGTCGGCAAGGACGTGTTCTCGTTCATGCGCACGGCCGGCCCTTGCATGTCGCCATTCAATGCCTGGATCTTCCTCAAGGGACTCGAGACGCTCGCGCTGCGCATGGGCGCCCACAGCGGCAATGCCCAGGTACTGGCGCGCTGGCTGACGCGCCAGAAGACGGTTGAGCGCGTGCATTTCACCGGCCTCACCGACCATCCGCAGTACAAGCTCGCGCGGCAGCAGCAGCGCGGCGACGGCGGCATCGTGTCGTTCGACCTCAAGGGCGGCAAGAAGGCGGCGTTCCGGCTGATCAACGCCACCAAGATGCTGTCGGTGACCGCCAACCTCGGCGACACCCGCACTACCATCACGCATCCCGCGACCACCACGCATCACCGCATTGGCGCCGATGCGCGCGCTCGTGCCGGCATCGGCGACGGCCTGGTGCGCATCGCTGTGGGCCTCGAGAACGTCGAGGACATCATTGCCGACCTCGAGGCCGGGCTGAACGGCTGAAAGGGCTCAGGCCCCGAGATTCACCCGGTCGACGCCGGCGGCGTCGACCCGAAGCGCCTCGCAGCGGCCGACCTGCCAGTCCGCCAGTACGTGGCGGGTGCAGCGCGCGCCGTCCACCTCGTAGTCGTGCTCGGCCGGACGGTGGGTGTGGCCGTGGATGAGGCGTCGCACGTCGTAGGCGCGGAACGCCTCGCGGACCGCGTCGGGGTTCACGTCCATGATGGCGCTCGACTTCATCTGCTTGCCGCCGTCGCTGCGGGCGCGGATGCCGGCGGCGATGCGCTCGCGCCACGTCCGCGGCAGCGCGCGGTAGCCGGCCTGCAACGCGTCCGTCCGTGAGAAGCGGCGCCAGCGCTGGTAGCCGACATCGTCCGTGCAGAACGCATCGCCGTGCGACAGCAGGGTCGGCACGCCGAACAGGTCGACGCGGACCGGATCGCCCAGCAGCTGAACTCCGGTCGCAGCGGCGAATTCGGCGCCGACCAGGAAGTCGCGGTTGCCGTGCTGGAAATACACCGGTACGCCGGCCGCGGTCAGCGCCCGCAGGCAGGCGCGCTCCGGCGAAAACTCGGCCAGCCCGGCGTCGTCACCGATCCAGACTTCGAACAGGTCGCCGAGGATGTAGAGCGCGGTCGCCTGCCGCGCAGGGCCGGCCAGAAGCTGCGCGAAGGTTTCGCGCAGTCGCGAAGCGCCTGCGGGCAGGTGCAGGTCGGATATGAACAGCGCGTGGCTCAGGCGCGATCCTACTCGCCGGTCACCTTCGCCGACTTGATCAGGATCGGCTTGACCGGAACGTCGCGACCGAAGGGCGCGATGTTGCCGGTTTGCGTCTCGGCGATCTTGTCGACCACGTCCATGCCCGCGGTGACCTTGCCGAATACCGCGTAGCCCCAGCCATCGCGGCCCGGGTGGTCGAGGAACGAGTTGTCGGCGTGGTTGATGAAAAACTGCGACGACGCCGAGTGCGGATCCGAGGTGCGCGCCATCGCGACGGTCCCGCGCAGGTTCTTGAGGCCGTTGGCGCCCTCATTCTTGATCGGCGCCTTCTTGCCGCCTTTCTCGTTGTAGTCCCGGTCGTAGCCGCCGCCCTGGATCATGAAACCCTTGATCACGCGATGGAACGCGAGGTCATCGTAGAAGCCGGACTTGGCGTAGTGCACGAAGTTGGCGACGGTGATCGGCGCCTTGGCGGCGTCGAGCTCGAGCTGGATGGTGCCGGCGGTTGTTTCGAGGGTGACGTTCACTTTGTTTCCTTGGGCTTGGGCGATGAGGGGCAGGGACGAAAGGCACAGTAACGCAATCGTGGTCTGGAACAGGCGACTTTTCATGAGGCAACGGCCTCCTGGGCCGGGACGTTGGATTCCATGGCGGCGAGCGCGGCAGCCAGCACCCTGAAATCGGCGCCGCGCACGTGGGCCTGTTGCGACAGCACGCGGCGGAAGGCGCGCCCGCCGGGCTGGCTGCGAAACAGGCCCAGGATGTGGCGAGTCATGTGGTTCAGCAGTGTGCCGGATGCGAGCTCACGCTCGACGTAGGGCTTGAGCGCGTACACCACGTCGGCGCGCGAGGTGAACCGCGGGGTGGCGCCGAACAGCCGGGCGTCGGCTTCGGTCAGCAACCACGGATTTTCGTAGACCTCGCGACCGAGCATGACGCCATCGACGTGCCGCAGGTGCTCGGTGCATTCGGCAAGCGTGCGAATGCCGCCGTTGATGATGATCTTCAGGTGCGGGAAGTCCCGCTTGAGCCGGTACACGGTCGCGTACTGCAGCGGCGGGATCTCGCGGTTCTCCGCCGGTGACAGGCCCGACAGCCAGGCTTTGCGCGCGTGGATGATGAACAGCTCGCAGCCGGCATCGGCCACGGTGCCAATGAACGTGCGCAGGAACGGGTATTCCTCGGAGTCATCGACGCCGATCCGGCACTTGACCGTCACCGGGACGCGCACCGCCGCGCGCATCGCCTTGACCGCGCGCGCAACGCGGTGCGGGTCCAGCATCAGGCAGGCGCCGAACTCGGCTTCCTGGACGCGATCGGACGGGCAGCCGCAATTGACGTTGACCTCGTCGTAGCCGGCGGCCTCACCGAACTCGGCGCACTGGGCGAGTGCCTCGGGCTCTGCCCCGCCGAGTTGGAGCGCAACCGGATGCTCGGAAGCATCGAAGCGCAGGAAGCGCTCGCGGTCGCCGTGCAGCAGCGCACCGGTCGGGATCATCTCGGTATAGAGCCGCGCGTGGCGGCTCAGCAGGCGCAGGAAGTACCGATCGTGCCGGTCGGTCCAGTCCATCATCGGCGCGACGCAGAACCGGTGGGTGCCAAACGTCATGGCCGCACCGGCGTCAAAAAAGCGGAAGAAATCATCTGCTTATTGTAATCTGCTCAACAGGGCTGCATGGGCGTCGCAAGCCCGTCTGGGGGAAAGAAACCAAATGAAAGAGCTCAACGGGCCTTTTTCGCGCGCATTCCTGAAGGCGACGGAGCCCTTCGTCTTCGGCAAGCGCCCGTGGACGCTCGGCTTCCTGATCATTGTGACCCTGTTCATGGGTTGGCAGGCCGCCCAGCTGCGGCCCGACGCCGGCTTCGAAAAACAGCTGCCGCTGCAGCACGAATACATCAAGGTCTTCAAGAAGTACCAGCAGGATTTCGGCGGGGCGAACCTGGTCCTGACGGCGATCGTCCAGAAGGAGGGGACGATCTACAACCCCGGCTTCATGGAGACGCTGCGCAAGGCCACCGACGAGGTGTTCTTCCTGCCGGGCGTCGACCGCTCGCGGGTGTCCTCGCTGTATACCCCGGACGTGCGCTTCATCGAGGTGGTCGAGGGCGGCTTTTCCGGTGGCAACGTCATCCCGGCCGAGTTCAAGCCCACGCCCGAGATGCTGGAGCAGGTCCGCAGCAACGTGAACAAGTCGACCGTGATCGGGCGCCTGGTCGCCAACGACCACACCGGCGCCATGGTCTTCGCTGAACTGCTGGAGTTCGACCCGCTCACCGGCGAGAAGCTCGATTACGTCAAGGCCGCCAACCTGCTCGAGGACCTGCGCGGCCGTTTCATGAACCCGGAGATGTACGAGTACCGGGTCAAGGCGGACCATCCGCCATTCAAGGCAGGCGACGTCGCGGTCCGCGGCTTCCGCGAGATCGGCCGGCTGTCGGGCGAGACCTTCGACGTCACCTTCGTCGACGGCGAGGGCATCGGCGGGGTCACGCGCATCAAGGGCAATGAGCTCGAGGTGTCCACGGTCAAGAACCCGGACTACAACCCCGACGTCACGGTTCACCTGATCGGCTTCGCCAAGGTGGTCGGAGACGTCTCCGCCGCGGTCGCCGAGGTCGTGGGTTTCTTCGGCTTGACGCTCGCGCTGACGCTCCTGCTGCTCTGGTATTACACCGGCCGGCTGCGCATCGCCGTGCTGCCGCTGGCGTGCGCGCTGCTGGCGGTATTCTGGGAACTGGGAATGCTGCACCTGTTCGGCTTCGGGCTCGACCCGTTCGCCATCCTGGTGCCGTTCCTGGTGCTGGCGATTGGCGTGTCGCACGGCGTCCAGATCACCAACTTCTGGCTGTACGAGATGGCCGACCACGGCCGCAACAGTTTCGACGCGTCCCGCGCGACATTTCGCCGCCTGGTGATTCCTGGCATTACGGCGCTGATCACGAATGTCGTGGGTTTCGGCACGATCCTGCTCATCCCGATCGACGTGATCCAGGAGATGGCCTGGAACGCGATCTTCGGCTGCTGCGCGATCGTCATGACCAAGAAAGTGCTGCTGCCGATCCTGCTGTCGTACGTGAAGGTGCCGGACCTTGCCGGGTTCCGCGAGCACCAGAAGAGGCGCGACCGCTTCTTTGACCGCGCCTGGGAGTCGCTGGCCGCGCTCACCGACCGGCGCAACGCGACCATGGTGCTCGGCGCGGCGGCAGTGGTGTTCGCCTGGTCGGCGTGGATGTACGGCGACCTCAAGATCGGCGAGCTGCACAAGGGCGTGCCGCAGCTGCGGCCCGATTCGCGCTACAACCTCGACTCCGCGATGGTCGGCGAGAAGTTCGCCATCGGCGTGGACCAGCTCAAGGTCATCGCGGAGACAAGCCCGCAGGCCTGCGTCGAGTACGCAGTCATGGAGACCATCACCCAGTTCGCCTGGCGCATGACCAACACGCCCGGCGTGCAGAAAGTCATCTCGCTGCCGCAGGTCGGCTCGATCGTTTCGCGCGGCTACAACGAGGGCAATCCGAAGTGGAAGGTCCTGCCGCGCAACCGCAACTCGATCTCCCAGGCCATCACGCCGTTCGACACGTCCACCGGCCTGTTGAGCTACGACTGCAGCGCGATGCCGGTGCTGATCTTCACGCGGGACCACAAGGCCGAGACGGTCGAGGGCATCATCGAGGCCATCCGGCAGTTCAAGTCCGAGTTGCCGGCGGACTCGAAGGTCAACTTCGCATTGGCGTCAGGCAACGTCGGGGTAATCGCCGCGAGCAACGAGGTGATCAAGGCGAAGGAGCTGCCGATCCTGCTGTGGGTCTACGCCGCGATCGGCCTGTGCGTGTGGCTCTCGTTCCGGACGCTCGCGAGCATGGTCTGCGTGCTGGTGCCGCTCATCGTGGTGTCGTGGCTGGCGTACGCGGTGATGGTGCTGATCGACATCGGCCTGACCGTCGCGACATTGCCCGTGGCGGCTTTTGCGGCGGGCATCGGCGTCGACTACGGCATCTACATCTACTCGGTGCTCGAGGAGCAGATCGAGAAGGGATTGTCACTGCGTGAGGCCTACAAGCAGACGCTGCACCAGACCGGCAAGGCCGTGGTATTCACCGGCCTGACCCTGGGCGCCGCGGTGTGCACCTGGCTGATGTCGGAGCTCCAGTTCCAGGTCGACATGGGCTTGCTGCTCACGCTGATGTTCATCGCCAACGCCATCGGCGCGGTGGTGCTGCTACCGGCGTTTGCGTCGTTCCTCGTGAAGCCGCACGCGGACAAATAGTCGGAACGGTGGGTGGCGGGGCCCGGCCTGTTGCGGGCGGGCTCCTGCGGCGGCGGTCTCGCCGCTGCGCGGCGAGACTGCCCTGCGATGCTCGCGCGCGGCGGGGTACCGACCTACTTGCGCGCGTGAGGGCATCTGGCGCTTCGAGCTTGCAGCGCTTGTAGGTCTCGCGGCCCGCTTACGCGGGCCGCGCCCCCGCCGCGCACTGCGCTTCTCGGCGCCGCCAAAGTCGCCCGCCCGCAACAGGCCGGGCCCTGCGTCTATCTCCCACAAAAGATTCAACCCACAAAAGATCCAACCAGCGTCCAAGTGGCCCGAGCCGTCGCGGGGCGGGGCGATTTCGGTGGCGCCGAGGAGCGGAGCGCGCGAGGGGGGCGCGGTCCGCGAAGCGCACCGCGAGACCTACAAGCGAAGTGAGATGAAGGAAACCACTGCTCTCGAGGGCGCAAGTAGGTCGGTCCCCATCGCGCGCGAGCACCGCAGGGGAGTCCTGCCGCGCAGCGGCAGGACCGCCGCCGCATGAGCCCCGCCCCGCGGCGGCTCGGGCCCGCCGCACCGATCAGGACAGGTAGCCGCCGTCGACTGTGAGCGTCGTGCCGGTGACGTAACTCGCCGCATCGGACACCAGGTACAACACCGCCGGCGCGATCTCGTCGGGCCGCGCGATGCGGTTCATCGGCACCCGCGGCAGGAATTCCTTCAGGAATGCCTCGTTCTTGAACAGCGCCGAGGCGAACTTGGTGTCGGTGAAGCCGGGCAGCACCGCGTTGACGCGGATTTTCTGCGGGCCGCATTCCTTGGCGAAGGCCTGCGTCATGTTGATCACGGCCGCCTTGGTGACCGAGTAGATGCCCTGCGCCGGGCCGGGAATCACCCCGTTGATCGACGCGATGTTCACGATCGAGCCACCGCCGGACTTCTGCATCAGCTTGCCGGCGAGCATGGACAACTCGAAATAGCCCTTCACGTTCACCTGCAGGGTCTTCTCGATCATGCTGACCTGCGTGTCGAGGATGTGGCCGTAGTAGGGATTGGTAGCGGCGTTGTTGACCAGGATGTCGAGCCGCCCGAACTTCGCCTCGACCTCCTCCATGAGCTTTGCCAGCGCCGCCGAGTCGCCCTGGTGCGCGGCGATCGCGGTGGCCTTGCCGCCAGCCTGCCGGATCGAGGCGGCGGCCTTGTCGAGGTCCTCCTGCTTGCGCGAGGACAAGATCACGTGCGCGCCCTGCTCGGCGAGCAGGCGGGCGATGGCCTCGCCGATGCCGCGCGAGGCGCCGGTGACGAGGGCGATGCGGCCAGCAAGGTCGAACAGTTTGGTGGGCATCGGGATTTCCGTAGGGCGGCCGGTGGCCGCCATGGTCAGGTGAGGCTTTTCTGGATCACGCCATCCGCAACCTTCGACAACACCTGGACGAAGGTGCCAAAAGCCTGGAAGCGCGGATTCTTCGTCTGCCCAAGCTTCCAGCGGTAATAAATCTGCTGCGCAATGACTGCGAGCCGGAACAGTCCGAACACGTAATAGAAGTCGACGTTGGGGATATCGCGTCCCGTCTTGTCGCCGTAATAACGCACGATCTCTTCGCGCGTGAGCATGCCGGGCAGGGTTGAAGGCTGCATGCGCAGGAGCTGCGTCTGCGGCGCATCGCCCGCCTGCACCCAGTAGGCAAGCATGCTGCCGAGGTCCATCAGCGGGTCGCCGATGGTGCACATCTCCCAATCGAGCACGCCGATGATGGTCTGCGCATCGTTGGCATCGAGTACGACGTTGTCGAAGCGGTAGTCGTTGTGGATGATCCCGGGGCGCGGCGAGTCGGCGGGCTTGTGCTGCTGGAGCCACGCCATCAGCGACTCGCATCGGGGCACATCGTCGGTCCAGGCTTTCTGGAATCGGTCGCACCAGCCGCCGACCTGGCGCTCGACGTAGCCCTCCGGCTTGCCAAGCCCGCCAAGTCCAAGTTGCACGGGATCGAGCGTGTGCAAGCGGATCAGCGTGTCGACCAGGTTCAGGCACAGCTGGCGCGCAGCTTCCGGCGAATAGGCAAGCCCCTTGGGCGGATCACGCCGCAGGATGATGCCGCCGAGTTTCTCCATCACGTAGAACGGTGCGCCGAGAAGCGCAGGGTCCTCGCTGTATGCGAGCGGCTTCGGTACCGGGAAATGCCCGTGCAGCGCGCGCAGCACCTCGTATTCGCGGTGCATATCGTGGCCGGATTTCGGCTTGGTGCCGCCGGGCGGACGGCGCAGGATCATCTCGCGACCGCCGACGGTGAGCTGGAACGTGAGGTTCGAGGCGCCGCCCTGGAACTGGCGCAACTCGACCGGGCCTTCCGGCAGGTCGGCGACCTGCGAGCGCAAAAAAGGCAGGATCGCGGCGGGGTCGAAGCGATTTTCGTCGCGGACCTGACCCGGCTGGTCGAGGTTACTCACCCTCTCAAGGTGCCTGGATGTAAACCGGACCTTGCAGCGTGGTGCCGAGCATGAAGCCCTGAGTGTCGGCGACCTGCGGTTGCAGAATCACCGTGTAGCGGCCGCTGCCGACGCCGCGGAAAACCGCGAGCCGCGGATTTTTGCCGAGCTCCCAACTGCCCTTGACCTCGTCGCCATTGAGCGTCTTCACCTTGGTGTTTGCCTGCACCGTGGCAAGCTTCAGCGGCGCAGAGAACAGCAGCGCGATCGCCTGCTCGCCCTGTACCTGGCCCGCGTATTGCAGCTTGAGCTGGTTGGCCGGCATCTGGCTGCTGACGGGCCACCACGGCTTGATGACGTCGGCTTCAGGCGGCGCAACCTTGGGTTTCTTGGGCGCAGGCGCCTCGACCACATCCTGCAGCGCGCGCGCACGCGCAGGACGCGGCGCTGGCGCCGCCGGCGCCGGCTCGGCCGCTGCAGGCTCGACCCGTGCCGGCTCGGGTTCGGCGGCCGCGACCTGCGCAGGCGTGGGCGGTGCCGGAGATTCTTCCGGCATCGGCTCTTCGGCTAGATCTTGCTCGGTTACCGCCGGCTCGGCGGCAGGCGGCGCTGCTGCCGGCTCCTGCGCGGGCGCGGTGGCGGTTTCAATCGCGGGCGCCGCAGGTGCCGTTGCGGCGGGCGATGGAATTGCGGCGACGGAGCGACCGATCGGCTCGGGGATCGTGCCCGGCGGCAGCAACTCAAGCCCGTAGTAGGTTCCGGCGGAAACCACTGCCATGGCAGCCGCCATTCCAAGTGCCGCGGGCCTGATCATCGTTCTCCTCCCAGAGAATAATTATTGGGGCGAACTATGGTCTTGCGAGCGCCGCAACGTCAAGGAAACGGGCAATAATAGCCGCCCTTTTTTCCACGCCGATACGCCGACAAATGAGCGACCGCTACCTCGAGATTACGCAGACGCCGTGGGGACAGGCCCTCGTTTCAGCGCTGGGCCTGCCCAATCCGCCGCGCCTCGCGCGCAGCGACGAGCCGTGGGCAGAAGCCCCGCTCGCCGGTCATGCGGTCGTGTTCGGCGCGGGCGAGGGCGGCACGTTGACGAAGGTGGCGCTGCAGGCGCTCAAGCACGCCGGCGCGACCGTGCAGGTGCGCACCGAGCTGCCCGGCTTCGCCGCGATCAAGTCCGCTGCCGCCGAACTCGGCATCGCGCTGACGGGCGCAGCCGTCGCCGGCGAAGGCGCTGCGCCGGCCCATGCGATCGTTTACGACGCCTCCGGCATCGCGCGGCCCGAGGGCTTGCGCGCGCTGTACGACTTCTTCCGGCCGCTGGCCGCGCAGGTTCCGTCGAATGGCCGCGTCGTCGTGATCGGCCGCGCGGCTGATGCGAACACCAGTGCGCCCGGCGCTGCGGCGCAAGGTGCGCTGCTCGGCTTCGTCAAGAGCCTCGGCAAGGAAATCGGCCGCAAGGGCGCGACTGCAAACCTCATCGAAGTCGGCAGCAGCGCCGAGACTGGAGTCGCCGGCGCGCTGCGCTTTTTCCTATCACCGCATTCGGCATTCGTGTCGGGCCAATCTCTGCCGCTGTCGGTGGAAGCCGCAGCGCCCGCGCAGTGGACCGGCTCGCTCGGTGGCAAGGTCGCGCTCGTCACCGGTGCGGCGCGCGGCATTGGCGCTGCGATCGCGCAGGTGCTCGCGCGCGAAGGCGCCACCGTCGTCGGCATGGACCGGCCGCAGGAGGAGGGTGCGCTCGGCCACACGCTGGCACCGCTCAATGGCGTCGGCCTGCCGCTCGACGTCACCGCGAGCGATGCGCCAGCGCGCATCGTCCAGGAAACCATCGGGCGATTCGGCGGCCTCGACATCGTCGTGCATAACGCCGGCATCACGCGCGACAAGACGCTGCGCAACATGAAGCCGGAGCACTGGGACCAGGTCATCGGCGTGAACCTCGCCGCGATCGTTCGCGTCAACGACGAACTGCTGAAAAACGGACTCAAGCCCGGCGCGCGCATGGTCTGCATCTCGTCGATCGGCGGCATCGCCGGCAACCCGGGCCAGACCAACTATGGCGCGACCAAAGCCGGCGTGATCGCGTATGTGCGCGCGCTGGCGCCGGAGATGGCGCGCCGTGGCGGCGCCGTCAACGCGGTGGCGCCGGGCTTCATCGAGACGCAGATGACCTCGGCCATGCCGGTGGGCCCGCGCGTGGTTGGGCGCCTGATGAGCTCGCTGCTGCAAGGCGGCCTGCCGCAGGACATCGCCGAAGCCGTCGGCTTCCTCGCCAGCCCGCACGCGTCCGGCATCAACGGCCGCACGCTGCGTGTCTGCGGCCAGCACCTCGTAGGCGCCTGATGGCCAAGCTCGAGCAGGTCGCCGATGCGCGCCTGCCGACCCCGTTCGCCGAGTTCCGGTTGCGCATCTACCTCGCCGAGGATGGCAAGGAGCATGTCGCGCTGACGCTCGGCGACCTCGGCGGCGAACCGCCGCTGGTGCGCGTGCACTCCGAATGCTTGACCGGCGATGCGCTGTTCTCGCTGCGCTGCGACTGCGGCTTCCAGCTCGAGCACGCGCTGCAGCGCATCGCGTCCGAACGCCGCGGCGCGCTGGTCTACTTGCGCCAGGAAGGGCGGGGCATCGGTTTGGCCAACAAGATCCGCGCCTATGCATTGCAGGACCAGGGCGCCGACACGGTCGAGGCCAACGCACACCTGGGCTTCGGCGCCGACCTGCGCGACTACGGGCTTGCGGTCGATATCCTCAAGGACCTCGGCGTGGGCCGCTTGCGCCTGCTGACCAACAATCCGCGCAAGCTCAACGCGCTGACCGATGGCGGGATGACCGTGGTGGAGCGCGTCGCGATCCTCTGCGGCCGCAATCCGCACAACGAGGGTTACCTCAGCACCAAGGCCGACAAGCTCGGTCACCTGCTGCGACCCGCACCGCGCGAATGATCTACGGACTTGCGCGCGAAGCGCTGTTCGCGCTCGACGCCGAGCGCTCGCACGAGCTCACGCTCGGCGTGCTGTCTCGATTTCCGAAGCTCGCGACCGCGCCGTTCGCCGGCCGGGTGCCGGACTCGCCAGCCGAACTGCTCGGCTTGCGCTTCCGCAACCGCGTCGGCCTGGCTGCCGGCCTCGACAAGAACGGCGACTGCATCGAGGCCTTCGACCGGCTCGGCTTCGGCTTCATCGAGATCGGCACCGTCACGCCGCGACCGCAGCCGGGTAACCCGCGGCCGCGCCTGTTCCGGCTGCCGCGTCAGCAAGCCCTGATCAACCGGCTTGGCTTCAACAACCACGGTGTCGACCACCTCGTCGAGCGCGTGCGCCGGACGCCGTGCCAGGCGGTGCTGGGCATCAACATCGGCAAGAACGCCGACACGCCGGTCGAGAACGCCGCCGACGATTACGAGCGTTGCTTGCGCAAGGTGTACGCGGTGGCCGGCTACGTCACCATCAACATCTCATCGCCCAACACGAAAAACCTGCGCGACCTACAGGAAACGCAACGGCTGACCGCGTTGCTCGAGCGCCTGCTGCGTACGCGCGAGGAACTGGCGCAACGCCAGGGCCGCGTCGTGCCTCTGTTAGTCAAGATTGCCCCGGACCTCGAGCTGGCCGCGCTCCGTGAGTTGGCGCTGAAGGCGCGCGAGCTCGGCGTCGATGGCCTGATCGCCACCAACACCACCATCGCGCGACCAGGGCTCGACGGCGTGCCGAACGCGAGCGAGACCGGCGGCCTGTCGGGTGCGCCATTGCGGGGCCGTGCTGTCGAGGCGGTGCGCGCGCTGCGCGACGCCGTCGGTGGCGATTACCCGCTGATCGGCGTCGGGGGCATTGGCAGCGGCGAAGATGCGCGCGATCGGCGCCGCGCCGGCGCCGACCTGGTGCAGATCTACACCGGTTTCATCTATCGCGGACCCGAGCTCGTCGGCGAGTGTGCTCGCGCCTTGTTGGCGTCACAAGGCTCGGCTAGAGTCCGATGAAACAGGGGGTCCATTGATGCGCAAGTTTTTGCAGACAGCGGCCTTGTCCGCGGTCATCTGGAGTACACCGGCGCTTGCGGTCCACAGCGAGTTGTATCCGGTTCCGTACCTGGGCATCGGACCGAAGCTGCTGGTTACCGACAGCGCGCGCCAGTCGGGCGAGGGCGCCGGGCTGTACCTCACCTACGGCATGCCGTTCGACGACCACACGCGTGCCATCGAGCTGCGCTTCGTCGATGTCGGCTACGAGCGTCCCGACGGCAAGAAGAATTATCAGAGCGCGTTGTTCGTCGACTACGCCTATTCCCTCGGCATCTTCGGCCGCAGCGAGGACGCCCCGTTCGCCTACGTCAAGCCCTTTGCCATCGCGGGCATCGGCTTGATCGAGGAGGACGTCAACAGCCAGAAGCACATCCACCTGGGGATCGCGCTCGGTGCGGGCGCCATCGCGCCGCTCGGCTTCAATGGCTGGGCGCTGCGCCTCGACGCGCGTGCGCAGCCGCAAGTCAACAACGAGTCCATCGTGGACGAGGACTACCTCCTCGATTACACGTTCAACCTCGGAGTGCAGATCCCGCTGCCGTTTTATGACCGTCCGGTTACGGTGCAGCCTGCGGAGGACTGCCCGGTCAAGGTCGTCAACCCCGATAGCGGACGCACGGACTGCCTCACCGATTCGGACAGCGATGGCGTTCTGGACGGCGACGACACCTGTCCGGGCACGGCTGCCGGCGCCACGGTCGACGAGAAGGGCTGCCCGAAGTCAGTGCGCGAAATACCGGTCGAAAACGACGGCGACAAGGACGGCGTGTCGAATGTTCGCGACGACTGCCCCGATACGCAGGCCGGCCTCAAGGTCGACGAACACGGCTGCGTCGTTGCGCAGAACACAACGATCCGCGGCCTCACCTTCGAGCTCAACTCAGCCAGGCTCACCAGCCTGGGCCGCACAACGCTGGACGGCGTGACGCAGACGTTGGCGCAACAGGAAGACCTCCGGGTCGAGATCGCCGGCCATACGGACTCGATCGGCTCCGAGGCCTACAACACGCTGCTGTCCCAGCAGCGCTCCGATTCGGTCAAGGCATACCTGGTCGGCAAGGGCATCGACGGCGACCGCATGACCGCGGTCGGTTATGGCGAGCTCGAGCCGGTCGCGTCGAACGACACCGACGAGGGCCGCAAGGCCAATCGCCGCGTGGAGTTCCGCATCACCACGGACTGACCGCCTCATTTGCAACGGGTGACGACTCCCGCGAGCCCCTGTACCGGAGTCTGCCGGTTGAGCCTCGGCGGCGTGTGCCGCGGCTGTGCGCGCACCCTCGAGGAAATCGCCGAATGGCCCGCGGCGAGCGATACGCGCAAGCGCGCCATCGTGGAGCAGGCGCGCCAGCGCCGACATGACAAGCAGAAGAGCAAAACCCCATGAACCTGCCGAAGCCGGCTGACTTTTCCTTCTTCCTCAAGCTCGCCGTGCGTTGGGGCGACATGGACGCGCTCGGCCACGTCAACAACGCCAAGTTCTTCACCTACGACGAGAGCGTGCGGCTGGAATACTTCACGAAGCTCATGGCGGGCGACACACAGTTCTGGAGCAGTTACGGCCTGATCCTGGCGCACATCGAGGCGGACTTCATCGAGCAGCTCAAGCCGCCCGCGGAACTCGACATCGGCTTTCGCATTGCCAGGTTCGGCCGCACCTCGATGCGCACCGAAGGCTGCATGTTCCTCGGCGGCAAGCCGGTGGCAGTGACGCGCGGTGTGCTGGTGTGGTTCGACTATCGCGCCGGCCAGGCGCTGGCGTTGCCAGATGCAGTGAAGTCGAAGATCCGCGCACTCGAGAAAGTCCCGCCGGAAGGTTGAAACGTGTAGGCGATCCCTCGCTCCGCTCGGGATGACAACTGCTACAACCGCTGCTGGCGCAGCTCCTGCGCGGTGGTGGACTCGTTCCACCACGCATCGAAATCCTTGAGCTTGAGCCGCGCCAGGTGCGGCGCCGTGCCCCAGTAGCGGGCCTCCAGGTCCGTCGACGACTCGCGATGCAGCAGGATACGGCCATCGGTGACCAGCATTTCCTCGCGCGTGACCATCGCGCGCGCCGGCAGCAGTTCGCGAAACTCGACGAAGCTCGACAGCGCGCGGCCTATCTCGACCAGGCGCGGTGAGTTGCCCATGGCGGCGCGCGTGTGGTTGACCAGGATGCGCACGCGCGTGTTCTGGTGCTGCATCACGAAGCGGCGCAGCGACTCGCCAAAGATCTCCGTGCCGTAGATACGCCGATCGAGCTGCTGCGACAGCAGGCAGACTTCCGTTCGCGCGCCGGACACCATCTGCGTGGCACGCGCGGCAAAATCGGCGGCCCCGGACACCAGTTCGGCGACGGGATCGGGCCTGGCTTCACTGTCGTTGGGGGAGTCGACCATGGTTTACGCAAACTCCTTACAGGCTGCGCACCTGCTCAACTGCATCGCCGGTGTAATCGGCCGGCGTGAGTGCGAGCAGGCGTTTCTTGTCCGCTTCCGGCAGCTTGAGACCGTCGATGAAGGCGCGCAACGCTTCCTTGCCGACCTTCTTGCCGCGGGTGTAACGCTTGAGCTGCTCATACGGCTCGGGCAGGCCGTGGCGGCGCATGACCGTCTGGATGGCTTCCGCCAGGACTTCCCAGTTGGCTTCCAGGTCCTGCCCCATGCGCCAGGCGTCGGCCTCGAGCTTGCCGATGCCTTTCTCCAGTGATTGATAGGAAATCAGGCTGTGGCCCATGCCGACGCCGAGGTTGCGCAGCACGGTGGAGTCGGTGAGGTCGCGCTGCCAGCGCGAC
>DATLBT010000059.1:0-28043 GCA_035526825.1 Verrucomicrobiia bacterium | reverse complement strand
AAATGGGTCTGCGTAATTTGCGGCTTCATCTACGACGAAGCAGCAGGGTTGCCCGACCACGGCATCGCGCCCGGGACGCGCTTCGCAGAACTGCCGGAGGACTGGACCTGCCCCGAGTGCGGCTCGCCAAAATCAGCCTTTGAAGCGTATGTTGAATAAAGTATCCAGCAGCCCCTTCCAATCAACCATTTACGAGAGCGACTCTGACCCCCAATGAAAATTGATATCAAGGCCAAGTATCCGGCGCCGTCGGCCACGGTCCTCAAGATGTTCATGGACAAGGACTTTCATACGAAGAAGTTGAAGGCGCTGGGAATCGATAAATCCAGGGTGCTGGACCACGCGGCGGCGGGTGATGATTTCCGCATCAAGATCGAGCGCAAGGTTCCGCTGGCGCCGCCGGGCGGGGCGGTGAGCAAGTTCCTGCCGGCGGAGGCAACGGTGGTCAGCGAGGAACGCTGGAACAAGGCCAGCAAGACCGGCAAGGTCAAGATCGAGCCGGCGGGCGTGCCGGTGGAGATTTCCTGCACGGCGAAGTTTGCCGACGACGCGGGTGGCTGCACCATTACCTACGCGTTCGACATCAACGCCAAGATCCCCCTGGTCGGCGGCACGCTGGAAAAATTCATCGCCTCGGACATGCAGGCCAAGTTCGCCGACGAAGCCAAGGCCGCGGCCACCTTGCTCGATCCTTATCGGTAATACCCCCTTCGGACGATGCCCTAGGCCCCCCCTTGGCTAGGATGGGGACACGCTTGAGGAGACAAAACAAATGAACCAGAACATGCATCGGGCCGTGGCCGCGAGCGCACTGGCGCTCGCCTTCGCGTCCGCCCAGGTCGCCCTCGCGAAATCGCCACCCGAGAAGATCGCGGAACTCGACGGTCCGAAGTACACCTGCATCGGTGCGGAAAAAGCCGGCACGCCCAGCGGTGTCGCCGAGTACACCGGCAAATTCATGGGCACCTGGCCAGGGCAGAGCAAGAAATCGGGCTACGAGCCCGGCCCTTACAAGGACGAGAAGCCGACGCTGACGATCACGGCGGCAAACCTCGCGGAACACGCCGCCAAGCTCACCGAGGGTCAGAAGACGTTGCTCAAGGCCTACGGCAATTACAAGATGAACGTGTACCCCAGCCACCGCGATTTCAGGAACGCGGACTGGGTCTGTGACACGGTGAAGAAAAACGCCGCCGACTCGGAAGTGATCCACGACGGCCTCGGCATCACCGGCATCTCCGGCGCGATCCCGTTTCCGTTCCCGACGTCGGGCCTCGAGGCGATCTGGAACGTCATCAACCCGCATCGCGCGTGGACCGAAGACTCGACCTACGACATCGCCGATGCCTACGCCAACGGCTCGGTAGCGTGGGGCCGCATCAAGTTCAGGACGCTCGACCCGGGTCGCGATCCGCAGAAGCGCGGCAGCTACCAGGACAAGATCGGCGCGTACTTTTTCCAGAGCTTCCTGCTGCCGGAGCGCGACAAGGGCTTCACTGCGGTCGGCTACCAGCCCAACGACTTCAGCAAGGACGCGACCTCGAGCTGGCAGTACCTGCCGGGCCTGCGCCGCGTGCGCCAGGCGCCGGAAGTGGGCTTCGACTATCCGGTACCGCCGGCGGGCCTGCGCACGGTCGACGATGACTACGTGTTCAACGGCTCGCCCGAGCGCTACACCTGGAAGCTGGTCGGGAAGAAGGAGTTCTACATCCCGTACCACAACTTCCGGCTGCAGGACCCGTCGATCAAGTACAAGGACCTGATCACGCCGAACACGATCAACCCCGACTACGTGCGCTACGAATTGCATCGCGTGTGGGTGATCGAGGGCACGCTGAAGCCCGGTGTGCGCCACATCTACGCCCGGCGCGTGCTGTACGCCGACGAGGACACCTGGATGGCGATGTGGGCCGACAACTACGACTCGCGCAACCAGCTGTGGCGCACGGCGTTCGCGGCGTATTTCTACTCGCAGGAAAGCAAGGCGTTCCACCGCGGCGCCACGATTTATCACGACCTGCAATCCAAGGCCTACGAGGCCGGTTACCTCAACAACGAGCAGCCCGACGGCTCGCGCAAGATCAACGTCCCGCTGACGGCTGCGCAGTTCAGCCCGGATGCGGCGGCACGCGCCGGACGGTAATGCCATGTCATCCCGAGGAGCGCAGCGACGAGGGATCGCGTTCAGCGTAGCTACTACGTGAACGCGATCCCTCGCTGCGCTCGGGATGACACATTTTTTTGGAGAGAAAGCCTCATGAGATTCACAAGCTTCGCAGTCGTCGCCTTGCTGGCCCCGCTGGCCGCGCAGGCCAAGGTCCCGCCCGAAAAAGCCGCGGAGCTCGACGGCCCCGTGCTCACCTGCATGGGCGCCGAGAAGGCCGGCTCCGCGAGCGGCGTGGCTGAGTTCACCGGCAAGTTCCTGGGTGAATGGCCCGGCATGAAGAACAAGACCGGCTTCGACCCGGGCCCGTATGCCGACGAAAAGCCGCTGTTCAAGATCACCGCGGAGAACGCGGCGCAGTACGCCGACAAGCTCACCGAAGGGCAGAAGGCGCTGCTGAAGACGTATCCGAAGACCTACTGGGTCAACGTCTATCCGAGCCACCGCGACTTCACGTTCCAGCCCTGGGTCTGCGAGACGGTGAAGAAAAACGCCACGACGGCTGAGGTGGTGCACGACGGCAACGGCATCACCGGCATCAGCGGTGCGCACCCGTTCCCGTTCCCGCAATCGGGCCTCGAAGCGGTCTGGAACGTCATCAACCCGCATCGTGCCTGGACCGAGAAGGTCGTCACGGACATTGCCGACGTCTATGCCAACGGCTCGATCGCCTGGGGCCGCAACAAGTTCATGACGATGAACCCGGGCAACGACCCGAAGAAGCGCGGCTCGTTCCAGAACGAGGCCAACATCAACGCGTACTTCTATACGAGCTACCTGCTGCCGGAGCGCGACAAGGGCTTCACGGCAGTGGGCTACCAGCCGAACGACTTCACCAACGCGGGAACCATGAGCTGGCAATACCTGCCGGGCCTGCGCCGCGTGCGGCAGGCCCCCGAGGTGGGCTTCGATTACCCGGTGCCGCCGGCCGGCTTGCGCACCGTCGACGATGACTACGTGTTCAACGGCTCGCCTGAGCGCTACACCTGGAAGCTGGTCGGCAAGAAAGAGTTCTACCTGCCGTACCACAACTTCCGCATGAACGACACGAGCGTCAAGTACAAGGACCTGATCAAGCCGGGCGGCACGGTGAACCCGGAGTACATGCGCTACGAACTGCACCGCTTCTGGGTGATCGAGGGCACGCTCAAGGCCGGCACGCGCCACATCTACAGCAAGCGCGT
This sequence comes from Verrucomicrobiia bacterium, assembly GCA_035526825.1. Lineage (GTDB taxonomy): Bacteria > Pseudomonadota > Gammaproteobacteria > Nevskiales > Nevskiaceae > JACPFV01. The sequence continues at coordinate 24,695 of DATLBT010000059.1, read as the reverse complement.
GCTGTACGCCGACGAGGACACGTGGATGGCGATCTGGGCCGACAACTACGACGCGCGCGGCCAGTTGTGGCGCACGGCGACGGTGGCCTATTTCTACTCGCCGGAGTCGATGACCTTCCACCGCGGTGCGTCGATTTACCACGACCTCACGTCGAAGGCCTACGAGGCCGGCTATCTCACCAACGAGGCCGGCAACAACTGGTGGCGCCTCAATACGCCGATGACGCCGGCGATGTTCTCGCCGGACGCCGCCGCGCGCGGCGGAAGATAGCTGGCAACTTTCGAACGGGGGCGGCTTTGCCGCCCCCGAATGTAAACAGGGTAAGAAGATCATGAAGACAGCATTCATCACCGGCGCAAACGTCGGGCAAGCAAACCTGCTGACCAAGGCGCTCGCCGGGCGCGGCTGGCAGGTGTTCGCGGGCGTCCTGCCCGGCGTGCCGACCGACCTCAAGACGGGCGGCAACGTCACGGTGGTCGAGCAGGACGTCTCCAGCACCGAGTCGGTGAAGGCGAGCGCAGAAACGGTCAAGCGCGCGCTGGGTGACCGCGGCCTGGATCTCCTCATGAATGTCGCTGGCGTGGCCAACGTCGGCACCGGGGTTCTCGAAGGGGTGGACCTGGCAGCGGTGGAGCGGCTGTTCCATATCAACACCTTCGGCCAGTTGCGCGTGGTGCAGGCGTTCCTGCCGCTGCTGCGCAAGAACGCGCCCGGCTCGCGCATCGCCAACTACTCATCGGGCGCGATCATCGCCAACCCGATCGGCGCCGGCAGCTACAACATGAGCAAACACGCGATCCACGGCATGACGCTCACGCTGCGTCATGAGCTCGCGGCGTTCGGCATCCAGGTGACGTCGATCGTCCCGGGCGGCGTGATGACCGGCATGTCGACCAATTCGCATGAAACCACGCGCAACAGCTGGAACAAGCAGCCCGACCAGATCCGGCAGGCGTACGAGCCGCACCTCGGCAACACCTACATGAAGGTGTTGCCAGACATGCTCGAGAAGACCGGCAGCACCCCGCAAGAGTGCCTCGAGCGCACCCTCAGGATCCTCGACAAGAAGAAGTGGAAGCCGATCGAGTTGCTGGGCAAGGACGTCGACCCGGCGATGGGGATCATGCGACGGCTGCTGTCGGACAGCGCGCTCGAGTCGGTGATGCGCTCGATGTTCAAGATTCCGTCGTACAAGGGCTGAGAGATGAACGCAGTCCTCAAGGAGCCGCACTCCATCCCTGCGCTGTTCCAGCGCCTCGCCGACAAGGCGCCGGTCATTTCGCTGACCAACGCCGAGACTCGCGTTGCCAAGCTTCAACGGTTGCTGGACGCCACGCTCGCCGCGCGGCCGCAGATCATCGAGGCGGTGCAGAAGGAGTTGGGCTGCCACCAGAACGACATCGACGGCCAGTTGCTGATGGTCAAGGGCGAGTGCGAGTTCGCGATCCGCAACCTGGCGCAGTGGATGGCGCCGGAGCCGGTGCAGCCGTCGCTGATGACCATCGGCAAGCACAGCTACATCCGTTATGAGCCCAAGGGCGTGGTGCTGAACCTTGCGACCTGGAACGCGCCGATCGCCATCGGCCTGGTGCCGCTGATCGGCGCGATCGCGGCGGGCTGCACGATGGTGCTGAAGCCCTCGGAACTTGCGCCGCATTGCTCCAAGCTGCTGGTCGACATCGTCGCCAGGACGTTTGCGCCGGACGAGTTCGCGGTGGTCGAGGGCGGGCCTGAGGTTGCGCAAGAGCTGCTGCGCCAGCCGTTCAATCACATTTTCTACATCGGCGGTCACGCGGTGGGCCGCCTCGTCATGAAGGCGGCGGCCGAGCACTTTGCATCCGTCACGCTCGAGATGGGCGGCAAGAATCCGGTGATCGTCGGCGCCTCCGCCGACCTCGAAGACGCCGCGCAGAAGATCGGCTGGGGCCGCGTTGCCAACGCAGGCCAGGTCTGCCTCGCGCCGGATTACGCGCTGGTGCAGGACTCCGTGGCGACGGCTTTCGTCGATGCGCTGGGGCGCCGCCTCAACGCGATGTACAACGCCGATGGCAAGGGCTTCGACAAGTCGCCCGAGCTCGCGCGCATCGTCAACGTGCGCCACTTCCAGCGCATCAAGGGCCTGCTCGACGATGCGATCGCCAGGGGTGCGAAGGTCGAGTCAGGCGGACAGACGGACGAGGCTTCGCGCTTCATCGCGCCGACCGTGCTGACGAACTGCCGACCCGAGATGCGCATCATGCAGGAGGAGATCTTCGGCCCGATCCTGTGCGTCGTGCCGTTCCGCGATCGCGACGAGGCCGTGCGCGAGTTCCGCCGGCACCTCAAACCGCTGGCCTCGTACATCTTTTCGAAGGATCGCAGCGAGATCGACTGGTTCCTCGCGCACACCACGAGCGGGAGCACGGTGGTGAACCACAACGTGATCCAGTCCGGCACCAATACCTGGCTGCCGTTCGGTGGCGTGAATGCGTCCGGCATCGGCCGCCTCGGCGGCCGCTACACCTTCCTCGAATGCAGCAATGCGCGCGCGGTGGTCGAGGACGGCAAGGGCCTCGGCGACCCGAACCTGATGTTCCCGCCGTACTCGCCCAAGTACGCGCAGGCGCTCGACTGGATGCTCAACAAGGGCGTAAACATGCCGGCCGGAATGCTGCGCGCGATGAACGCGATCGTGCGCACCCTGAAAACCTGATCAGGACCGGCTGCTGCTGATCCTCGTGTTCGAGGCAGCGGCTGTTCGGCAGATAAGAGACGGCAGCAAGCCGCACGCTCTGGCACGCGCTCCCTGGTAACAGCCGGACCCATGGCGCGGCTGCCTTGTTCGCACCGGCCAGGATTTTTATTCTCAATGGAAACAGTGGATTGCCGGGCATCGTCGCTTGGCATGACCCTTGGGTCATATCCGGGGCAGCTTGCCAAACCGGAGATCACCAGTGTCACTTTTTCACGCTTCCCGCCGCTTCCACCCCAGCGTCATGACCACGTTCGCGGCCATCACCGCGATCGCGCTGCTGAACGGCTGCGCCGCCATCGAGCGCACCACGCAGCGGGAGGAGGCGCGGCAACTGGCTTGGACCGGACCGGGCGTCGGGCCGTGTGCTTTTGGCGGCGTGACCGAGCGTGCCGACGAGCACTGCATGATGATCAGCTGGGGCCCCGAGGGCGTGTTGCACGCCCTCAACAGCAAGGTCCGTACTGGACTGCCGGCTACGGCGGACTGCGCCGATCACGTCGAACGTGTTCGGACGGAACTGGCCCGCCACGCCAACATGAAAAGCGAACGGATTTATTCCTGCCCGCTGCAGTCACGCGCCAGGAACGAATGCCACGTTTCAGTGCTGGTGACCTTGGCCGACGGCGACCGCTGGGTGCTCGACAACGGCACCGTAGTGTCGGAGACCGTCGGCCTGGAAGGGGTGGCCACGTTCGACATCTTCGAGCGCCAAGTGGAAGGCGCTTTCTGGGTGGGCTTCCCGCCCTCCGCCAATGACCTTGCCGCGCTCGAGGCGGGCATCAAGCCCGGAGCTGCGACGATCGCAGCTTTCAGTCGCTGATCTGGGTAAGGTTTACAACAAGGCGGCTTTGCGGGACGTGACATTCGCTGCTGCGGGGCTGTCGGACATGGACTTCCGTATACGACGTACCTTTTGTTTATTGCGGGCGCGCGGGAGACCCCGGACACTGCACCCATCGAATTCTGGGGTGCGGTGACGGAGGTAGTGGAGGCGGTGCGGATGGGCCCGGGGGCGGGCCCATTTTTTTTGCCCGAGAGGGAAGGCCCTACAATGTGGGCGCCCGCTACTCCGACCCGGATCCCATGAACATCGCGCTCAAGATTGTCGCCACCCTGCTCGTCGTTATCGTCGTGGTTTTCGGCGGCTGGATGATGATTACCCTCAACTACACGTACTCGACCGGTGAGCGTGCCGGCTACATCCAGAAAATCTCCGAACGTGGCTGGGTCTGCAAGACCTGGGAGGGGGAGATCGCGATGGCAACGTTGCCGGGCGCCATGCCGCAGATCTTCGCATTCAGCGTGCGCGACGCCGACGTGGCGCACCAGATCGAGAAGCTCGCGGGACAACGCGTGTCACTGGGCTACGAGCAGCATCCCGGTATTCCGACGAGCTGCTTCGGCGATACCGAGTACTTCGTCGTGCGAGTGACGCCGATCAACGAGGCGCACCTGCCGAACGTCGCGCCGGCGCCCGACACCGCGCCGGCTGCCGAGCCTGCTGCGGCCCCGGGCCCAACGCCTGGATAAGGCGTGTTTGCGGGGCCAACCGCCGCCCAGGCAAAAAAGGCGGCTCTTGCGAGCCGCCCCTTTGCGCGGTTGGTGGAGCCGGGGGGAATTGAACCCCCGTCCGACAATGATCCGCCCTCGGACCTACATGCTTAGCCGGTCATTGTTTTTCGACGTTGGCTCCCGGACAGGCACGGAACACCAACGCTTAGCTCCTTGGATTTGACGTTACCTCCAAGAGCGGGGGCAACGCGGTCTGGTGAAGTCGACGTTCGACCCCGGCTGCACCAGCACAGACCGGGCGAACGCTAGCAGGGATTAAGCTGCCAGGGCGTAGTTAGCGTCGTTCGCAACTAGCTTTTTGCGGAATGGTTTTACGAGGTATCTCCGCACCTCGGCATGCACCTCAGGTTTCACGATCGCCGTCGAGCCCGATCGGCCCCAATGTGCCATCGCACTTTATCAGGAAGCCGGCGCCCGGGACGTACCTTTTTCGATGTCCGCGATGGCCTGCTCGGTTTCGGCGCGCAGGCAGGCGTTGCGGTCGTCGAACAGGCTGGTGAAGCTGCGCCGGATCTGGCTGCGCAACGCCGGCACCGCGCGCGGGTCATTCTGTACGCGCAAGCTCCTGACCGCGGTCAGGCGCTCCTCGCAGGTCGGCGCCTCGTTGAGCTCGGTGATGGCAAGGCCGAGCTTGTCGATTCGGCCCGCTTGATCCTGCTCCGTAAGCAGCGCCGCGGCGCGCTGGGCGCCCTTGCGTCCGGGCAGGCCGGTGCGCCGGGCCAACTCGAACGTCAATTCCGGGCTCGGGTATTTGCGGATGATGTCCGCGGCCAGCTCCCCGGTCGCGCCGAGCGTACCGACCAGATTGGCGGCAAGCCCCGAGTCGTGGCGCAGGCGGGGGTCCATCTCGAGCACCTTGGCATAACCCTGGGCGGCCGCGGCACGCCGGCGTTCGAAATACGCGGTGTGTGCGGCGGTCAGCGCGGCGCGCGCCTCATCGGTGGAGGCCACCGGCGCGGGTGGCAGCGAGGTGACGACTTGCGTCGCAATGCCGGCTGGAAGCACGGCCAGCACCGCATAAGCCATGGCCACCAGCGTGGCGCCAAGGCCGACGCCCGCGATGGCCATCAACACGGCGCGCGTGGGAACCGCCCTGGCCTTTGCCGTCCAGTCGACATAAGGCGCGCGGCGCAAGCCGTCGGCAACACGCTCGAACACGGCTGAATCCGCCGGCAGCAGGTGCATGCCGCCGTAAGGCATTTCGCCCGGCGTCGCTGGAACGGATTCGCCCGCGGCCGTCAGCCGCTTGACCGTGTAGGGCGGCACGCGAAACAGCCGCACTGGCTCAGGAATGCCCTTGAGCTGCTGCTCGCCGATATGCTCGGCCGGAACTTCGGCCTTGTTCATCGACATGTAGGTCACGCCGGTGAGGTAGATCTCACCGGGTGGCGTGAGCTCTTCGACGCGAGCCGCGATGTTCACCGCTTCGCCAAAGACGTCGTCGTTCTCGAGTCGCACTTCGCCGACGTTCAGCGCCACGCGGATCCGCAGCGGATCATGCTCCGGCCGCTGGTAGTTGTAGGCCGCCACCGCGTCCTGCATCGCCATGCCGCAGCGGACGCTGTCGGTCGGGGAGCGGAAGGCGACCAGCAGCGCATCGCCGATGGATTTGATGCGCCGGCCGTCGAAACGCGCGAGCAGCGGCACCAGCAGGCCGTTGAAGTCGCGCAGCATGTTCTTGTTCTGCACGCGCGACTGCCGCGCGGTGCGCTCGGCGAAGCCGGCCATGTCGACGAACATGATCGCCAGGTTTTCAGCGCGTGCCATGAAGCCCTTGATTCCCTTTCCAGGCGAACATTCTAGCCCCGCCGACTAGCGATCCCGCAGGACTCGCGACTTTTCGCGCTGCCAGTCGCGCTCCTTTACGCCGGCGCGCTTGTCGTGCTGCTTCTTGCCCTTGGCTAGGCCGACATTGAGCTTGGCGCGGCCGTGAGTCCAATGCAGGTCGAGGGGGACCAGTGTGTAGCCGGCACGCTGCACCTTGCCGGTCAGCTTGCGCAGTTCTTCGGCGTGCAGCAGCAGCTTGCGCGTGCGCGTCGGGTCCGGGTGTATGTGGGTCGAGGTGCCGGAGGGCGGGGTGAAATAGGCGCCGACCAGGAACGCCTCTTCGTCGATGACCTTTACATAAGCATCGGCAACCTGGCCGCGCCCCTCGCGCAGGCTCTTGACCTCCCAGCCTTGCAGCACCAGGCCCGCCTCGTAAGTGTCCTCGATGAAGTAATCGAAGCGAGCTCGCCGGTTGAGCGCGATCTGTCGCGGCTCATCCTTGTCCTTCGCGGCTTTCTCCTTGTTCATCAATAAATTATAGGTCATCCTTGATTCGCCCTCTGAGCTAAATCAACGACAACACCGGCGGCAATGGCGATACGGGAAAGCAGCTACGGCTACTGGCGTTCCTCTGGCGGCTTCGTGCTGGTCGCCGCGGGCACCACGATTGGCATCGGCAACATCGCTCGCCTGCCTTATCTCGCCGGCGAGTATGGCGGTGCAATTTTCCTGTTCGCGTACGTGTTCTTCCTCGCCATGGTGGCCTGGCCGCTGCTGGTCGCCGAGTGGCTGATCGGGCGCTGGACTCGGGAAGACCTGATCTCGGGGCTCGGTCGACTGGCTGGCACTGCGCGATTGAGCCGGGCGTGGTCGCTGATCGGCGTTTTGGCGCTGGTGTCGGCGGTGCTGGTGCTGTCGTACTACAGCGTGATCGCGGGCTGGAGCCTGGCGTACGGATTGCGCGCCGCGGGAGGCGTGCTCAATGGCCTCGACCAGGCCGGCGTGCAATCCGTGTTCTTCGGCCTGGCGCAGGATCCCGAACGCTCGCTGGCCTGGCACACGATTTTCATGGTGGTGGCGTGCCTGATCGTGGCCAGCGGCGTGCGCGATGGCATCGAGCGCGCGGCGCGCTACCTGGTGCCGGCAGCCTTCGCGCTGATGTTCGGCGTCTTCATCTTCGCGTACGGCTCGGGCGACACCCAGGCCGCGATCCACCACATGTTGACGCCGCAGTGGTCGCGCTTCGGCTGGCGCGGAATGATGGAAGCGCTGCACCAGGCGTTCTTCACGCTTGGGCTGGGCCTCGGCGCGATGGTGGCCTATGGCACCTACCTGCCCAGGCAGGCGCCAATCGCGCGGTTCGCCGTTGTCGTAGTGCTGCTCGACACCGTATTCAGCTTAGTAGCGGGCGCCGCGCTGTACGCGATCATCTTCGCCGCAGGCCTCGACCCGGCGCCTGGGCTCACCGTGCTGTTCCAGGTGTTCCCGCTGGCGCTGTCGCAGGGCGCCGTCGACGGCTCGATGGCGATGATCGTCTACGCGGTCATGTTCCTGATCACGCTGGTGGCGGCGAGCGCGCTGATGGAACCGGCGGTGCGCTACCTCGTCGAGCGCATGCGCATCACGCGCGCCGCGGCCGCTGTGGGTTGCGCGATCGGTATCTGGTTCCTGGGCTTGGGCACGCTGCTGTCCTTCAACATCATGCAGAGCGTGGAATTGCTGGACCGCAACTTCTTCGACTGGCTGCAGTGGCTGACCGGGCGTTTCGCATTGCCGCTGGTGGGCCTGATGCTCGCGCTCGTGGTGCACATCCTGCCAAACGACCTGATCGACGAACTGTGGGGCGATGGCTCGCGGCAGGTGCAGGCGGTGTGGCGCTGGATGATCCGTTTCCCGGTGCGAATTTCGCTGATGGCACTGCTGCTTTATTGCGTCGGCTTCATCGACGCGATGGTGGCGCTATGGAACTGAGGGCCGAGGTCGTCGTGGCCTTGCCGGACCGGCAGCGCGTCGTTCGGGTCACGTTGCCGGCGCCGGCGACGCTTGCGGATGCGATTCGGCGGTCGGGGATCCTCGGCGAGTTCCCCGAGATCGAGCTGGCTTGTTGCGGGATCGGCGTGTTCGGCTCGGTGCGCGCCATGGACGCGGCGCTGAAGGATGGGGATCGCGTCGAGATATACCGGCCGCTGCCGGTGGATCCGCGGGAGATGCGGCGGCGGCGGGCGAAGGCTGCAACCTAGACACGGTTCCTCGCTTCGCTCGGAATGACCGCTTGTGTCATCCCGAGCGAAGCGAGGGATCGCGTCCCGAAGCGGGCGACCCGTTATTTTTTCGGCTGCTGGATCACGATCCCAGAGTCGGCCGGCTCCTTCGACCGCTCGGCCTCGGTCGCCGCCTTCTTTTCTTCCTTCGCGATCGCCTCGAGGTCCGGCGTGGAATCGCCCGCCACCGCCTTCTGGCCCTCGATATTCACCAGCGAGTCACCCTGGAAGAACAGGCTGACGGTGCGGCTGAAAACCTTGCCGCGCGGATTCTTGTAGTAGCCGACGTAATCCCAGCGGTCGTTGCGGAACACGCTCGCTGCGATCGGCGTGCCGAGGAGGAACTTGACCTGGTCGCGGCTCATGCCGAGTTCGAGCGCGTCGAGATCTTTCTGGTCGAGCACGTTGCCCTGGCGCGTGGGCAGCTTGAAGACGAGCCCGCAGGCGCAGAGAGACAGCGCGAGGGCAAGGACGGCGGCGATGCGCATGGGCGATCCGGACGGGCAGGGAGTGGGTGCATTTTATCGCCTCTGCGGTGCAGAATCACGGCTCACAGGCGGCCGAGCCAGCCGGGAGAGCATTTTGGAACCCAAGGAACTGCGCGAGGCCGGCCTCAAGGTCACGCTGCCACGCATGCGCATCCTCGAGATGCTCGAGCGCAGCGCCACCCGGCACCTGTCGGCGGAAGACCTCTACCGGATGCTGATGGACCAGGGCGAGGACATCGGCCTCGCCACGGTTTACCGCGTGTTGACGCAGTTCGAGGCGGCCGGGCTGGTGATGCGCCACCACTTCGAAGGCGGCCACGCCGTGTTCGAGATGCAGCAGCCTGCGCATCACGACCACATCGTGTGCATGCGCTGCGGCAAGGTGGACGAGTTCGTCGATGAGATGATCGAAAGGCGCCAGAAACAGAAGGCCGCGGAACTCGGCTTCAAGCTGTCCGAACACAGCCTGATCATGTACGGGGAATGCTTGAAGGGCGAGGCGTGCCCGAACTGGAAGAAAGGGAACAGGGGTTAGGGGTTGGGGCCTAATCCCTAATCCCTTTTCCGCGTTTCAGCATCTCCTTCGCATGGGCCTGCGTCGACGCGGTGATCTCACGACCGCCCAGCATGCGGGCCAGCTCTTCCACGCGGCCCTTGTCGTCCAGCGCCTTCACGCGCGTCCATGTCTTGCCGCCGCGGGTTTCCTTCTGGATCGCGTAATGCTGACGCCCCTGCGCGGCGACTTGCGGCAGGTGGGTCACGCACAACACCTGGCGCCGCGCGGCCAGGGCTTTCAGCTTCTCGCCGACGATTTCCGCCGTGCCGCCGCCGACGCCGGCGTCCACCTCGTCGAAGATCAGGGTCGCGGCCGAGCGTGACTGGTTGGCGACCACCTGGATTGCCAGCGCGACGCGCGACAGCTCGCCGCCGGATGCCACCTTGGCCAGCGGCCGCGCCGCCTGGCCCGCGTTGGCGGTGAAGTCAAAGCGCACTTCATCGTCTCCGGCGAGGCGCGGACGCTCCTGCGGTGTCGATTCGACGACAATCGGGAACTCCGCCTTGCCCATGCCAAGCTCGCGAATCAGCGCAACGACCTTGGCCGAGAGATCCTTCGACCAGCGCTTGCGCGCGGCGGTGAGCTTGGCCGCCGCGGCGCGATAGGACTTGACCGCGGCCTGGCGTCGCGCTTCCACCTTCTCCATGTCGCCGGCGGCGCGCTCGCTGCCCTCGACGTCGGCGCGCAGCCGCTCGGCCTGCGCGGCGAGTTCGTCTGGGCGTACGCGGTGCTTGCGCGCCATGTCGTGGATCACTTCCAAACGCTGCTCCACCTCGCGCAGGCGCTCGGGGTCGAGGTCGAGGCGATCCAGCGCTCGGCGTACCGCGTCGGCGGCCTCGCGCACCTGCACTTCCGCCTGCTCGAGGGTCTGCTCTACGGCGCCAAAGGCAGGGTCGATCGCGCCCAGGCCCGACAAGGTCTGGCGCACGACACCGAGCTGGTCCTGCACCGAGCCTTCCGCGCCGTAGAGCTGGTCTTGCACCTGCTGGCCTTCCTCGATGAGGCGGCCGGCGTTGGCGAGGCGGCGGTGGTCGGCATCGAGCGCCGCAAGCTCGCCATCGGCCAGCCGCAGGCTCTGCAGTTCGCGCAGCTGATGCTTCAGGTAATCGATCTGAGCGGGATCGCGACCGGCGGCGGCGGCCAGCCGGGCCAGTTCAGCCTCACTTTCCGCGAAGTCGCGTGCCGCCTGCGCCACCGCGGTCAGCACTTCCGGCTGGTGACCGAAGTCGTCAAGGAGCTCGCGCTGGGTTTCGCCACGCGTCAGGCGCTGGTGCTCGTTCTGGCCGTGGATCTCGACCAGCAGCTCGCCGAGCTCGCGCAGGTTGGCGAGCGAGGCGGCTGCGCCGTTGATGAACGCGCGCGAGCGTCCGTCGGCGCCGACCACGCGGCGCAGCAGGCAGGCATTGGGTGCGCCGGAGTCTTCCATCGCGTGCTCGCGCAGCCACGCCCGCGCGGCGAGCGAGGCATCGAGCGTGAACTCGGCGCTCACTTCCGCCTGCGACTCGCCGGTGCGGACCAGCGCTGCATCGGCGCGGTCGCCAAGCACGAGGCCGAGCGCCTCGATCAGGATTGACTTGCCCGCACCCGTTTCGCCCGACAAGACCGAGAAGCCGTCACCGAACTCGAGCTCGAGCGCATCGATGATCGCGAGGTTGCGGATGGTCAGCGCGCGCAGCACGGCCGTTCCTCAGCGCGGCGCGGGCGCCTTGGCCCGGCCCCAATGAAGCTTGCTGCGCAGCAGGTTGAAGTACCGATAGCCGTGCGGATGGATCAGCTCGAGCACATGCGGCGAGCGGCGGATCTCGATCGAGTCGCCGGCCGACACGCTCTCATTGCGCTGGCCGTCGCAGGTGGCCATTGCGCGCACGCCGCGAGCGCCGTCGAGCTCGATGCGGATCACGCGGTCGCTGCCGATCACGACGGGCCGGTCGGAGAAGGTGTGCGGGCAGATCGGCACCAACGCAACCGCCTCGAGTGCCGGGTGCAGCACCGGGCCGCCGCTGGACAAGGCGTAGGCGGTCGAGCCGGTGGGCGTCGAGACGATGATGCCGTCGGCGCGATGCTGGCTGATGAATTCGTCGTCGAGCCAGGTTTCGAACTCGAGCATGCGCACCGCCGCCTGGTTGCGCAGTACGACATCGTTGATGGCAAGGAATGGCCCGCGCACGCGCTTGCCGCGGCGGATACGCGTGTCGAGCAGCAGGCGCTGCTCGCGAAGGTATTTCCCGCGCAGCACCTGGTCGAGCGTCTGGCGGAAGTCGGCAGGCGCGACGTCGACCATGAAGCCGAGCCGGCCCTGGTTCACGCCGAGGATCGGCACGCCGGCCGGCGCGAGCGTGCGGCCGGCGTTGAGGAGGGTGCCGTCGCCGCCGATGACCACGACAAGGTCGCTGCGCCTGGCCAGTTCGTCGCGGCTGACCAAGCGCGCGCCGCGCCCCTTGAGCATCGGCCGCGTCGACGACTCGACCAGCACCTCGCAACCGCGCAGGCGCAGGTGCCGGCATAGCGCGTTCAAGGTCGGCGCAACGCGCGCGTCGTTGAGCTTGCCGATGACGCCGACGATCTTGAATTCGGTCATGCGCAGGAGGCTGGGGAAGGGCGCCGGAAAGTTACCACGAACCCGCGGAAATGCAGGTTTTTTGCAGCCGCGCCTTAGTAGCTCACGAGGACGGTGAGCTGGTCGGCATAGGCGCCCGGACCCATGCCGGTCTGCATCGCCGGGATGCGCGCAAACAGCGGATGATCGGACGGCGCCGGCGGGATGGCCGTCCCGGCCACCGCTTCCGAGCCACCACTGTCGTCGCCCCACACACGCGTGCGCGCACCGTCGACGTAGACGTTGTAGTGCAGCTCGCCGCCGTCGCCCGCCATCACCCTGAAAGCGTAATTGCCGCTCGAGCCGGTGGCGAGGGCAATGGTGTAGCCGACCGGCCCCCCGCCAGCAACGTCGGTGCACTCGACCGAGACGCTGCCGGTGGTGTCGACGGGCGCGCCCGCGTTGTAACGATATGCGCCGAAGGGAAGGTCGGTCACCATGACCACGCAACTCGCGGCATGCGCCGTGAGCGCCGGGCCGAGGGCGAGGACGAGCAGCGCGATCAGGCGTTTCATTGGCAGGTCTGCGCTCCAAGATCCGGCTGCACGCCGGCGTCCGGCGGCAACATCACACGTGCGCCGCATTGGTGATGGCTGTTCCAGCGCACCTCGACGACATTGTCGCCCTGCGCGAGCCCGGTGAGGAAGACCCTGCCATCGCGGCCCACCGTGGCCTCGGCGCCGCCGGCCAGGCGCACCAGCGCGCCGGCGGGAACCGGCGTGCCGTCGGCTTGCCGCAAGCTGACCAGCGCGCTGCGCGTGCGGCGCACGTCGAGCGGGATCAGCACGCCGCTGCGGAAATACGGCGCCGCCTCGAACTCGCCCGCGTGCACCTCGACGTCGAGCGGCACCTCGCTGACGTCGATGCTGACGACGTTCCGTTGATAGGGCTGCAGGTAGGGCAGCACGGCCACGCCCTGGCTGTCGGTGCGGCCGGCGACGCGGTTGTTGACGAGCAGCTCCATGTCCTCGGCGCCGGTCTCGACGACGGCGAAGCTGCGGGACAACTTGCGCGTTGCGAAGCCGTGGCCGGCAAAGGTCCCGAGCGCGCCGCTGGCCGTGGCGCGGAAAGTTTCGGCCTCCTCGACGCTCGCCGCCTCGAGCCCGTAGCTGCCGTGGCGCGCGTTGACGCCGAATCCGGCCTCGGCGCGGGTACGGCTCTCGCCCGAGACATCGTCGTCATGGCCCACGCGCACTTTGTAGCCCCAGCCTTCCTGCTCGGAGAGGTTGCGTTGCAGGCGCGCATAGGCCTGCGAGCCGTCACCGCTCTCGCCATGGTTGACGCGGTAACCCGCCGAGGCCGACTCCCGCGTGCCGAACGGCACCGACAGCGTAGCGCCGACCGAGTATTCGTTGCCGGGTCGCTTGCGATCGATGCCGAGCAGTGTCAGCGAGACGCGGCCGAACGTGCGCGTGAAGCTCGCCGTGATCGCCTCGAAGTCCGGCGGCGTGCCGGACTCGTCGCGATTGACGTAGCCGAGGCCGAAGCGGCCGAGCGGGCGCCAGTGATAGCCGGCGTTGGCGCTGAACGAGCGCTCGGGGACCGCGCGGCCTGGCGCAAAGCCGAGTTGCACGAAATCGCGGCTGGCCAGCTGCAGGCGCGCGCCGAGCGACAGGCCGCGGCGTTGCTGGTGCTGCACCGTCAGCACGTCGAGCGCGCCGGTGCCGCGCTCCGAATGGCTGACGGCGACGGCATTGGAGACGATGGCGATGCCGCGGATCGCGACCACGCCGCCGAACCCGGCGCTGACCGCATCTTCGCTGAGCTCCACGCGAGCCTCGCCGGTGAGTTCGTCCGAGAACCCATAGCGGTGCGTGCCTGCGGCGAAGGCGTCGCCATATTCGTCGCTCTCGAACGCGAATCGCTCACGCAGGAACCCGGCTTCATAGGACCAGTCGTGCAAGCCTTCGCGCAGCAACTGCACGCCGGTGATGTAGGTGTCGGTCAGCACGACCTCGCGGCCGAGCAGGTCGCGCACAACGACCTGCACCTCGCCCTGACCGCTCACCGTGGGCAGGTTCTCGATCGCGAATGGCCCCGGTGGCACCTCGAGGCTTTGCCGGCGCAGGCCATCGACGTATACGTCGAGCACCGAGGGCAGCGCGGTTTCGCCGGCCAGCGAGGGCTGCGGTTGTGTGACGAAACCCGGCTGCGTCGAGAAGTTGCGTGCGTAGAGCGCGCCGCCGAAGCGCACCGGCCGGCCCCACATGCCGGCGTCGCCGATCGAATCGCCGAGGCGCAGGGTGCGCATCTCCTGCGGATCGTCGTGCTGGAACGCCGTCTCGAGTCGCACGACCTCGCGTTCTGCGCCGAACGTCGAGGGGTCTTCGTCGGTCAGGTTGCGGCCAAGCCACTGGCTCGTCGCGACACCCATCGGCCCGAAGACGCCGAGCTCGAACAGGCCTTCGAGGTTGCTCTGCCCATCGCCTGCGTTGGGGACATGGTGGGTGCCAAACAACTCGTAGTTGAAGTATCCACCAGGGCTGGCGGGCGGCTGTGCCACTACATACCGATTCGGACTGGCGTTGATCAGCGAAGGCCGAAAGGCGCGGGGCGAGAACGACAACGCAGCCGACTGGCGCTCGGTATCGAAGCTGGCGGCAAAGCCTGCGGCTTGCGCCAGCTCGTAATACGCCTCGCCCTCGAACTGGAACTGCTGCGCGGGCAATATCAGGTGCCAGCGCTCCCAGTCGGATGCGCGCGCGAGCAGGCGTTCATTGACCTTGAGCAGCACGGTTTCGCCGCTGGCGCGGCCGTTGATGCTCACCGCGTAGATCAGGGGCTCGACCTGCACTTGCAGTACTTCCTGCGCAGCGGCCGGCGCCGCGAACAGGAATGTGGCGAGCACGACGAGGCGCGCGATGAAATCCCCCCGGACCCCCACGGCGCTCAGTCTTGCTTAGGCGGCGGCGGGGGCGGGGGCGGCGGCGCCAGCGACTGGCGCAGCGTGCGCCGTCCACCGTCGAGCGTCAGCTCGAGTTCCAGCCCGGCGGCGCCGCTCGCAAGTGCGCCCTCCCAGGCCAACTCGCGCTGGGCGCCGGCGAGCACATAAAAATTGAGCGGCTTCTCCACCAGCAGCTTGCCATCACGCAGCAGGGCCATCTTGACGACCTTGTCGTGGACGATGCCTGGGTTCGTCAAGGCAAGCTTGAGGTCAGCGCCGGTGTCGGCGACGACCGCGACCTGCAAGGCAGGGCGCGCGTTGCGATCGGCCGGCGGTACGAACACCGGCAAGCTGAGCTGGATCACCGTAGCGACGGCGGCACCGTCACCGTCCGTGCGCCGGACCTCGGCGAGCTTGAGGCGAAAGGCCAGTTCGCGGGCCGGCGCGGCGCCGCGCTTGACTCGGCCGACGCGGACCACCTGCTTCGCGCCGGGGGCCAAGGTGAAAATGGGCGGCGACACGATGAGGCCGGTCGCGCCGCCAAGGGCGTCGCTGCCGTTGTCCTGGCTCCAGCCCAGCAATTCGGATTGCACCGTCACCGGCGTTGCGCCCTGGTTGCCGATCGTGACGGCGGTAGCCAGCTTGTCGGCGGGCAGGGTGAGCTTGAGCGGCGACACCGAGAAAATCGCCGCCGCGTTCGCCAGCGATGGGATCGTGGTGGCGGCACAAATAAAAAGGGCGGCGGCTATCGCCGCCGCCCAGGAATGCAATTTCAGCATCTGGGGATTATAGGCCCCGGATCAGTAGCTCAGGGTGACCGTGACGAGATCGGTATACACGCCGAACCCCTTGCCCGCGGCGCGCTGCAGGCGGAAATTCGCGACCAGCGCATCGGCCGCTCCCGTGCCCGTGCCGTCGAGTGCGTCCGCACCCTCGCCCCAGGGCGTGGTGAAGCCGCCCGGCTGGAAGATGTCGTAGTCCATGAACTCGCCCGAGTTACCGTTGGTGACCTGGCGCTGCGTCCCCAGCGGGGCGACGCCGTAATCGATGGCAACCGAGTACTGGGTGCCCGTGTCGCAGTCGACCGTGATGGTCGAGGTGGCGTCATCGGTGTTGCCGATGTTGCCCTGGCTGCCGAAGTCGACGTCGGTCGCGGTGACGTCAGCGCAAGCGGCCTCGACCGTGGCGGTGACGTTGATGTTGGCGACGCTGCTCTGCTGAGCCAGCGCATTGCCCGAAGCCAGCAGCGCGAGCGCGGCGACCGGGTATAGAAGGACGTTCTTCATTAAATGAGACTCCTCGAAAAATATAATTTGCGATGACCGGCGTGGCGCGCGGGCATCGGGACCGGCGCATCTTGTATTAGCCATGCAGGCTTTCGCAAGGAGCAGAAATAGACGCAGCTATTTTTACTAGTGATTACCGCAACCTGACGGGCGGGTCATGGCGTATCGTTGCCGCAATCTCGCCGGTCGTCCGCCACTCGACTTCACAAATGTTTTCGAAGCGCCGCCGGTGCAACCAAAATTCGCCGTCATGGCGGTCACGCCATCGCGGTGGGAGTACGAGCATGACCAAGCTGGGTGCGCGCGCGAGCGCGATTTGCTGCCTTTTGTTCTCGGCAGCCGCATTTTCCGCCACGCCCGCTACGCTCACGCTGACAGAAGCCGACCGCGACAATCCGAAGACGTCGAGCGACGGCCCGTTCTTCCTGCCCAACCACTCATACACCGAGTCCTTTGTACTGGCGCAGGGCGAGCTCAAGAACGGTGACAGCTTCAAGTGCGACCCGGCGGGCACGCCCGGCATCAACCCCTGTGGCGTCGTCGAGGTCGTCGTCGATCTGCCGGCCGACTACGCGCAGCGCCGGCCGACCGACAAGATCCGCATCACGCTGTCGTGGATCTCGCAGGAAAGCGACCTCGACCTGCATGTATACAAGGGCATCCGGGGCACGCACGACACCACCACCGGCAACTTCTTCGTGCAGTCGCGCCAGAATCCGCCGGCGCCCGAGGCGGTGGAGTTCTTCGCCCAGGGCGGCCGCAACGTCTATACCGTGTACTCGCTGCCGGCCGCGCCGGCGGTTGTCACCAGCGTGGTCACCGCGGTGCTGCAGGCCGGCGCGACGTCGACCGGCCCGACCGAGGTGAAGCTCGGCGGACCGACCTTCGCCAACTACACTCCGCCCGCGGGCTTGCCGAACCTGAACAACGCCGGCGAGCCGACGCTCGGCGTCGACCTCGCGACCAATACCGCCTACATGGCGTTCAGCCTGAACACCTACGAAGCGGTGTTCAACGATACGGTGATGCCGCCGACGGCCACGTGGCGCAACCTCGGCACGATGGGCGCGCCGACGACGGCCGATCCGTTCGTGACGATGGATACGCACCGCCTGCCCAACGGCTCGGTCAACAAGCGCGTCTGGACCGCGCAACTGCTCGCGGCCAACAGCTACATTGCCTACACCGAGCCGGATTGCCCGCTCGTGTTCACCGACACCGCCACCGGGCTGCGCTATTGCCGTTCGACCGGTGCCGGCCAGGTGCACGGCGTCGACAACCAGTCGATCGCGGTCGGCCCCTATCCCAACAACACCAAGCCGTTGACGGCGCGCCCCGGCGCGACGTATCCGCACGCGATGTACTACTGCTCGCACCAGTCGGTCAACGCGTTCTGTTCGCGCAGCGACGACGGCGGCCAGAGCTTCAACCCGAGCCGGCCGATCTTCGGCGTGACCGACCTCTGCGGTAACCACGGCCACGTCAAGGTGGGCGCTGACGGCACGGTCTACGTGCCGATCAACAATCCCTGCCAGGGCCGCGAGGGCGTATCGGTGTCGATCGACTCCGGCGAAACCTGGCATTACCTGCAGGTGCCGGGCACGATTCGCGGCCGCTGGGATCCGTCGATCGCAATCGCGAGCGATGGCAAGACGGTCTGGTACGCGTACGCCGAGGAAGGCGACGACCGGCCGATGGTGCTGAAGGGCATCCTCAACAAGACCGACATCAACGCGCCGCGCATCGACTGGATCGAGCCGGCCATCGACGTCGGCGCGCCCGCCGGCATCCGCAACATTGCGTTCAGCGCGATGGTCGCGGGCGATCCGGATCGCGCAGCGGTGGCCTTCCACGGCACCACGACGGCCGGCAATTCGGGCAACCCCGCAACATTCGCCAATGCGGCGTGGTACCTGTATGTGGCCGCGACCTTCGACGGCGGCAAGACCTGGGAGCTGCGCAACGCAACGCCCGGCGACCCGATCCAGCGTGGCGCGATCTGCGACGGTGGCCTCGGTAGCGCGTGCGAAACCGCCGGCACCCGCAACTTGCTCGACTTCATGGACGCCGACATCGACGGCCAGGGCCGCATCCTGGTGTCGTATGCCGACGGCTGCCTCACGCCGCAGTGCATCGCCGGTACCGGGACCCAGAACGCCGCGACTGGCAAGATCGCGCGCCAGGTCGATGGCAAGCGCATGATCAAGGCGTTCGACCCGGTGGATACCAACGGCCCGCCGGATTCGCCAGGACTCACTGCGACGCGCAATGCCTTCGGCGTGAACCTCGCCTGGACGGTACCCGCCGCCGGCGGCTCGCCGATTACCGGGTACGAGATCGAGCGCTCGATTGACGGCGGCACGTTCCGCACGATCGCCAGTGTGGCCGCCAGCGCCACCAAGTACACCGACCGCACGGCGATCGTCGCGGCCCGCACTTACGGCTACCGCATCTTCGCGGTCAGCGCCCTCGGACGCGGCGATGCCTCGATTACCGTCACGCCGCCGCTGCCCACCGACAGCGCCTGCACCTTCCCGGGCGTCATCATCGCGACGGATGCCGCCGGCGACCAGAATCCCGCGGCCGCCACGCAGGGCGACATCCAGTCGCTGCGCATCGCCGAGCCGTTCATCAGCGCCGCGGACAATTCCTTCACGATCACGCTGAAGGTCGACAATCTGAAAGCCCCGCTGCTGCCCAACCAGGCGTGGAAGGTGTCGTTCGACATCCGCGACGTCACAGGCGCAACGCGGACGATGTATGTCGAGATGAGCACCAACGACGTCACCAGCCTGAATCCCGTGTTCGCGTACGGCTGGACCAGCGTCAGCGCCACCGGCGGCGACCTCGACAACGGCCAGGGCAACGAGCAAAACTTTATTACTGGCTCCTTTTCGCCGGACGGCGCCATCGTCTTCCGGGTGAAGACCGGGGTGACCTACACGTTCGACAACCTCCAGGGCACCCGTGTCTTCACCGCTGTGCTCGGGCCCGGTTCGGTGCTGGGCAACGTCGAGGCGACGACGCTGCTGCTGATCGGTGCGCAACCCGCCGGCATCGGTGGCGGCCTGCTGCAGGTCGTGGACAGCGCCGGTCCGGGGTCGTTCGAACTGGCTGGCAACGCGTTCTGCAAGCCGAACACCGCGCCGAACGCGGTGCTCGCGTTGTCGGGCCAGACCGGCACGGCGCCGTTTTCCGTGACGTTCGATGCCTCGGGCTCGAACGACCCGGACGCGGGCGACAGCGTCGCCAACTACGTGTTCGAGTTCGGCGACGGCTCGCCGGCGCTCTCGACGTCCGGGCCGGTCGTGACCCACACCTACCAGGAGCCGGGCCAGTTCGGCGTCGACTTCACCGTGCAGGATAGCCGCGGCAAGCTCAGCGACGTGATTGCGCGGCAGGTCGTGGTGACCGAGGCCGCCAATGATGGCGACAACGACGGCATCGCGGACGCCGAGGATAATTGCCCGGCCGCCACCAATCCGGGCCAAGAGGACGCCGACGGTGACGGTCTTGGCGACGCGTGCGATCCGGTGGATGACCGCGACCTCATGCCCGATGCGTTCACGTTCATAGAGCGCACCGGCGTCGCGACCGGCGTGTTCGTGACTTCGGAAACTGTCCAGCTCGGCGGCTTCGCGGGTTCGCTGCCGCTCGTCGTGGGCGCCAACGGCCAGTACCGCCTCAATAGCGGCCCGTGGACCACCGGCCCTGCGCAGGTGCGCGCCGGCGACACCCTGGCGGTGCGCCACGTGAGTTCCGCCACGGACAGCACGGCTACGGAAACCGCGGTCAGCGTCGGTGGCTACAACACCGTGTTCCGCTCGGTAACGACCAGCACCGATCGCACACCGGATGCATTCGGCTTCGCGACGCAGACAGGCGTTGCGCCGGGCACGGTGATCGAGTCTGCGACGGCCACGCCCACGGGCTACAACACCGGCGTCGCGATCACCGCGGGCCCGGGCGCGCAGTACCGCATCGTCGGCGTGCAGGATTGGGGTACCGCCGCTGGGACGCTGCAGCCGGGCCAGTCGATCCAGATCCGCCACACCAGCTCCACGACGGCGGGCGGCTACACCAAGACCTACGTCAAGGTCGGCGGAGTCACGGGCAATTTCACGACGCGTACGCGCTGAAGGTTCGCAGGGCAGACAAATGACAAACCGCGGCGCGATCGCCGCGGCGACTGGGGCAAGGAGTAGCTGATGAACAAGGTCACCGGCAGATTCGTACTTTCCACCGTGTTGCTGATGGCCGCTTTGCCGCTGGGCGCGGCGCCGCCCACGCCAGCGAGCGGCACGCTGTCGCCGCAGACGAAGGTGCTGGAGTTCAGCGGAACCACGCCCGCGGCGGCTAATCCGGTGCCGGCGGGTCCGCTCGATCCGGCCCCGGTCACGACGTATCCGTGCCAGCTCAACCGGTTCGAATGCGACCAGTTCGCGCTGACCATCGCGTTGCCCGCTGACTACGACGTCACGCAGCCGAACGCCACCATCCGCATCTCGCTGAAGCCCGAGTTCGACACCGACGATTACGACCTCTACCTCTACGATCCGGCGACTTCGACCATCGTCAGCTCGGCGGCCACGGGCGCCGCTGCGGAAACGCTCGAGATTCCCGCCGGCAAGGGCACACGCACCTTGCGTGTGGATGTGGTCCCGTTCACGGCCTACCTCAACAGCTACGTCGTCACGATCACGCTACGCACGCCGGTGGTGGTCCAGGATGCCGACGGCGACGGCGTAGCCGACGCTGCGGACCAGTGTCCCGACACCCCGGCCGGCACCACCGTGGACGAGGTCGGATGCCCGTCAAGCGGCGGTGGCGGCAGCGCGTACGACAAGGTTCCCTCCGACCCGACGCGCCCTCGCGTCGTCGTTGCCGACCTCGACTCGGGCATCAATCCGTACCACGAGAACTACTACGCGAAGGGCAGCCAGGTCACGAAGGAAGTGCTGACGGCGCTGGGCGTGAAGCCCGAGAACGTCGTCAAGCTGACCCGCACCGGCGCAACGCTGGCCGACGACCTCGAGTCCGATGCCGCGTTCTGGGACCGCGTCCAGCGCGGCGAGCTGTACCATTTCCTCGGCACGAACATCATCGCGGCGTCCTATGCCCCGTCGGGCACGGCGTTTTTGAAACCGGATGTCACGAAGAGCTCGCACGGCGTCGGCACGTCGTCATCCGTGGTGGACGCCAACCCCGATGCGATCCTGTTGTTCATCGAGCAGCACACCGACCTCGGCAGCGCGGAGTCGCATGCCTACGTGTTCAACCACCCCGAGGTCGACATCGTCACGACCAGCTATGGCGTGTCGGTGCCGGCAGGTCCTGTCGGCAGCACCGGCATTCCTGTGCCGGAGTACGGCGCGTTCGAGCACACCTTCGAAGGCGTGGTCGACAACGGCAAGCTGCATTTCAGTTCGGGTGGCAATGGTCCGGGCCTGACGTTGCAGCGCGCCGGTGCCGGCCCGTGGTGGAGCATCGGCGTCACTGCGATCAACGAAGGCGAATCCAACGGCAAGGAGACCCGCTCGGGCAGCTTCGCGGATTTCGTCGCCGACTTCATCCAGGACTTGCCGTACTGCATGGACTGCAAGACCGGACGCGAGGCAGGCGTGGCCGGCACCAGCTTTTCGACACCCACCGCGGCGGGCGTAGCCTCGCGCGTGCTTCTCGAGGCACGCCGCGCGCTCGGCCACCTCGGCGGCATCAAGACGATCGGCGGCAAGAAGATCATGGCGGCTGGCGGCGAGACCCTGATCAGCAACTGGTTCCTGCGCCGCGCGCTGGAGCAGGCTGCCTTCGTGCCGACGCTCGAGTCGTACGCGCCCGGTGACGAGGCGCCCGCGCCCATCAACCCCGTTGCGCCGTGGCTGCAGGTCGCCTGGGGCATGCTGAGTTCGGCGCCGGAGGCGGGCGTAATTCCCGCAGCGCTGAGCCATCTCGGCCTCGGCGCCACGCCCCGCGTCAAGGAAACCGGCTTCTGCGAATTCCAGACCACGGTCATCCAGTACCGCAAGCTGTTCTTCGGCCGCATTTCGCCATTGCTGCCGCCCGCGCCGGTGGTCGGCGGCGAGCAACCGCCAGCCAATCAGGGCGCCGATCCGTTCATCTACTGTGCTTCCAAGGTGCCGGCACCGCTGCATCCCGCCAGCAATGACCCGGGCAATGGCGGCGAGCCAGAGCCGGGCGGACCGCCGCAACTGTGCGACCCGACCGGGCAACTCGGCTGCCTTGCGCAGGTCCCCGTCGTCGGCGCCGCGGCACAGGGCGCGGTCGACACGATCTACACGACCGTAACCGGCAGCGGCGGCGGCGAGCCGGTCGAACCCGATGTCGAGGTGGCGTCGTGCGACGCCAGCAAGAACCTCCAGGGCGATCGCCACTATCACGTGGTCTTGCCGACTTACGACGGCGAGCTCAACAGCTTCGAGGTGTTCGAGCCGAAGACGATCGACTGCGCCGGTCGTGCTGCGGGCAAGCATCCGCTGCTGCTGCAGGGTCACGGCTACGGCGGCAGCCGCAACATTGGCGACAACGACTTCCGCAGCTATCGCGATGCCGGCTATACCGTGATCTCGATCGACCAGCGTGGCTTCGGCGGGACCTCGGGCACGGTGCGCGTCATGGATCCGGACTTCGAGGGCAGGTACCTCGCGCAGATCCTCGACTGGGCGGAACGCAAGCTGGACTACCTGTCGTGGCGCGATGAGGCCACCGGCGCGTTCGTCGCGCGGCCCGCGAGCAAGGCCTCGGTCGCCAACGGCGTCAACCTCGTGGTCGGGGCCATCGGTGGCAGCTATGGCGGCGGTTACCAGCTGCTGCTCCTCGCCACCGACGCCAAGAAGCGCCTCGACGCCGCCGCGCCGGACATCACCTGGCACGACCTGCGCAACAGCCTCAACCCGGGCGACACCATCAAGTCGCAGTACGACACGCTGTTGTTCGGGGCCGGCGAAGCCACCAGCAACGCCGCCGGCCTGCAAAACAACCAGGCGCCGAACGGGCAGGATCCGTTCATCAAGGAGGCCTTCGCCCGCGGCGGTTCCACGGGTGAGTTCCCGCGGCAGGCGCTCGACTGGTTCCGCTACCACTCGCTGAGCCACTGGTGCGGCGCCTCGGGCTTGCCGACCATGCCGTACTCGAGCTACGGCAGCGACCTCGTGCCGATGCTCACCGGCGCGATCGACGACAACACGCCCGCGCCGCGGCCGGATGGCCGTCCCGGCATCGGTTCGCTGCAGGTGCCGGCCAACCCGGCCACGCACTTCCAGGGCTTGTCGGTGCTGCTGACGCAGGGCATGGCCGACACGCTGTTCAACTTCAACGAAGCGTGGTGGAACGCACAGTGCCTTGCGGCCGCCGGCGCTGACGTGAAGCTGTACACGCACAACGGCGGTCACGGCCTCGTGGCGCCGACGCCGGGTGACGGTACGGTGGACTTCAACTCCGGCCAGCGCTGCGACGGCATCAACACGCAGGGCTGGCTTGACTCGAAATTGAAGCCCGCGGCGAGCCCCGTTGCGCACCGCGACGTCTGCTTCGTGATCAAGTCCGGCGACAGCGTCTATCTCGACAGCGACAAGGTGCTGGCGCCACAGCCGAACCTTGCCGCGGGCTTCAAGCCCAACTTCGTGGAGAGAAACCTTAGCGCCAGCAATGTGCCCAACGGCCTCGCGGCCCTCGGCAACCTGCTGGGCGCGAGGCCGACCGAGATCGTTCTCGGAACGGTGCAGCGCAAGGGCATCTTGGCCGGCGTGCCGCATGTGAAGCTCACGGTCGCGTCGGCGACCGGTGCCAACGAGGCCGCAGGCGCCTGCACCGCGCCGACGTCGGCGACGCGCCTGGGCTGCGACAGCATGGTGCTGGTTGGCCTGGGCATCACGCGCGCGGGCGCCGCGGGTCCAGCCAACCTCATCGACGACCAGTTGCGGCCGCTGCGCGGCCTCGGCCAGCACGATGTCGACCTGGTCGGCGTCGCCGAGCGCCTCGAGTTGGGCGACACCTTGTCGATCGTGGTTTACGGCCAGCACGCGCAGTACCACTCGAGCTTCTCGCGCGAGCTGACGGTGCCGGCGGTCAACCTGACGGGCCGCGTGCAGCTGCCGATCTACGGCGCCAGCGCCAACGGACAGCCCGACTTGGCGTCCGGCCAGCAAGTGCTGACGGGTGGCGCGCCGCTGGATTCCGACAACGACGGTGTGGCCGATGCCAGCGACAACTGCCTCATGGTCGCCAATCCCGATCAGGCCAACCTCGACGGCGACGCCAACGGTGACGCGTGCGACGCCGACATCGACGGCGACGGCGTGGCCAATGGCGATGACGCTTTCCCGCGCGACCCCGGCGAGTCGACCGATACCGATGGCGACGGCGTCGGCGACAACACCGACAACTGCCTCAACGTGGCCAATCCTGGCCAAGCCGACACCGACGGCGACGGCATGGGCGATGCCTGCGACACGGTTGCCGACACGACACCCGATGCGTTCTCGTTCATCGAGCGCACCGGCGTGGCGACTTCGGTTTACGTCACCAGCGAGG
>DATLBT010000058.1:0-14053 GCA_035526825.1 Verrucomicrobiia bacterium | reverse complement strand
CCGCCACCGGCTCCGCCGCTGGAACCCAGGCGCGTCGGGCCCATGACGGCAACGCGCTCGCCCAGGACGTGAATCGTGCCGCCGGTGGCCTCGACGCTGCCGACATCGACCTGACCTGCGCTCAGCAGGGTATCGGCGTTGGACTCGATCAGGACGAAGCCGCCCTGACCTTCCACTGACGTCGCGAGGATGTCGCCGTTGCTCTCAATGCCACCGCCGGTTGCGACCAGTTGCACGACGCCGGCTCTGGCCTGCTGCGACTGGGCGTCGATGACGCCGCTGTTGACGATCTTGCCGTCAGTGGCGGACAGCGTGACGGTGCCGGCCTGCCCAGCCACGGACGAAACGTCGATGGTGCCGCTGTTGGCCACGTTGCCGCCGTCAGCGACCAGGCGAACCTGCCCGCCACTGGTGTCAATGCCGGTGGCGGAGATGAGCCCTTCGTTGTTGACGAGGGTGTCGAACAGGCCGCGTGCTGCGGCCGCCTGCATCACGACTTCCCCGCCGTTGGCCTGGATGGTGCCGCGGTTGGTCACCGCCGCGTCCTCGCCTTCGAGCTTCTGCTTTAACTCGCCAGTGACTTCGAAGCGCATCAGGCCGTCGCCGTCGAAGTCGACGTAACCCGCGTCGGCGCCGGCCATGGTCACCCGGCCGTAGTTCGCGCGGATGGTGCCGGTGTTCAAGACTTGTCCGCCCACCAGCACGACCGAGCCGCCGGTGGCCGCGGCGATGACGCCATGGTTTACGACATAGCCGGCTGCGCCATTCGCGGCCAGTTGGTAATTGCCCTCCATGAACTGCGCCGGATCCATGTCCAGGCCGCTGGCAATCAGGCCCTGCACGTTGATCTGCGAGCCCGGCGCGAACAGGACCCCGCGTGTGTTCACCAGGAACACATGGCCATTCGCGTTGATCGTTCCGAAGATGGTGCTGGGATTCTGGTCAAGGATGCGGTTCAGCACGACCGCCGAGGTGCCGGGCTGCACGAACTGGACCGTCTCGCCCGCAGCGACGTTGAAGCTGCTCCAGTTGATCGCCATGCTCTGGCTGATCTGGTTGACCTGGGTCGTCGCCGCATTGACCTGCGCAATCGACCCGGCGCCGCCGACGATCTGTCCGCCTTCCGGTCCGGCAAAAGTGTTGTTTGCAAAAATTACAAGGGCCCAGAACGCAAAAGCCCGCGCACGCAATGGCGCAGGCTCCTTGTGTTCTACCCCCAACAATCCGCTCACCGCTGAGCGCCCCCAAATCAAAACTGCAAACCTCAAAAATTCACGGTCAGGTTGCCATACAGCCGCAGGTCCTTGCCGTCATTCGCCGGGCGTGAAGACAGTGGCCTCGCCCCTTCGAGGAGAAAGTGGAAGCTGCCGGCAACCCCAAAACGTATGCCTGCGCCCCAACCTGAAATCTCGTCGTCGTCGGTGCTGTCTTCCGCGTTCTCGCCGTGAGCATAGTCTGCGAACAGGGTTAACTGCAATAGATCTCCCCACTGGCGGCTGAATGGTCCGGGCGCGCGTGAAAACCCGGGTGCCTGCACCTGATATTCGAGCGAGGCAAATTCGCCAACGTCTTTAAGGATTTGGCCCACCGGATAGGCGCGGACCTTATCGGGGCCGGCCAGCGCGAACTGCTCGAGCGGGCTGATTTCGGTGCCGGTGCTTTGGGCGTGCAAGCGGAGCGCCAAGGTTTGAGTCTCGCCAACCGCTTGCACGCGCGCGTAGCGCGCCTCGAGGATCGTGAACGCCTCGTCGAGATTGCTGCCAATGCCGAACTCGCCGCCCGCACCCTGACGTATCTTCGCCAAAATCTGGTCTACACCCTTGAAGCGCAGATCGATGCGGTCGATGTTCGATTCCAGCTCGATCACGTTGAAATTGTCGTCCGCGATGGGCAGGCCACCGAGGCCGGTCAACTTGGACTGCTTGCTTACGTAGGCCAGCGTGGCGCGCGAGTTGCCGAAGCGGCCGCGCTGGTAGCGCCAGTCGAGGCCGCCCTTATAAGCGAGGATCCTGCCTTCGAGCTGCAACTGATCGAACGGTGGCTCGTCGACGACGAACGCGTTCTGGCTGCCTTCGACGAAGATGCCGAAACCGCGCGGTCCGACCGGCACGCGATAGTTGAGCGAACCGTAGGTCGTGTTCTCCGGAGCGACCGACTGCAGCAGCGACAGGTTGACCTGATCGCCCCAGCCGATCGGATTGTTCCAGGCCATGTCGAACCGCAGGCGGTAGAGCCCGGTGAAGTCAGTGCCATAGTTATCGGCGCCGAGCTGGAAGGCCACCGCATCTTCCTCGAGCACTTGCAGCACGAGGCGCGTCTCGCCGGCGGCCGCGCCCGGACGGAATGTGCCAAACAGGCGCACGCCCGGATAATCCTGCGTGTAGAGGATTGCGGTTTCCACGGGGTCCCGCTGTGGAATCGTACCGCCCAGTTCCGCCGAAGGCCGCCGCAACACACCGACCGAATAACTCTTGTTGCCCTCGACGATCACCTCCGAAATGCGCCCCTCCATCACCTGGATGTGGACGATGGAATCTGGGCCCACCGTCTGCACCGGCAGGAATGCCTTGGCGACGAGGTAACCCTTGCTCCGGTAGAAAGTCGTGACGGCGTCGGACACGCGCACCATGCGGCCGACGGTCAGGCGCGCCTCGGGGAGCCCGCCGCTTTCCTGCAGGAACGCGGCATTGGCCGCCGCCTGCGCGGTTTCCTGCGTCACGCCGGCGGCCGCGTTTGGCGTCACGCCTTCGACGACGAAGCCCTTTACCAGGATGCGATCGCCGGAATCGGGGTCGAATGGCCGGTCCACGACCGCCGGGATCGTCCGGCCACCGCGATCGGATGGCGGCGCCGCGATGAACTCCTCATAAGGCAGGTTCGTCAACGGGCACGGCCCACTGCAGCCTTCATCAGCAGTGCAGACTGGATCATTCTGGGCGCGCGCCGACAGTGGCGCAGCCGCGATGACCAGCGCAAAAATTGCCCCCACGTGCCGTAACGCCACAGCACCCCCCGTGCGATGACCGCGGGAGTATAGCCAGTCACCTGCACCATATATATGTGTACTCATGGTCCTTCCGTGCCCAGTTCGCGCGCGAAACTCTCGAGCGTCGCCAGGCGTTGGCGTTGTTCAGGCGTGGCATCCGGACCGACCAGCTGGGTCTCGGCCTCGATGTTGCGGGTAAGTTCGTAGCGCAGCGTTCGCAGTGATGGCTGTTCGGACACCATGGCGCGGTCGTCCGCCGAGAGGTTGCGCCAGTGAGACAAGAATCCCTCGATCGCCGCCGCCTCCCAGACGTTGGCTGCAAGAAATTCGTCGGCGGCCTTGCGAGCGGCGACGGCCGGCACTGATAACGCGGGCGCCACCGGGGTGGGCGCGACGGCGGGAGCCGCTGGCGGCGGGCGGCGCAGCAACAAATAGCCCGCTCCCGTGATCATGGCCGCCAGCAACACGCCCACCGCAATTGCCACACCCTTGCGCGGCGGCGCAGGCGCCGCGGAGCGCGGAGCGTGCTCGTGGGTCAGGGTGGTGGAAGCGCGAGCCCTGAGCGAACCGGGCGAAGTCGTCGCATCCCGCTCGCCCCAGCTCTCGAGCAATAGCCGACGACGCGCGCGGTACTCCTCAGCCTGAACCATGCCCAGGCGAAATTCTTCGCCGAGTTGCTTCAGTGCCTCGTTGATGCGCGCCTCGTGGCCCGACATATCGTTCAGCCCATCTCGCGAACGAGCCGCAACCCGATCGTGTCGTTGTCGGTGCCCGACTGTCGCCAATCGACGGTGCACTGCGTGGTCGGCACGTTGAAGTGGCCGCCGCGTGCGGATCCGCCCTCGACCCACTCCGCCGCATTGCCGACGCCGTTGACCAGGCCCCAGGCATTCGCGGCGCCGGTGGTCGCCGGCACGGCGATACCGCCCTTGATCTGCGAACCCCCGGACATGACGACGCAGTTGAAGTTGCCGGCGTCACCGGCGCCCTTCCCGCCCGCGTCGACGGCATGCACCCACTCGGCGTCGGTCGGCAGGCGATAGGTGAATCCCGTGGTCTCGCTCAACCACGCCGCAAATGCCTTTGCCTGCGCGAGCGTCACGTTGGTGCGCGGCAGCGCGCCATTGCCGCCGGCGGACTTGCATTTGCCGGTCGCGGCGCAAAACGCGTCGAACTGGTCCACCGTGACTTCGTATTTGGTGATGGCGAACGGCGAACCGCCGCCCAGGCCCGGCACTACGATCAGCTTGGGACCCGCCGCGCCCGCGACATCATCGGCGCAGCTCGCCTTGCTGCTGCGGCCGAAGCCCGCGTAGCTCGCCTGGCAGGTGTCCTGCCCCGCGGCGCGACGCGCCTTCCTCGCCTCGGACGGCAGGCTCGCCGACGGCGCGGTGGAGGCGGTGCTGGTCGCCGGCGCCGCAACGCCGGTCGGAATCACCAGCGCCGCGAGCCGCGAATTCTGCGGGAACACCTTCAGCCACTCGGCCTTGCCCTTGGCCGCGGCAGCCGGGTCGGTGTTGGTTAGCGTCTGCAGACGTGACAGCACGGTGGACGGCAACTCGCTCGACAATCTGGCGTGCCGCGCCGAATCGTCGTTACGCAGCGCATCCAGCGCAACCTTCAGCTTGTCGCCGTTGGCGTTGGCCGGCTGGCTCGCGCCGGCCTGCAGCAACGCCGCATTGGCCTCGACGCGGAAGCCCTTCTCGGCATCCTTCAGGGCCTGCAGGCCCGGCGCCACCTTGAGGCCAGCAGCGACGAACTGCTGCGCGGTGTCGTAGCGGCCCTGCTCTGCCTGCTTGTTGGCTTGGCGCAGGTAAGCTTCGCCGAGCGCCTTGGGGCCGTCGCCCGAGAGATAAGGGTCGGTGGGCACGAGCGCGCGCAGCCGGTCGAGGGCGGCTTGCGCGCCGCGCACGTCGTTGGCCTCGGCCTTGGTGCGCACGGTCCGCTTCAGCGTGTCGCCTTCGGCCAGCGCGGCCTTCGCGACTTCCTGGGCCTGCTGGACCTTGCGCGCTTCGTTGAAGCGGGTCATTTCCTTTGACAGGTTCGGCATCAAGCCGCCGAATAGCTTGCCGCTGGCATCGGCCACCATCTGGCCGGCAACAAGGTCTTTAGCGTCCACCTTGCTCGCCAGCTGCTTGGCGAACGCGTCGGCTAGCTGCGTCTTGAGCTGCATCGTCTCCGGCGTGTTATCGCCGGTCAGCTTGGACATGGCGACGTTGACGTTGACCTGCCAGTCGGGTGTGAACAGGGGGTTGGCGGCCAGCTTGGTCAGCTTGGCCTTGGCGTCGGCCGCGGTCATCTTCTCGCGCAGCTCGCGCTCCTTGACGGCCGCCAGTTGCATCTCGCGTCCCTGGCGGACGCCGCTCTGCAAGGCCAAGAGGTCCTTGTCGGTCGGGAACACCTTGATCGAAGTCGCGGCACGCCGTTCGGCCAGCTCGAACTGACCGGCCTCGAGCGCGTTGCGCACGTCGGTGGTGTAACGGCCGAGCAGCTTCGTGTCCTTCAACAATTCATGGTCGGGGTCGATCTGGCGGACGATGCTGACGGTCTCGACGATGTTCGGTGTCTTGTCCTCGTAGATGCGATTGGCATCGACGTGGTCGTTGAACGCGTCGTTGAGCTCGGACAGCGCCTTCTTCTTCTGTTCGTCCAGGCGTCGCAGGTTGTCCGAAACGGCGGCCGAGTCCGGGTAAAGGGCCTTGGCTGTTCCGATGACCGCCAACGCGCCCGGGTTGTCATATTTTGGCGGCTTCGCGGCCAGGTCCCACTTGCTGTTAGCGATGTCGAAAAAGTAATTCTGGATGTCCTTCGAGTACTTCTGCTTGGCCGCCTCGGCCTCGCCGTCGTCCATCGCTTCGATCGCGGCGAGCGCCGCCGCGTGATCGGCGAAGGTCTTGGCCACGAACTGCTGCCCAACCGCATCGATGCGCCGCGCCTTCAACTGCGGCAGCAATACCGCAAACACGAGGACCGCCATGACGAACACGGCGAACACGCCGCCCATGATCGGCAGCGCCGAATCCTTCAGCGTCCGCGGGCGCATCCCCTCGAGCAGCTCGTCGCAGGTCTTGAGACGCTGCTCGCGCTTGAATGCCACTGATTGCTGCAGCGTCTTCTGCTGCTTGCGCGACAGCCCCGGCACGATCGGCGGCCTCATCCCCTCTTTCATCGCCTGCTCGGCATTCTTCTTGCCGAACGGGTGCTTGCCGACGAGGATTTCGTACGCGGTGATGCCCAGCGCGTAGATGTCGTCGATCAACTGCGGCGGCTGGCCCTGGATCATTTCCAGAGACGCGTACGCCGGCGTCAGCGCGCCAAGCTCTCCGGCGTCGAATACCGTGGTCTCACCCTTGCTCTCGCCACCGGCCTGCGCGGCGCGCGCGATTCCCATGTCGAACAGCTTGGGGATCCCGTCCGTCGTCATCATCACGTTGCCCGGCTTGAAGTCCGAGTGAACGATGTTGTCGCGGTGCGCACGGCCGAGGCCGCGCGCCAGGCCCTGGATGATCGGCCAGCCCTTGTCGAACGGCATGCCGGTCGGATGCTTCTTGATGACGTCCTTCAGCGAGCCGCCGTCGACATATTCCATCGTCATGTAAATGACGGTCTGGTCCTTGTCGAAGTCGAACACGCGCAGGATGTTGTCGTGCGTCAACTGCTGCGCCTTGCGCGACTCGCGCTGCAACGCGACGAGGGCCTGCGGATGCTTGCGAAATTCCGGGTTCAAGACCTTGACGGCGACCCACGGATTCTTGTCCTGCGCCTCGACTTTTCTTTCGTCGCGTGCCTTGAACACGATGCCCATGCCGCCGCGGCCGACTTCCTTGTCCAGGTAGAAGCGGTCCTTCAGCGTGTCGCCGGCGTGCACCTCGCGCTGGGGCCCGCCAGCGGTCGCGACACGCTGCCACGATGAGGTGCTGGGACCGCCAGTGCCGGTCTTCGACTTGGTCGCCGGCTCGGCCGGCTTGAAGCCGGTCGTCTCGGCGCCACCCATCTCGGTCGCGTCGCCGTCCGACTGGCCCATCAGCAGGTCGAAGCTGTCGCCTGCGCTGCCGTCCGCGTTGATCACGGTGGCATCGCCGTTGTCGCCAGCCGGGTTGATCGTGGTGCGATCCTGACCCGACGGATTCAACGCGGTCTGGTCGCCACCGCCCATCTGCGTCTTGTCGTCATTGCCCACCACGGGCTTGTAGGCGGCCTGCTGGGAAGTCTTCTCGACCGTCACCTTGGCAATTTGCAGGTCCTTCAGCTTGGCCGTCAGCAAACGATGCATCTTCTCGTCGAGCTTGCCTCCCGCCAGCGCCTCGTCGAGCATCGACAGTTCGGCGCGATGCAGCGGCGACTGCACCTGTCCGCGCGCGTTGAGAGACTGGATGACGTCGACGAGCGAGAGCTTGTTCTGCTGCAGCCCGGCGAGCAGGTCCTTGAAGGCGCGTTGCGTCACGCTCATGTGACCGCTCCGGGACGCACGACCAGGGCGGTGACGTTGTCACGCCCGCCCGCCTCCAGCGCGAGCTTCACGAGGTTCTCGACGGTCTGCTGGGGTGCGAGGTTGCGGGCAAGCTCTTCGGCGATGCGCGTGTCCGACACTTCCTTGGTGAGTCCATCGCTGCACAGCAGGAATTGCGTGTCGGCCTCGTAGCCGGCGAGCGACCAGTCGAGGAAGAGCTTCAGTTCCCCGCCGACGGCACGCGTGATCGTGTTGCCGGAAGGCTTGGTCTGCTGCAACTGCTGCGCGGTGAACTGCCCGGTATCGAGCATCTCCTGCACCGTGCTGTGGTCGCGGCTGATCTGCTGGAGCTGGCCGCCCTGGTAGCGGTACGCGCGGCTGTCGCCCGCCCAGCCGCACATCAAGTAGTCCTTCGACGCGAGCAGCGTCACGACCGTCGCGCCAATCAGTGAAACGTTGCGCTGCGCGGCATGCTTGCGCAGTTCTTCGTTGACCGCGTAAAGCTCCTGCTCGACCGCATCCAGGAAACTCGCAGGATCTGCCGGCGGCTTCACGCCCGCGAGGCGGTCGACGATCATCTTGCTGGCGACATCGCCCGCGGTGTGTCCACCCATGCCGTCGGCAACGACCCAGAGGTTCTGTGCGGGGGCATCGAGGAATGCGTCCTCGTTGTGGCCGCGCACGCGGCCTTTGTCGGTCAAGCCGGCGGAGTTCATGCGCAAGGTTGGAGCGGCAGCCGTCACGTTTGCGGGATCAGCACCCAGGGTTCCCTCGATCCAAGGGCTTTCGCCGTGCCGAGGAAATCGATCGCGTCGGTCTTCGACTTGAAGCGCCGCACCACCACGCGATACCAGACCTGCTTGCCGGGCTCACGCACCGGGTAGATCTCGGATGGATAGCCGCGCGCCTGGATCTGGCACGCCATGGTTTCGAGGATTTTCACGTTGTAGCCCGAATTCAGGCTCACATCCCACGTGCCCGATGCGTCGAGCTGCGGCTTGTTGCGCAGAAGCTCGGTGCCGGACAGCCAGCGAGCGAGGCGACCGCCCCCCGCCTCGGATACCGGCGTTGGCCGGCCAATGCGCGGCACGCGCAGGAACGTGTCGGCCTTCTTCATGGTGCCCGGGTTGAGCTTCGGTCCACTCACTTGAACCACGCCGTCCACCAGTGCAAGCACGTCTTCGTCGGCGTCGGCCTTTGCAAAAACATTGCCGCCCAGTATGTCGGCCGTGATGCCACTACCGATTTGCACCGGCAGTCCCGAGGTGCCGGAGCGCACCATCGGCGCGGTCATGCTGATTGCGCCGCGCTGCAAGGTAAGTAGCGCCGGTTCAGGCCCACCCGTCGATTCATAAGCGGGCGTCATCGCGATCAGCGAGCCGCCGGCTACTTGTATGCGTCCCTCGCCGACAGTGCTCAGCACCAGTCGGCCCTCCGGGCCGGTGACGACGCGATCGCCGGTATATAGCGCCCAGCCTGCTTTCATCGCGGCCTTTACGCCGCCACGTTCGACCCAGGCGGGTAGCTGCACGGTCTCGACCTTGGCAATGATCCGCGGCTTGCTGCTCAGCACGAGACTTGTCGCAGTCGTCGCGAGGGTGGGCGTGGGCGGCGGTGGCGGCAGCGCCGGCGCCTCATTTTCCGTAGCGACGAAGGGCTTTTCGGACTCGGGCGTGGCGGCAGCGACGGCGGCCGGCCCGTCGACCGGCTGTTCGCGGGCCGTGGGCTCACCGGGACGGGCCGAATGGCCTGCGCAGCCGATCGTCCCCAAGGCAAGAAGCAGCAATGCCCCCAGCCGGACTGCAGTTCTTGTCCGAATCATGGCCCCCGCCCCGCACATTTATTGCCGCAGGGACAGGAGTATACGCAGAAAACCTCGCTGGGTCGGCAAGATTTCAGTGCCGCGACGGCGCTTCGCTAGGGCGAAGAGTCAGGCCGTTTTGCGCGCGGGCTCCGGCCTGTATTCATAAGCATAGCGGTACTCGTCGCTGCTGCCCGGCAGGCCCGCCTGGTTGAAGATCGACCCGTGCACTTCGACCCCCGCCTGCCGCAGCCGGCGCAAGCTGTCCTCGACGGCGCGAACCGAGTGGGCGCCGGATTTGAGCACGAGCAATGTCGCGCCGGCCAGCCGCCCGATAATGGTGGCGTCGGTCACCGCGAGCACTGGCGGCGTGTCGATCAGCACATGGTCGAATTTGCGCGATGCCTCCGCGACCAGTTGGGCGAAACGGTCATTCAACAGCAACTCCGCCGGATGCGGCGGCAGCGCGCCGGTGGTGATCAAGTGGAGGCCAGCGACGGATGTCGCTCGCGCCAAGGAATCGAACGACGCCTCTTGCGCGACGTACTCGCTCACGCCCGGGCCGCGCGCAAGGCCGGCGTACTCGTGCAGCTTGCCCTTGCGCAGGTCGGCATCGATCACGACGACGGCCTTGCGCGCCTGGCTCAGCACGGCGCCCAGGTTCATGGCCAGAAACGATTTGCCGAGCCCGGCCGTCGGGCCAGTCAGCACCAGTACGTTGCTGCGCGATTCCGCGGAGGCAAAATGCAGCGAGGTGCGCAGGCTGCGCAGTGCCTCGATCGCCGGATCCGCCGCATCGAGTTGGGCGAGCAACGCCGCCCGGCCGGCGGGCTGGCTGCGCGCGAAGCGTCGCTGCGCGCGCGCAAAAGGCACCGTCGCATAGGTCGGCAGGCCGAGGGCACGCTCGATCACGGCGGGATCCTCGACCCCCTGCTGCAAGGCACGGCGCACGAAAACGCCGAGCAGGCCCAGCGCGATGCCCACCAGCGCGCACAGGGCCATGACCAGCGGCGGCACCGGCCGCGCCGGCCGCAGGCGCTCGCGCGCCGTGTCGATGATGCGCACGTTGCCGACCGTGCCGGCCTTCATGAGCTGCAGCTCCTGCGCGCTGTTGAGCAGCGAGGTGTAGATCTGCGCGTTGACCTGGGCATCGCGCGTCAGGCCGAGAACCTCCTGCTGCGTTTCCGGCAGTCGCTTCACGCGCGCCATCACGCCGGCCTGGTCGCGCGCCACTTCGCGGAGCTGCGCATCGAGTGCCTGGATCGCCGGGTGGGTCGCGGTGAAGCGCTGCAGCAGGGCCTCGCGGTTCTGCGCAAGCTCCGCGCGCCTCGTCTCGAGCGCGACGCTGTGCTGGAGGACCAACTCGGTTTCCTTGGCGAGGTCGGCCGAGCCCTGCTTCAAACGGAACTGGTTCAACGCCGCCTCCGACGATTCCACCCCGGCGCGAACCTTGGGCAACTGGGTGTCGAGGAACGCGAGCGTCTGCTGGGCTTCGGCCGAGCGGCGCGCAATGTTCTGCTGCAGCCAGGCCTCGGCTAGCGCGTTCACCAGCGCCGCTGCGCGCACGCGATCGGTGTCTTCGAAGCGGATGCCGATGATTCCCGATTGCTTGCCACGCTCGGCGATCTCGAGCCGCTCGCCGAGCTCCTCCATGAGTTCATCGCGATCGCGGCGCATCAATTCGAACGTCGTGCCAGCTGGAGCCTCGACCGCACCGATCTCGACGACAGCGTTGGGCACCGGCTCGCCATCCGGCGCGCGCAAGCTGTAGTTGCCGTCGCTGCCGACTTCCAGCGCAAGCCACTCCTCCAAGTAGAGCGGCGGCACCTCGAGTTTCCCGATCGCGATGGTCGGCGCGGGCTTGCCGTTCCAGCGCGCCCAGGCGGCACCGAACAGCGGCATGCGGTCGGGCTGCGACACGATCTCGAGCCCTAGCTGGTCGATCGCGGCGCCGAGCACCTTGCGCGAGCGCAGGATCTCGATTTCCGCCGCAACCGGCGTCTGTGCGCCGAGCAGGGTGGCGACATCTCCGAGCAGCGCGTTCACCGATTCCTGTTCCGTCTCGACCTGCACCAGTGCGTCGGCGCGGTACACGGGCGGCGCGAGAAGGAGGTAGAGCGCGCCGAGCGCGAGCGTGCCGGCCACGATGCCGGCGAACAGCCAGCGATTGCGCGCAAGCACGGCGAGCAGCTCGGGCAGGTCGAGCTCGCGATGCTGCGTCTGGTTGGGTCCCGCTGCGGACATCGTGATCTCCCGAACTGCCGCTCCGCTCCTGCAGCCCCCCGGCCGGCGTTCCTCGTAGACCGCTCGTCCCCCTCCAAGTTCTCGATGGAACAGGCGCCCGGACCGAGTGTCCCTGTGGAGCCGGCCACCGCTGGTCAAGGGAGCGTGGAGTCGCATGGGTGCGCGGGTCAGCACGGTCATACCCTGCTACAACGCAGCGACGTTCATCGAGCGCGCGCTGGCGTCCGCCTTGTCGCAGGAAGGCGTCGATGTGGACGTGATCGTGGTCGACGACGGCTCCAGCGACGACTCGGTCGCGCGCATCCGCGCGCTGGGCCGCCTCGAGCCGCGTATCCAGCTCCTGTCTTTCTCCAGCAACCGCGGCGCGGCTGCGGCACGCAACGCCGGCATCGAGCGCGCATCGGCACGCTACCTCGCCTTCCTCGACGCCGACGACTGGTGGCGCCCGAACAAGCTCGCGCGCCAGGTCGAGATGCTCAAAGCTCAACGCGCTGCGCTGGCCTATACCGGCGTCGAGGTGCACGACGAGCGCGGCCGCGCGCTCGGCCGCCGCCGCGTCCCGACACGCGTAGGCGCCGAGCAGCTACTCGTCCATAACGTCATCGCGACCAGCTCCGTGCTGATCGACACGGAGCGCGTGCTGCCCTTCCGCATGCCGCCGCTGCGCATGCGCCAGGACCTGGCGACCTGGTATGCCCTGCTGCAGCAGGGCGTGCGCGCGTTCGGGCTCGACGAGCCGCTGACCGTGTACACCCGCCGGGCCGACAGCCTGTCGGCGAACAAGGCGCATGCCGCCGCGGCGAACTGGCGCTTGTACCGCCAGCATCTCGGCACCCCGCTGCCGCAAGCGGTGGCAATGTTCACGAAGTACGCCGCCACGGCGCTGGTCCGGCCATGAATGGCTTTCGCTGGCTACACCGGTCTGTAGGAGGGGCCCGGGGCCCGATCGTCGGTGGCGAAGCAAGTCGGGGCCAGGGCCCCTACCACCGATCGCTCATCCGCCCGGCGTTCGGCCTCCTCGCCGGCAATGCCTTCAACAACGCGATGGCGTTCGTCATCACGCTGTACTCCGGCAGTCTCCTGCCGGCCGCCGCGTTTGGCGAGCTTGGCGTCGCGCTCGCGAGCATCGTCCTCGTCGCCACGCTCACCGATTGGGGCAGCAGCACGGCGCTTGTGCGCGTTGCCGCCAGGGACCCATCGCGCGCCGACACCGCGGGCGATACCGTGCTGCTCGTCAAGTTGCTGCTTGGCGTCACGATCGTCCTGCTCTCCATCTCCGAGGATGGCCTGCAATTCATCACGGCCGCCGGCGCCGCGGTACTCGGCGTGTGGATGAGCGCGCGCGCTTCCGACCAGGCGCGCGGTGACTTCCGCGCCATGCAGTGGACCAGCGCCGCCTGTGGGGTCCTGCGCCTGTGCACGTTTTGCGCAGTGCTGGCGTACGAGTCGCTCACGGCGGGCCAGGTGATCTTCGCGCTGTACGTCTTCCCGCAGTGCCTGCTGCTGCTGCCGCGCCTGGTCCTGCTGCGCGCGCCGGATCCCGAGTCGGCGATGCGCGTGTTGATGTACGCGCGCTGGACCGGGCTGGCATCCGTGGCGTTCGTCGCGTTCACGCGCGCGCCGCTGTTCATCGCGGCGATCCTGGTCTCGCAGGACGAACTCGGCGTGCTCGCCGGCGCCCTCACGGCGACGCTGGTGTTCGCGATGCTGGGCGATGCGCTGCGCAGCGTGGCGCTGCCGCAGCTGGTGCGCGCCGCGAGTCGGCAAGCCCGCGACGCGGCTCGTGCGTGGCTGCCGCGCGCGAGCTTCCCGGCATTCGCGGTAGCGGCCCTCGCGTTGATCGTGGCCTGCGCCCACTACGAGCAGCTGCTCGGCGCCGAGCACGCCCGCGGCGCAGTGCTGCTGCTGGCGATGGGCGGCGCGACGCTGATCGCTGCGGCGCTCGGCTTGCCCAACGCGCTGCTGCACGCCCGCGGCGAGCCGCAGCTCGAGGCCCTGGTCAACCTCGCGCGCCTCACCGTGTTCGGCTTCGCCTCAGTGGCGTTGCCGTTGTCGCTCGAATCGATCGCGTGGACCTACGCGCTCGTATTGGTCGTCGGCGAACTGGGGCTCTTTGCCCTTGCCCGCCGCGGCGACGACCTGCTGCGCGAAATCGTCCCAGGGAAGTTCGCATGAGCGACCTCTGGCCCCTCGCCCTGCTCGGGGCGGTGCTGCTGTGCAGCGGGCTCGTGCTGATGCTGCTCGACTGGCGTTATGGCCCGTTGCTGCTCGCCGCGGCGCTGCCGTTCGAGGGCCTGCTGCCCAGCGCAGGTGCCAGTGGCATGAAGGCGCTCACCGCCGCGGCACTGCTGGGCCTCTGCCTGCACCTGCTCAACGACCGCGTTCTCCTTGCACGCGCATTGCAGAACCTGTGCAGCGACGTGTCGCTCGCGCTCGCGGTGCTGATCGGGCTGAGCGCGTGCTCGATGACCTGGGCCCTCGACGCCGATGCCGCGCTCGCGCGCACCATCACCTTCGCTGGCGTGTTCGTCCTGCTGCACCTGTTCGCGCTGCTCGACACGCCGTTCCTGCG
>DATLBT010000057.1:0-31762 GCA_035526825.1 Verrucomicrobiia bacterium | reverse complement strand
CCGCGGGTGTACGCGGTGGCGCCCGGCGCCGTGCGCCTGCTCGATTCGCTCGGCGCGTGGGCGCGCGTCGCGGCGCTTCGCGCCGGCGCTTACACACGCATGGAAGTGTGGGAGGGCAGCGCCGCGCAGGCGCTGGCCTTCGATGCGGCCGAGATGGCGGTGCCTGAACTCGGCTTCATCGTCGAGGATGCCGCGTTGCGCGCGAGCCTGTGGCCGGCGGTGGCCGGCGCGGCGACCGTGCTCGCGGGAACCGCGGTCACCGGCTATGCGCGCGAGGACGGCATCACGCGCCTCGCGCTCGCCGACGGCAGCACGCTCGAGGCCGGACTGGTGATCGCCGCGGAAGGCGCCGATTCGCCGCTGCGCGAGTGGGCCGGCATCGATGCCGGCGGCTGGGACTATCCGCAACGCGCGCTGGTAAGCCACGTCGAAACGCAACGACCGCGCGCGGACACCGCCTACCAGCGCTTCCTGCCGCTCGGGCCGCTGGCCCTGCTGCCGCTGCCAGACGGCCGCTCGTCGATCGTCTGGTCCACGCGCAGCAACGAGGCCGAAGAACTCCTCGGCCTCGATGACGCAGCCTTCGCGCAGCGGCTCGAGGAAGCGCTCGACCGCCGGCTCGGCGGCATCGGCGCGTGCAGCCCGCGGCGCTCGTTCCCGTTGCGGCTGCTGCATGCTTCAGCCTACGTCGCAGATGGGCTCGCGCTGGTCGGTGACAGCGCGCATGTCGTGCATCCGCTTGCGGGGCAGGGGCTCAACCTCGGGCTCGGCGACGTCGCCGCGCTGGCCGAGGTCGTGGCGGAGGCGCGCGGCAAGTGCCAGCCGCTCGCGAGCTTGCGCGTGCTGCAGCGCTACGAACGCCGTCGCAGGGCCGCGAATATCGAGGCGCTGGCGCTGACCGACGGACTGCACCGGCTGTTCGGGATGCGCGGGGGGCAGATCGAAAGCCTGCGTGAGCTCGGCCTGTCGATGTTCGGCCGCGCGGGCCCACTCAAGCACGCGCTGGCGCGTCGCGCGATGGGCTTGTAGGACTGCCCCACCGCACAAGCGCCCCCCACGGGGTCAGAGGTTATCTACATAACTACGGCAGGTGGCCGTAGCGTTGTAGACAACCTCTGACCCTGGCCACAGGGCGCGATGTATCGCCACCGACAGCGCGGACATGGGCCGCTCCTGCAGCAGAATGCAAGCGCAGGTAACGCTGGCACCCGCCGGGTCGCGGGCTTATCATGCGTCCCGAATCTGTCTCGCGGGAGACGCTCCGCACCAGCGGAGGGCCGAAGGCGCAATTCCGCCCGGAATCGCTCAGGCAAAAGGACCGCGCGGCGGCCAGCCCTCACCGGCCGGCAATTCGAATCTGGAGAGCGTCCGGAAAAATAGGGACAGACCCAAACCGCGGGTCAGTCCCCATTTTTCCGGACCACCGAAGGGGTAGCCCGCAAGGGTGAACTCTCAGGTCAACGGACAGAGGGCGGTTTCGGAACCTTGGATTCACCGGAACCATGCTCAAGAAGACTTCGCTCCATTCGCGGCACCAGGCCCTCGGCGCCAAGCTCGTCGATTTCGGCGGCTGGGAAATGCCGATCCATTACGGTTCGCAGCTCGAGGAGCACCACGCGGTGCGCAGCGGCTGCGGCATGTTCGACGTCGCCCACATGTCGGCGGTCGACTTGCATGGCGCGCGGACGCGCGAGTTCCTGCGCACGCTGGTGGCGAATGACGTCGCCAAGCTGAAAGTGCCGGGCAAGGCGCTGTACACCTGCATGCTCAATTCGCAGGGCGGCGTGATCGACGACCTCATCATCTATTTCCAGCGGGAAGACTGGTTTCGCCTCGTCGTCAACGCCGGCACCACCGACAAGGACCTCGCCTGGATCCGCCCCGCGGCCGCGAAGTACGGCGTCGAGGTGAAGCACCGGACGGATCTGGGCATCGTCGCGGTGCAGGGTCCTGACGTGCGCGCCATCGTCGGCCAGCACATCCCCGTGCCCATCCGCGAACAGGCGCTGGCGCTCAAGGCTTTCCAGTCCGTGCACGGCGAACCCTGGTTCGTCGCAACCACCGGCTACACCGGCGAGGACGGTTACGAGTTCATGCTGCCGCACGCCGACCTCGGCAAGCTGTGGGACGCGCTCGCCGCCGACGGCGTGCGCCCCTGCGGCCTGGGCGCGCGCGACACGCTGCGCCTCGAGGCGGGCATGAACCTTTACGGCCAGGACATGGACGACACGGTCACGCCGCTCGAGTGCGGGCTTGCGTGGACCGTGGCTTTCGATCCGCCGGACCGCCCGTTCACCGGCCGCGCCACGCTCGATGCGACGCGCGCAGCGCCGCCGCGCAAGCAGCTGGGCCTGGTACTCGACGGTCGCGGTGTGCTGCGCTCCCACATGAAATTGCGCTTCGCCAATGGCGCCACCGGCGAGACCACCAGCGGCAGTTTCGCGCCGTCAATGAAGGCATCGGTCGCGCTGGCGCGCGTGCAGGGCCACGCCGATGGCGCGTGCGAAGTCGAGATTCGCGGACAGTGGCTGCCATGCCGCGTGGTGCAGCCGCCGTTCGTGCGCAACGGCAAGGTGCTGGTTTGAAGCGTGCGCAAAGGGGCTGGACATGGGGACGCGATTCCTCGCTGCGCTCGGAATGACACGGGTCTGAACTGGAGAGAAAGATGAGCAAGATTCCCAACGAGCTGCGCTACGCCAAATCCCATGAGTGGGCCAGGAAGCAGCCCGACGGCACTGTCGTGATCGGCATCACCGACCACGCGCAGGGCGCGCTCGGCGACCTCGTGTTCGTCGAGGTGCCCAAGGCCGGACGCAAGGTCACGGCGGGCGAGGCGTGCGCGGTGGTCGAGTCGGTGAAGGCCGCCTCGGACGTCTACGCGCCGATCTCGGGCGAGGTCATCGACTCGAACCCCGAGCTCGCCAATGCTCCCGAGACGCTGAACCAGGATCCGTATGGCAAGGGCTGGATGTTCAAGGTCAAGCCGGCGAATCCTGCGGAGATGGACAAGCTGCTGGATGCTGCCGGGTATCAGAAAGTGGTTGCTGACGCGGGTTAGGGGTTAGGGATTAGGGATTAGGGATTAGGGAAAGACCATGCCGTTTATTCCGCACACCGAGGCTGATGTACGCGAGATGCTCGCGGCCATCGGCGCCAAGTCGATCGACGCGCTGTTCGACGAGATTCCCGCCGAGTTGCGCTGCGGCAAACTCGATGCGGTGCCGGAAGGCCTGCCGGAGATGGAGATTGCGCGGCTCATGCACGAGCGAGCGCAGAGCGATGGCCTGGCGCTGAACTTCATCGGCGCCGGCGCCTACGAGCACCACATCCCGGCCGCGGTGTGGGAAATCACCACGCGCGGCGAGTTCTACTCGGCCTACACGCCGTACCAGGCCGAAGCCAGCCAGGGCACGCTGCAGGTGCTGTACGAATTCCAGTCGATGATGACCGCGCTCACCGGCATGGACGTCTCGAATGCATCCCTCTACGACGGCGCCTCGGCGCTGGGCGAAGGCTTGCTGATGGCGGTGCGCTCGAACGCGAAGAGCACGTCGCGCAAGGTGCTGGTGCCGGCGGCGGTCCATCCGTATTACCGGCAGGTCGCCGACGCCACGACGGGCGCGCAGGGCCTGGTGCAGGCCGCGCTGGTGTACTGCGCCGAGACCGGCGATACCAAAGTCGAGCAGCTGCGGAAGTTCGAGGGCCAGGACATCTGCGCGGTGGTCATCCAGCAGCCGAATTTCTTCGGCGTGCTCGAGGATGTCGACGCGCTCACCGACTGGGCCCACGCCCACGGCGCGCTGGTGGTGGCCGTGGTCAATCCCACCTCGCTGGCGTTGCTCAAGGCGCCGGGCCAGTGGGGCAAGGCCGGCGCCGACATCGTGGTCGGCGAAGGCCAGCCGCTGGGCGCGCCGCTGGCCTCGGGCGGGCCGTACTTCGGCTTCATGTGCGCCAAGCAGCAGTTCGTGCGCCAGATGCCGGGCCGCATCGTCGGACGCACCGTCGACCTCGACGGCAAGGAGGGCTTCACGTTGACGCTGCAGGCGCGCGAGCAGCACATCCGCCGCAGCAAGGCCACTTCGAACATCTGCACCAACCAGGGCTTGCTGGTGACGGCGGCGACGATTTACATGTCACTGCTGGGCCCCGAGGGACTGGCGCGCGTCGCCTCCGCCTCGATGGCCAACCTGCGCTCGCTGCGCGAGCGGCTCGCGGCCATCGGCGTGAAGGCCGTGTTTGGCGGCGCGCACTTCCACGAATGTGTCGTGAAGCTCGACCGCCCCGTCGCGCCGGTGTTGGCCGAACTGGCCCGACACGGCATCCATGGCGGTTTCGACCTGTCGCGCCACTATCCCGAGCTCGGCCACGCGTTGCTGGTGTGCGCCACCGAGACAAAGTCCGATGCCGACCTCGCGCGCTATGCCCAGGCGCTGGCCGGTGTGCTGAAGCAGGCAGCCTGAAGAGAGAAGCCATGGCCAACGTCACGCTGAGAGGCAACCCGGTCCTGGTCGGCGGCGAGTTGCCGAAGGTGGGCAGTCTCGCGCCGCCATTCAAGCTGGTGTCACGCGACCTGGTCGACCAGCAGTTGTCCGACTTCGCCGGCAAGTGGAAGGTGCTGAACATTTTTCCGTCGATCGACACGCCCACCTGCGCGATGTCGGTGCGCAAGTTCAATGAAAAGGCCGGCAAGTTCAAGGATGTCGAGGTGCTGTGCATCTCGCAGGACCTGCCGTTCGCGATGAACCGCTTTTGCGGCACCGAAGGGCTCAAGAACGTCCGCACCTTGTCGCTGATGCGCGGCGGGCGTTTCGCCGAGGCCTATGGCGTGCGGATCGAGTCCGGCCCGCTTTCGGGCCTGACGGCGCGCGCCTGCATCGTGCTGGACCCGGATGACAAGGTGCTGCACGCGCAGCTGGTCGGCGAGATCGCCGATGAGCCCGATTATGAGGCCGCACTCGAGGCGCTCGCCAAGGATTCGATGTGAGGAACGACGACGTGTCGCACAAGCCCGCTGAAAAACTGATCTTCGAG
The DNA here is from genome assembly GCA_035526825.1 of Verrucomicrobiia bacterium. Lineage (GTDB taxonomy): Bacteria > Pseudomonadota > Gammaproteobacteria > Nevskiales > Nevskiaceae > JACPFV01. Next base: position 26,731 of record DATLBT010000057.1, on the reverse strand, counting down.
CGCTCGCGCGCGGGCCGCCAGGCCTACGCGCAGAACCCCGGCAAGGCGGTCGATGCGTCCGGGATACCCGCGGCGCTGCGGCGCGCGCAACTGCCGGCGCTGCCGGAGGTCTCCGAGCTGCAGGCCGTGCGCCACTACACGCGCCTGTCGCAGCTGAATTTCTCGATCGACACGCACTTCTACCCGCTGGGTAGTTGCACCATGAAGTACAACCCGCGGGCGTGCAACACGCTGGCGATGCTGCCGGAGTTCCTGGCGCGCCATCCGCTGGCGCCGGCCGTCCACAGCCAGGGCTTCCTGGCGTGCATGCACGAGCTGCAGGAAATGCTGAAGGCGGTGACGGGCATGGCGGGTGTGTCGCTGACGCCGATGGCCGGCGCGCAGGGTGAGTTCGCTGGCGTCGCCATGATTCGCGCGTACCACCAGTCCCGCAACGACTCCGCGCGCACCGAGATCCTGGTGCCCGATGCCGCGCACGGCACCAACCCCGCCACCGCGACCATGCTCGGCATGACGGTGCGCGAGATTCCGACCGACGACCACGGCGACGTCGACATCGAGTCGCTGAAGGCCGCGCTCGGCCCGAAGACCGCGGGCATCATGCTGACGAACCCGTCGACGCTCGGCGTGTTCGAGCGCCGCATCAAGGAAATCGCCGGCCTCGTGCACCAGGCCGGCGGCCTGCTCTACTACGACGGCGCCAACCTCAACGCCATCCTCGGCAAGGTGCGGCCGGGCGACATGGGCTTCGACGTCATCCACATGAACCTGCACAAGACCTTCTCGACGCCGCACGGCGGCGGCGGTCCGGGGTCTGGCGCGGTGGGGGTCAGCAAGCGGTTGTTGCCGTTCATGCCGATTCCGCTGGTGGGGAAGGACGGCAACAGCTACCGCTGGCTCGACGAGAACGACCTGCCGCAGTCTATCGGTCGCCTGTCCGCGTTCATGGGCAACGCCGGCGTGCTGTTGCGCGCCTACGTCTACGCGCGCCTGCTCGGTCGCGAAGGCATGCACCGCGTCGCCGAGTTCGCCACGCTCAACGCAAATTACCTCGCCGTGCAGCTCGCGAAACACGGCTTCGACCTGGCGTTCAAGGGGCGTCGCGCCAGCCATGAATTCATCATCACGCTGAAGCGCCAGAAGCAGGAAATCGACCTGACCGCCACCGACGTCGCCAAGCGCCTGCTCGATTACGGCTTCCACGCACCGACGATCTATTTCCCGCTGCTGGTGCCGGAGTGCCTGCTGATCGAGCCGACCGAATCCGAGGACAAGGACACGCTCGATGCGTTCGTCGCGGCGCTCGTCTCGATCTGGGACGAGGCGAAGCAGGACATCGCCAAGGTCAAGGGCGCGCCGTACACGCTGCCGGTGCGCCGCCTCGATGACGTGCGCGCAGCGCGCCAACTCGACATCCGCCATGTCGCCAAGGAGTCTCGCTGATGTCGGTGCTGATCTGTGGCTCGCTCGCCTACGACACCATCATGGTGTATCCCGGCCATTTCAAGGACGACATCCTGCCGGACAAGGTGCACATGCTGAACGTGTCGTTCCTCGTGCCGCAGATGCGCAAGGAATTCGGCGGCTGCGCCGGCAACATCGCCTACAACCTGCAGATGCTCGGTGGCAAGCCGCTGCCGATGGGCACGGTCGGCAGCGACTTCGCGCCGTACGCCAAGCGCTTCGACGAGCTCGGCATCACGCGCGCGCACATCAAGGAGTTCGGCGACCAGTACACCGCTCAGGCGTACATCGTCACCGACATGGACGACAACCAGATCACCGCGTTCCATCCGGGCGCCATGAGCATGGCGCACGAGCAGGACATCCCGAAGAAGGGGGTGAAGCTCGGCTCGGTCTCACCGGACGGCAAGAAGGGCATGGTGCTGCACGCGCGCCAGTTTGCCGACGCCGGCGTGCCGTTCCTGTTCGACCCTGGCCAGGGCCTGCCGATGTTCAACGGCGACGAACTCAAATTGTTCATCACGCAGGCGTCCTACGTCGCGGTCAACGACTACGAGGCCGAGCTGATGGTCAAGCGCACCGGCTGGACGCTGAAACAGGTGGCGGAGCGCGTCGATGCGCTGATCGTGACGCGCGGCGCCAAGGGCTCGAGCATCTTCGCCAAGAAGAAGCATCATGAGATCCCGTGTGCGCGCGCCGAGGTGCTGGCCGATCCCACCGGTTGCGGCGACGCCTACCGCGGCGGCTTGCTCCACGGCATCGCCGCCGGCATGGACTGGGAGACCGCGGGCCGCGTGGCGTCGCTGATGGGCGCGATCAAGATCGAGCGCCCGGGAACGCAGAACCACAAGCTCACCCCGGAAGGCTTCAAGGCGCGGTTCAAGAAAGAATTCAGGTACGAATTGAAATAAACCCTGGTGTCATTCCGAGCGAAGCGAGGAATCGCGTTCGCAGGGCGGCACAACGAAGCCTACGCCGCCGGCAATCCCGCGAGGCGGATCAGTTCGATGATCGGCGCGGGGTAAATTCCGAGCACGAACATCAGCAACGTCAGCAGCAGCACCATGACGCCGCCGACCTGCTGCGCCCAGTGCATCGGCGCGTCGAACTTCAGGCGCTCGGGATCCTGCATGAACATCGTCACGACGACGCGCAGGTAGTAGTACAAGCCGATCGCGCTGCCCAGCACGACCGCCGCGATCAGCCACCACAAGCCGGCGTCGATGCCGGCGGCGATGACGTAGAACTTGCCGATGAATCCCGCCGTGATGGGAATGCCGGCGAGCGACAGCATCATCGGCGTGAGGATCGCGACCAGCAGCGGGCGGCGCCAGAACAGGCCACGGTAGTCATAGAGGTTGTCGGCGTCGCGCTCGCCGCGCGGGCTCGACATCAGCGCGACCACGCCGAACGCGCCAAGCACGGTGACCGAGTAGGTGATGAGGTACACGCCGACGGCCTCGACCGCGAATTCGCCCGAGGCGATCAGCGCGACCAGCAGGTAGCCGAGGTGCGCGATCGACGAGTACGCCAGCAGGCGCTTGATGTTGGTCTGGAACAGCGCCAGCACGTTGCCGACCAGGATCGACACGAACGCGATGGCCGCCAATGCGTCGGTCAGCGCGGCCATCTCGCCGCCGCGTCCCTGCACGAACCAGCGCAGCAGCACGACGAACACCGCGACCTTCGACACGGTCGCGAGGAACGCCCCGACCGGTGCCGGCGCGCCCTCGTAGACGTCGGGCGTCCACAGGTGGAACGGCACCAGCGACAGCTTGAAGCCGACCGCGACCAGGATCATCGAGGCGCCAGCCAGCAGGTAGGCGTTGCCGAAGCCTTCGGTCTGCCCGAGCCGCGCGCCCATCTCGCCGAAGGCGAGGGTGCCGACCTGGGAGTAAACCAGCGCCATGCCGAACAGCAGGAAGGCGGACGCCGCGGCTGACAGGATCAGGTACTTGACGCCGGCTTCGAGCGAGCGCGCGTCCTTCCAGACGTAGGCGACCATGGCGTACAGCGGCACCGAGAGGATCTCGAGGCCGAGGAAGAACGAAGCGAAGTGGTTGCTGCTCGCCAGCACGAGTGCGCCGAGCGCGGCGACCGAGAGCAGGACGTAGTGCTCCTCCTTGTGCCCCCGATGCCCCTCGAGATAAGCATGCGACAGGGTGGCGGTGGCCAGCGTCAGCACCAGGACCAGCGCGTAGTAGAACAGCGCATAGCCGTCGACGATGAGCAGCGGCGTGATCTGTTGCGGCCCGTCGTAGTTGTAGAAGACGACCAGCACCCAGAACAGCGTGGCGTTGAGACCCGCGACGCATAGCGTGGCGTTCCACCAGTGGTTGCGGCGGATCGCGATCGCGATCATCACGGCGACCGCGGTCCCGGCGACCGCAAGGATCGGCAGCAGGGCGACCCACTGGTCCTGCGTGAACGTCATGGCCCGCCCCCGGCCGCCGCATAGAGCACGTGCAAGGCCTGCATCGCGGCGGCGGACGTGTCGAGCACCGGCTGCGGGTAGACGCCCAGCCACAACAGGAGCGCCATCAGGCTCATGACGGTCGCCACCTCGCGGCGATTGAGGTCCTCGAGCTTCTCATCGGACTTTGCCGGGCCGTGGAAAGCGCGCTGGATCATCATCAGCGAGTACACCGCCGCGAAAATCAGGCCGGTGGCGGCGACGATGGTGACCGACTTGTCCACGTTCCAGGTGCCGATCAGCACCAGGAACTCGCCGACGAAGTTGCCGAGGCCCGGCAGGCCCAGAGCCGCGAGGCAGAAGAACATCACGATCGGCGGCAAGTACGGGAAGCGCGACCACAAGCCGCCCATCTCGCGCAGGTCGCGGGTGTGCAACCGCTCGTAGACCTCGCCGCACAGGATGAACAGCGCGCCGGCCGAGATGCCGTGCGCAATCATCGTGATCACCGCGCCCTGCAGCGCGGCCTCGGTTCCGGCATAAATGCCGATCAGCACGAAGCCCATGTGTGAAACCGACGAATAGGCGACCAGTCGCTTCACATCGTTCTGCGAGAACGTCATGAACGCGCCGTAAACGATGCCGACACAGCCGAGCCACATGGCCACCGGCGCGAAGCTGGCCGACGCTTCGGGGAACAGCGGCAGGCCGAAGCGCATCAGCCCGTAAGCCGCCGTCTTGAGCAGGATGCCGGCGAGGTCGACTGAGCCGGCGGTCGGCGCCTGAGAGTGCGCGTCGGGCAGCCACGAGTGGAACGGCACCACCGGCAGCTTGACCATGAATGCGACGAAAAATCCGAGCATCAGCAGGTATTGCACCTCGTCCGACATCTCGGTCTTGAGCAGTACCTCGTAGTCGAAGCTCCACGCGCCGGTGGCCTGGTGGGTGACCCAGACAATGCCGAGGATCGCGAGCAGCATCAGCAGGCCCGAGGCCTGCGTGAAGATGAAAAACTTGGTCGCCGCGTAGATGCGACCCTTGCCGCCCGGCGCGTTGTGGCCCCAGATTGCGATCAGGAAGTACATCGGCACCAGCATCATTTCCCAGAAGAAGAAGAACAGGAAAAGATCCAGCGCGAGGAACACGGCAACAACGCCGCCGAGGTTCCACAGCAGGTTGAGATGGAAAAAGCCGACGTAACGGCCGATCTCCTTCCACGAGCATGCCACCGCCATCAGGCCCAGCAGGTTGGTCAGCACGATCAGCAGCATCGACAGGCCGTCCAGGCCCAGGTGCACCGAGATGCCGAAGCGTTCGATCCACGGCGCCTGGAATTCCAGCGCCCACTGCGGCTCCGCGCCCGGCACGGCGATGCCGGACATCGAGTAATCGCCACTGAGCCACAGCCAGATGGACAGGAACAGCACCAGCACCATCGTGCCGAGCGCGATCCAGCGCGGATAGGTGATGCCGCCCGCGAGCTCGCCGATCCAGCTCAGCAAGCCGCCGATGAACGGAATCGCAATAAGCCAGACCAGGATAATGGGATCAGTCATTGTCGAATTCCGACCGCCCCGAGTAGCGAGCGCAGCGAGCGTATCGAGGGGTCATAGCAGCACCACCCCAAGCACCAGCACTGCGCCCGCGACGATGCTCATGGCATACCAGCGGATCTGGCCGGTCTGGGTGCGCGCCGCAACGCCATACAAAGCGCGCAGCGAAAGCGGGATGAAGCCGATGGCCACGTCGAATCCATCCTTGGCATTCACCCGCGTGAACCAGAGAAAGGGGCGCTTGAAGACCAGGTCATAGGTCCAGTCGAACCACCAGGCGTTCTGCCAGGTCTTGCGCAGCACCGCGCCGATCGGGTTCTTCGCAAGGGCGTCGACCAGGCCGGGCGCCCTGAGGAACAGGAAGGCCGACAGCGCGAGTCCCGCGAGGCCGGTCAGCACGGACACGAGCTCGATGGTGTGCTTGGCGGACACGTCGGCGTGCGTCGCCTGCGGCAGCACCGACTCGAGCGGCAAGTGGATGAAGCCGCCCAGCACCGCGGCGACGGCGAGCACGGCCAGCGGCAGCGAGTGCGCGATGCCGTGACCGGGATGCGGATGCTCCGCTTGTTCGCTGAGCGGCTTGCCGAAGAAGGTGATGAAGACCATGCGGCCGGTGTAGAGCGCGGTCATGAACGCGCCGACCAGGCCGGCGTAGTAGAGGTCCTTGTGGCCGTTGGCCCAGGCTTCCCAGAGGATCTCGTCCTTCGAGAAGAAGCCCGAGGTCGGCGGCAGTGCGACGAGCCCGGCACAGCCGATCACGAACACCCAGAACACGAACGGGATCTTCTTGCGCAAGCCGCCCATGCGGAACATGTCCTGCTCGTGGTGCATCGCCAAGATCACCGCGCCCGCCGAGAGGAACAGCAACGCCTTGAAGAACGCGTGCGTCATCAGGTGGAAAACCGCGGCGCTCCAGGCGCCGGCGCCCAGCGCGAGGAACATGTAGCCGATCTGGCTCATGGTGGAGTAGGCCAGCACGCGCTTGATGTCGGTCTGCGTCAGCGCGGTGAAGCCCGCCATCAGCAGCGTGATCGCGCCGACCCAGCCGACCATCTGCAGCGCGAACGGCGACAGCTCGAACAAGACGTGCGTGCGCGCGATCAGGTACACGCCGGCGGTGACCATGGTTGCCGCGTGGATGAGGGCCGAGACCGGCGTCGGGCCGGCCATGGCGTCAGGCAGCCAGGTCTGCAGCGGCAACTGCGCGCTCTTGCCGACGGCGCCGCCCAGCAGCAGCAGCGCGGCGATCGTCGCGATGTTTGAGCCCACGGCCCACTTCTGCGGCGCGAGCACCAGCAACTCCTGGATTTCCAGCGTGCCGAGTTCGTGGAACAGGACGAACAAGCCGACGGCCATGAAGGTGTCGCCGACGCGCGTGACGACGAAGGCCTTGCGCGCCGCCGCGCCGTTGGCCGGGTCCTTGTACCAGAAGCCGATCAGGAGGTACGAGCACAGGCCCACGCCTTCCCAGCCGAAATAGAGGAACAGCAGGTTGTCGCCGAGGACCAGGAAGATCATCGAGGCGACGAACAGGTTCATGTACGAAAAATAACGGTCGTAGCCGTCGTCGCCGCGCATGTACCAGGAGGCAAACAGGTGGATGAAGAAGCCCACGCCGGTGATTACGCCCAGCATCGTCAGGCTCAATGCATCGAGCCGCAGCGCGAACCGTGGCGCAAAGCCGTCCACGTTCATCCAGGTCCACAGCACCTGCGTCCAGGCGTGGTCGACCGGCGGGTTGCGCAGGAATTCGAAGCCGAGCAGCAGCACGGTGAGCGCCGACAGGCCGATCGAGCCGACGCCGACGATCGCCGCAGGCGTCTCGGCCAGCCGCCCGCGCGCGAACGCGAGGATCGTGAAGCCGAGGATCGGGAAGGTGAAGGTCAGGAAGAGCAGGTCGAGCATGAGCGGATCAGCCTCTCATCCCGGCCAGCGAATCGGTGTCCAGCGTGACGTAGCGCTTGTAGACCTGCAGCACCAGCGCGAGGCCCACCGCGGCCTCCGACGCCGCCAGCGTCACGATGAGGATGAACATGATCTGGCCGTCCGGCTGCGCCCAGCGGCTACCCGCGGCGACGAATGCCAGGGCGGCGGCGTTGAGCATGATTTCGAGCGACATCAGCACGAACAGCACGTTGCGGCGCACCAGCAGGCCGAACAGGCCCAGCGCGAACAGCACGCTGGCCAGCATCAATCCGTGCTCCATCGGGACGGCGGTCATTCCTGCCGCCCCAGGTGGTAAGCAGCGACCAGCGCGCCGAGCAGCAACATGGAGGCGAGCTCCACCGCGAGCAGGTACGGCCCGAACAGCGCGATGCCGACCTGCTTCGCCGTGACCTCGGCGCCGACGGCGTGCAACTGGCCGCCATGTCCGTCGAGCGTGCCCTGATGCATCAATGCGAGCACTTCCGCCAGGAGGATCGCCGACAGGACGCCCGGGCCGACCCAGATGCGCGGCGTCAGCAGCTTGCGCTCCTGCTGGGCGGCATCGCCAAGATTCAACATCATCACGACGAACACGAACAGCACGAGGATCGCACCGGCATAGACGATCACCTCGAGCAGCGCTGCGAAAGGCGCGCCGTAGGTGAAGAAGATCACCGCGACCGCGAGCAGGGAGACGATGAGGTAGAGCAGCGCGTGCACCGGGTTGCGCCCCGTCACGGTGAACACGGTGCTGACGATGGCCACCAGCGCGGCGCCCCAGAACACGATGGCGGCGGTCACGGCAGCAGGCTCCGCACGTCCACCGGTGCTTCCTCGTTCTTCGCCTCGCCCTTGTCCTTGCCCGGCACCGACATGCCGGCGACGCGGTAGAAGTTGTAGCCCGGCTGCTTGCCGACGCCCGCGATCAGCAGGTGCTCTTTCTCGTAGACCATGTTCTGGCGGTCGTACTCGGCCATCTCGTAGTCCGGCGTCAGCTGGATGGCGTAGGTCGGGCAGGCTTCCTCGCACAGGCCGCAGTAGATGCAGCGCGAGAAGTTGATGCGGAACCACTCGGGATACCAACGGCCGCCTTCCTTCTCGCCTTTCTGCAGGCTGATGCAACCGACCGGGCAGGCCACCGCGCAAAGGTTGCAGGCGACGCAACGCTCTTCACCATCGGGATCGCGCGTCAGCACGATGCGGCCGCGGTACCGCGGCGGCACGTAGGGCTTCTGCTCCGGGTAGAGGACCGTCGAGCGCGGCGCCCAGCTGTGCGCGAACATGCGCCACAGGCTGACCAGCTGGCTCCAGGTCCCGACGACCAGGAACTTGATTTTCTGCCCGACGGTTTCATCCATGGGCGCGGGCCATCACGAAGAAACCGGTGACGAGCAGGTTGACCAGCGTCAGCGGCAGCAGGACCTTCCAGCCGAAGCTCATGAGCTGGTCATAGCGCGGCCGCGGAATCGCCGAGCGCAGCAGGATGAAGAACATGATGAAGAACATCGTCTTCGCCCAGAACCAGGACAGGCCGATGACGTCGATGCCGAACGGCGTCCAGGCGCCGCTGAAAGGCCCGAGCCAGCCGCCGAGGAACAGCGTGGTCAGCATTGCCGAAACCAGCACCACCGCCACGTACTCGCCGACGAAGAACATGCCGAATTTCATGCCGCCGTACTCGGTGTGGAAGCCGGCCGTGAGCTCGTGCTCCGCTTCCGGCAAGTCCAGCGGCAGGCGATGTGTCTCGGCGAGGCCCGCGATCATGAAGGTCACGAAGCCGATGAACTGCGGCACCACGTACCAGAGGCCACGTTGCGCCTCGACGATCTCGGTGAGGTTGAAGCTGCCGGCCTGCACCACGACGCCCATCAGCGCAAGGCCCATGAACACTTCGTAGGTGATGGTCTGGGCGCTGGCCCGCATCGTGCCGAGCAGCGCGTATTTATTGTTGCTGGCCCAGCCGCCGAGCATGACGCTGTAGACCGCGAGCGAGGTCATCGCGAGGAAGAACAGCAGGCCCACGTTCCAGTCGCCGGCGATGGTCCAGCCCGGCGCAAAGGGCACCACCGCCACTGCGAGCAGGATGGTCGCCATGACGATGGCCGGCGCAATGATGAACACCGGCTTGTCGACGAACGGTGGCGTCCAATCGTCCTTCATGAAGATCTTGATCATGTCGGCCACGACCTGGCCGAGACCGAGGAAGCCGACGCGGTTCGGGCCGTAACGGTCCTGCCACCAGCCGAGCGCCCGACGCTCGACCCAGATCAGCAGCGCGGCGAGTCCGACCACGTTGAGCATGATCGCCACGACGATCATCCCTTGCGGCAGCGGCTGGGCGAGCATGCTCAGGCCTTGCCCCCGATCGTGACCGCGGCGCCCGGCGCGACGTAGGGCAGGCCGGCTCGTCCGGCCGGGATGCCGATGCAGCCCTTGGGCACGGAACTGTCAACGTGCACGACGAGCGTCAGCGGCGCGCCGTCCACCGCGAGCGTCACGCTGGAGCCGTCGGCGAGCTTGCTGTCGGGATTGACCAGTGCCCGCGGCTCGCCGATGCGACTCGCCATGACCGGGGCCTGCGCGCTCAGTTCCTCGCTGCCGAACAAGTCATGGCGCGGCACCGCGCGAAGGCCGTTCGTCGCGGCCGGCGGGTTGAACCAGGCCGGACGCGCCTCGGCATCGTGCTGCAGCAGGTGCACGCCGGGGTCACCGCCCTTGAGGTGGCCGCCGATCTCGTCCTGGAACTTGTTGACCGCCTGCGGCGAGTTCCACGACGGATACCAGAACATCGGGATCAATGGCGCGGGCTCGGGACCCAGGCCCGTGGCACCTTCCATGCTGAAGGCCAGCGGCGAGTCGGCGTCCTGCGCGGGCCGCGGCTCGTGCACGTCGCGCTGGGCGTGCATCGCGGTGCGGCCGCTGTAGCGATGCGGCTGGCGCGGCACCTTGGCGCCGGCGATGCGGAATTTTGCGCTCGGCGCGGCCTCGACGATGCCGGCCAGCGCGGGCGTCGCCGCGGCGCAGGCCGCGGTCAGCGCATCGAGGTTGTCGCCCAGACTGACGCCACCAAACGCCGAGACCTGCTGCAGCCAGCGCCACGATTCGCGGATCTCGCCCGCCGCCGCAACGAAGGTCTGGAAGAAGCGCTGCGCGCGGCCCTCGTTGTTGACCAGCGTGCCGTCGCTCTCGGCGAAGGAGCCGGCGGGCAAGAAGACCGTGGCGCGCGCAGTGGTAGGCGTCGAGATCGAATCGAGCACGACCAGATTCTTGAGCTTGCTGAGCGCAGCTTCGACCTTGGCGGGCGATGCGCGCCGGAACAGGTCGTTCTCGGCCACGATCAGCGTCTGCACCGAGCCGCTTTCGACGCGCGACAGGATCTCGTCGACGGTCGCTCCGCCCATGAGGCCTACGCCGACACTGTTGCTTTCCGCGAACACCAGGCTCACGGACGGCGCGCGGCCGACCCGAGCCAGCGCGGCGACGATGTTCGAGACGGCCTGCAGCACGGCCACGCTGCCCTGGTTGGTGCCGGACACGATCAGCGGACGCTCGGCGCCGAGCAGGGCCTTGGCGATGTTGGCCGCGGTCGCCAGCATCGAGGCATCGAGCGCGGTCACGATCGGAGCGGTGCCCTCGAGCGCGTGCGCCACCGCCATGCCGAGGCGGGCGATGTCGACCGGCGCGGCGCGCAGGCTCACCGCGGCGACCTCATCGAGGGCGCTGCCAAACGGTGTGACGTTGAACAGCGGGCTCTTGACGTCCTGCGCGAGCGTGCGGATCGAGGCGTCCTGCCAGGTCGGCACATGCGCAGCCTTGCCCATCGCGAAGCTGGCTTGGCGCGTGGCCTGGCGCAGCGCGAGCGCGAGGCGCGCGCCGGTGGCGAGCACGTCCTCGCCGAGCACCAGCACGGCGTCGGCCTGCTCGGCGTCGCGGATCGAGGCCACCTTGGCCGGGCCTTGCATCACCTTGAGCGCGAGCTGGGTCAGTTCGGCGTCCGCGGCCGACTGGCCGCTGCTGAAATTCTTGTCGCCCACCAGCGCGCGCAGCGCGTGGTTGGTCTCGAGCGGCGCGCGCGGCGAGCCGATCGCGACAACCTTGCCGGCCGCCAGCAGTTGTGCGACCTGCGCGATGGCGGCTTCGCCGCCGCCGGCGTCGAGCTTGGGCCGGTCGTCGCGGTTGACGTGCCCGTAACCGAAGCGGCCGCGGTCGCAGATGAAGTAGCCGTTGATCTCGCCGTGGTAGCGATTCTCGATGCGCTTTAGCTTGCCGTAGCGCTCGCCCGGCGAGATGTTGCAGCCGATCGAGCATCCGGCGCAGATGCTCGGCGAGCTTTGCAGGTCCCACTTGCGGGTGTACGACTCGCCATAGGGCTTGTCGGTGAACACGCCGGTCGGACAGACCTCGACGAGGTTGCCGGAGAACGGCGACTCGAGCGTGCCGGACTCTGCGCGGCCGAAATAAACCTCGGCGCCGCTGCCGAAGACATCGAGGTCATGTCCACCGGCGTAGTCCTTGTAATAGCGCACGCAGCGATAACAGGCAATGCAGCGGTTCATCTCGTGCGAGATGAACGGCCCGAGGTCCTGGTTGCGGTGGGTGCGCTTGGTGTGGCGATAGCGACGGTAGTTGTGGCCCGTCATCACCGTCATGTCCTGCAGGTGGCAGTGGCCGCCTTCCTCGCACACCGGGCAATCGTGCGGGTGGTTGGTCATCAGCAGCTCGACCACGGACGCGCGCATGTCGCGCGCCTCCGGATGCTCCACCGAGAAACGCGCGCCCTCGGTGCACGGCGTCATGCAGCTCATGACGACGCGGCCGGTGGTGTCGGCTTCGTCCTTGTACTGGATCACCGCGCACTGGCGGCAGGCGCCCACCGAGCCGAGCGCCGGGTGCCAGCAGAAATAGGGTACGTCGAGCCCTTGGCCGAGTGCCGCCTGCAGCAAATTGGATCCCGCCTCCACTTGAAGGCTCTTGCCGTCGACAATGATCCGGGACTTCTTCTTGTCGCTCATGAGACAAGCGCCTTTTTCCCCTCTCCCGCTTGCGGGAGAGGGGTAGGGGTGAGGGTGAGGAGCGGAGTGGGGGCCGCGCGTGTAATTCCCGCCTCAAAATCAGCCCGGAAATACTTCAGCGCGCTCTGCAGCGGCTCCACCGCACCCGGCGCATGCGCGCAGAACGTACGTCCCGGCCCGAGCAGGCGGCAATGCTTGGCGAGGAGCTCGAGGTCGCCCGGCCTGCCGCGGCCTTCCTCGAGCGCGATCAACAATTTTTCGATCCACGGCAAGCCGTCGCGGCACGGCGTGCAGAAGCCGCAGGACTCCTGCGCGAAGAAGTGCTCGAGGTTGCGTACCACCGAGATCACCGAGGTCTTGTCGTCGAGCACGATCATCTGGCCGGTGCCCATGCGCGACCCGGCCTTGGCGATGGAATCGAAATCCATCGGCAGGTCGAGGTGGTCGGCGGTGAGGAAGTCGGTCGACGCACCGCCCGGCAGCCATCCGCGCAGCTTGTGGCCGTCCCGCATGCCGCCGCCGTGTACCTCGACCAGTTCGCGCGCGGTCGTGCCCATCGGCAGTTCCCAGGTGCCCGGCGTCTTCACCTTGCCGGAGGCGCCGTACAGCTTGGTGCCGCCGTCCTTGCTCTTGCTCAAACCTTTGAACCAGGCGGCGCCGTACTCGATGATCGGTGCGACGTTGCAGATGGTCTCGATGTTGTTGACCACGGTCGGCTTGCCGAACAGGCCGGAGATCGCGGGGAACGGCGGCTTGGCGCGCGGAATGGCGCGGCGGCCCTCGAGCGAGCTGATCAGCGCGGTTTCCTCGCCGCAGATGTAGCGGCCGGCACTGGTGTGCAGGTACAGGTCGTAAGAGAAGCCCGACCCGAGGATGTTCTGGCCCAGATAGCCCTTGGCGTAGGCCTCGGCGATCGCCTTGCGCAGACGCTCGGCGGCAACGAAGTACTCGGCGCGCAGGAACACGTAGCCGATGTCGGCCTGGATGGCGTAGCCGCCGAGGATCATGCCCTCGATGAAGCCGTGCGGGTCGCCCTCCAGCAGCAGGCGGTCCTTGAAGGTGCCGGGCTCCATCTCGTCGCCGTTGGCGACGAAGTACTTGTGCGCCGCGCCGCCGTCACCGGGCTTGCCACCGGGAACGAGGCCCCACTTCACGCCGGTGGGGAAGCCGGCGCCGCCACGGCCGCGCAAGTTGGCTTCCTTGACCGCGTTGATCACCTCGAGCGGCGCCATCTGCTTCATGGCCTTGCGCGCGGCATGGTAGCCGCCGCGCTTCTCGAACTCGGTGATGTCGAGCGGGCCGCGCTCGAGATCGATGTTTCGCGTCAGCGGTTTGCTCGGCGGGCTCACGGGGTTGTGCGTCATTACTTGTACCCCGCCAGCAGCTCGGCGAGCGTCGACTCGCTGACGTCCTCGAGCCCGCGGTGCAGGTCCTGGTCCACCAGCATGGCCGGCGCCTTGTCGCAGGTGCCGAGGCACACGATCGGCAGGAGCGTGAAGCGGTTGTCGCCGGTGGTCTGACCCGGCTTGATGCCGAGGTTCTTCTCGAGCTTCTTGCGCAGTCCGTCGGCGCCCATGATGTGGCACGACACCGAGTCGCACGTGAAGATCACGTGGCGGCCGACCGGCTTGCGGAAGATGAGGTTGTAGAAGGTCGCCACCGAGTCGACGTCCGCCGCCGAGGTGCCCAGCTTCGCGGCGATGTCCTTGACGGCCTCGTCCGACACCCAGCCGCGGTGCTTCTGCACGATCTTGAGCGCCTCGATGGTCGCGGCCGAGGCCTGCTCGTAATGAGCCAGCTCGTGCTCGATTTCAGCCAGTTCTTCCTTTGACAGCATTTCAGCGATTCCCAAAAAGGGGACAGTCCCCTTTTTTCGGAGAAGATCGAAAAAAGGTGACAGTCCCCATCAGCGGTCCACGTCGGCCATTACGAAGTCGATCGACGCGATGTACGCGATCAGGTCGGGCACCATCGCGCCCTTGCAGACCAGCGGGATCTGCTGGAGGTGCGGGAAGCTCGGCGTGCGGATGCGCGTGCGGTAGCTCATGGTGCTGCCGTCGGACACGAGGTAATAGGCGTTGAGGCCCTTGGTCGCCTCGATCGTCACCGAGCACTCGCTTGGCGGGATCACCGGGCCCCAGCTGACGCTCAGGAAATGATGGATCAAGGTCTCGATGTCCTGCATCGTGTGGTCCTTGATCGGCGGCGTCGTCAGCGGGTGGCGCGCCTTGTAGTCGCCGCTCGGCATGTTGTTGAGGCACTGCTCGATGATGCGCAAGGACTGCTTGATCTCCTCGATGCGCACCAGCGCGCGATCCAGGACGTCGCCGTTCTGGCCCACCGGGACCTCGAAGTCGAAGTTCTCGTAACCCGAATACGGCCGCGCCTTGCGGAAATCGAAGGCCATGCCGGTGGCGCGCAGGCCGGGACCGGTCACGCCCCACTCGATGGCCTCGTCGGTGGTGTAGGCCGCGACGTGCTTCGAGCGCTTGATCAGGATCGAGTTCTTCATTGCGATCTTGAAGTAGTCGTCCAGTCGCTTGGGCATGAAGTCGAGGAACTCGCGCACCAGCCGGTCCCAGCCGTTCGGCAGGTCGGCGGCAACGCCGCCGATGCGGAACCACGCCGGATGCATGCGAAAACCCGTGATCGCCTCGACCACGTCGTAGGCCTTCTGCCGGTCGACGAACATGAAGAACACCGGGCTCATCGAGCCCACGTCCTGCACGTAGGTGCCGTAGAACAGCAGGTGCGACATGATCCGGAAGAACTCGCACAGCATCACGCGGATGGTCTGCGCACGCGGCGGCACTTCGATGCCGGCCATCTTCTCGACCGCCATCAGGTACGGCAGGTTGTTCATCACCCCGCCGAGGTAATCGATGCGGTCGGTATAGGGGATGTAGCTGTGCCAGCTCTGCCGCTCGCCCATCTTCTCGGCGCCGCGGTGGTGATAGCCGATGTCGGGGACGGAGTGGATGATTTCCTCGCCATCGAGCTGCAGCATGATGCGGAACACGCCATGCACGCTGGGGTGGTTGGGCCCCAGGTTCAGCAGCATGAAGTCGTGGTCCTTGCCGTGCGTCTGGAAGCCCCATTCGGCCGGATCGATCTTGAGGTCTTCCTGCAGGCTGTCGGCCTTGAGCGCATCCATGTGGAAGCGCTCGAATTCCGTTCCGCGCGCCGGATGGTCCTTGCGCAGCGGATGGCCGACCCAGCTCTTCGGCATCATGATGCGCGCGAGGTTCGGGTGGCCGTCGAACTTGATCCCGAACAGGTCCCAGACCTCGCGCTCGTACCAGTTGGCGTTGACGAAGACGTCGATGACACTGGGCAGCGAGGGGAATTCGCCCTTCAGAGCGACCTTCAAGCGGAAATCGGCGTTCCGCTCGAACGACATCAGGTGGTAGACCACCGTGAAGTCGGATTCGGGCTGGCCCTGGCGGTTGACGCGCAGGCGCTCGTCGATCGCGGTGAGGTCGAACAGCATGCGGTAAGGCCGCGCGACCTCGTTCTTGAGCCAGCGCAGGACGTCCTTCAGGCGACCGGCCTGCACCCACACGGTCGGGATGCCGTCCTGCGACTCCTGGTAGGAATAGCCGAACTCCGGAAATTTTCCGGCGAATTCAAGGCGGATGTCGCCTGCTTTCGCGCCTGCGGTCCGGGCCGCCGTGGCTGGAGTCGACATTTCAGACCGAGTCGGGTGTGCGCAGCGTCGTCACCGCCATGCGCTCGGCGTGCTTGGCATCGCGCATGGACAGCTTGGGCGCCTTCTGCACGCCCTGCGGGCCCACGACCCACGATAGCGGGCGGACCTCGTTCTGGATCGAGTTCTGCAGCAGGATCAACGCCTCGAGGAAAGCCTCGGGACGCGGCGGGCAGCCGGAGATATAGACGTCCACCGGCAGGAACTTGTCACAGCCCTGCACGACGCTGTAGATGTCGTACATGCCACCCGAATTGGCGCACGAACCCATCGAGATGACCCACTTGGGCTCGAGCATCTGGTCGTAGCAGCGCTTGATCACCGGCGCCATCTTCAGGAACGGGGTGCCGGAAATCACGATGACGTCGGCCTGGCGCGGCGTGGCGCGGATGACCTCGGAGCCGAAGCGCGCGAGGTCGTGCTGGCTGGTGAACGCCGTCGCCATCTCCACGTAGCAGCAGGACAGGCCGAAGTTGTACGGCCACAGCGAGTTCTTGCGGCCCCACTGCACGCCCGCGTTGATCATCTCGGACAGCTTGCCGAACACCAGCGCGCTCTTGGCGCGCTCCTCCATCGAAGGCGCAGCCCCCGGCCCCGTGTACTGCTTGAGGATTTTTTCGGTCACGGTCAGGCCTTGGCCGCGGTGCGCGCCGCCGGCAGTTTCCGCGCTTTCGGCGCCCAGTCCAGCGCCCCAAGGCGCCACAGATAGGCCAGCGCCGCCACCAGGATGCCGACAAAAACCAGCATCTCGATGTATCCGGGCCAGCCCGACTCGCGCGCCGAGACGGCCCACGCATAGATGAAGACGGCTTCCAGGTCGAAGATCACGAAGAACATCGCCATCAAATAGAACTTGACCGAGAACCGGTAGCGCGCGAAGCCGACGTGGACGATGCCCGACTCGTACGGGTCGTTGGTCGCTCGCGAGTAGGGCGTGCGCTCGCCGAGCACCCACGACAGCCCGAGCATCGCGACGCAAAGGCCGATGACGAGGGCGGTGTAGAGCGCAAGGCTCCAGAGCGTGGTATCGGACGCCAAGACAATGAATCCCCGGAGAATGCGCGCAGTTTAACGAATAACGAGGGCCGTTAACGAGGGTCGGGCACCATGCACGCGTGCTAGCGTACCGCCCGCCATGACCTCCCCCGAATTGCGACTCAAACCCAACGAAGACCGCCGCCTGCGCGCCGGCCACCTGTGGATCTATTCGAACGAGGTCGACACGACCCGCACGCCGCTGGTGGGCCTCACACCCGGCACGTTGTGCCGGGTGGTGGATGCCCGCAACAAGCCGCTGGGACTCGCAACCGTCAACCCGCACACGCTGCTCACCGGTCGCCTGCTCACCAGCAAGGCCGACGGCACCCTCGACGCCGCCTGGTTTGCGAGGCGCATCGCGTCCGCCCTGGCCTTGCGCGAGCGGCTGTACGACAAGCCGTTCTACCGGCTGGTCTACGGTGAATCAGACGGCCTGCCGGGCCTGGTCATCGACCGCTACGGCGCGGTCTGCGTCGTGCAGATCGCCACGGCGGGCATGGAGCAGTTGAAGGCACAAATGCTCGATGGCCTGCGCGAGGCAATGAAGCCCGCCGGTGTGCTGCTGCGCAACGACGTCGGCATGCGTGAGACCGAAGGCCTGCCGTCCTACGTCGAAGAAATCGGCCAGGTTCCGGATACGGTAGAGATCGAGGAAGGCGGCGTGCGCTTCGAAATCCCGGTAAAGACCGGCCAGAAAACCGGCTGGTTCTTCGACCAGCATGCCAACCGCGATCGGCTGGTGCCGTACGTGAAGGACAAGGCCGTGCTCGACATGTTCAGCTACCTCGGCGGCTGGGCCCTGCGGGCGCTCGGCGCCGGCGCCGCCAGCGCGGTCGCCGTCGACAGCTCGGCGAGCGCGCTCGAAGGCGCACAGCGCAACGCCGCGCTCAACGGCATGACGCTCGAGACCTTCCACGGCAAGGCCATCGACGTGCTGCGCGAACTGCGCACGCAGGGACGCAGGTTCGACGTGGTCGTGGTCGACCCGCCGGCGCTGATCAAGCGCAAGAAGGACCTCGACGCCGGCGCCGCGCATTACGGCGCGCTCAACCGAACCGCGATCGAGTTGTTGTCACCGGAAGGGATCCTGGTGTCGTGCTCGTGCTCGCACCACCTCGACGCGGACTCGCTGCAGCGCATCCTGCTGCGCGAATCGCGCACCGCCGGCCGGCGCCTGCAGCTGCTGGAGCAGGGCGCGCAAGGCCCGGACCACCCGGTGCATCCGGCGATTCCCGAGACGCGCTACCTCAAGGCGTTCTTCTGCCGGGTGGTGTGATCGCCGTCTGGCGCGCCTGACCCCGGTACAATCCCGCGCCCATGCTCGTCCATCCCGGCTTCGACCCGATTGCCATCAAGCTCGGCCCGGTGGCGATCCACTGGTACGGGCTCATGTACCTGCTCGGCTTCGCTGGCGCCTGGTGGCTCGGCACCGTGCGTGCGCGGCAACCGCACTGGAACTGGCCGCGCGAGCGCGTCGGCGACCTGCTCTTCTACTTCGCGCTCGGCGTGATCCTCGGCGGGCGCGTCGGCTACACCTTGTTCTACAACTTCCAGGGCTTTCTCAAGGACCCGCTGGTGCTGCTGCGGATCTGGGAAGGCGGCATGTCGTTCCACGGCGGCTTGCTGGGCGTGGTGGTGGCGTACCTGCTGTTCGCGCGCCACCACAAGCTCGACCCATTCGTCGTCGCCGACTTTGCCGCCCCCCTGGTCCCGTTCGGCCTGTTGACCGGGCGCATCGGCAATTTCATCAACGCCGAGCTGTGGGGAAAGGTCACCAATGTGCCGTGGGGCATGGTGTTCGCGACGGCGCCGGACGGCCGGCCGCGGCATCCGAGCATGCTTTACGAGGCCTTCCTCGAGGGCGCCGTGATGCTGGCGATCCTGTGGTGGTTCGGGACGAAGCCGCGCCCGCGCATGGCGGTAGCCGGGCTGTTCCTGCTGCTGTACGGCGCATTCCGCTTCGCGGTCGAGTTCGTGCGCGTGCCCGACGCGCACATCGGATACCTCGCGTTCGGCTGGTTCACCATGGGCATGCTGCTGTCCACGCCGATGATCCTCGCCGGATCAGTGATGATGGGTTTGGCCTATCGCCAACGCTCCCTAACCCCTAACCCCTAATCCCTGATCCCCAACCCCTGATGAAGCAATACCTCGACCTGATGCGCCACGTGCTCGAGAAGGGCGCGCCGAAGTCAGACCGCACCGGCACCGGCACGCTGAGCGTGTTCGGTCACCAGATGCGCTTCGACCTCGCCGAAGGCTTCCCGATGGTGACCACCAAGAAGTTGCCGCTGAAATCGATCGCGCACGAGCTGCTGTGGTTCCTCAAGGGCGAGACCAACATTCGCTACCTCAAGGAAAATGGCGTCAGCATCTGGGACGAGTGGGCGGACGCGGCCGGCGAGCTTGGCCCGGTCTACGGCAAACAATGGCGTTCGTGGCCCACGGCCGATGGCCATGCCGTCGATCAGATGCAGCTTCTGCTCGACCAGATCCGCGGCAACCCGGACTCGCGCCGCCTCATCGTCTCGGCCTGGAACGTCGGCGAGCTCGACAAGATGGCGCTCGCGCCGTGCCATGCGTTCTTCCAGTTCTACGTTTGCGACGGCAAATTGAGCTGCCAGCTGTACCAGCGCAGCGCCGACATCTTCCTCGGCGTGCCATTCAACATCGCGTCTTACGCGCTGCTGGTGCTCATGATCGCGCAGGTCAGCGGGCTCAAGCCGGGCGAGTTCGTCTGGACCGGCGGCGACTGCCATCTGTACACGAATCACCTCGAGCAGGCGCGACTGCAGCTGTCGCGCGAGCCCAGGCCCTTGCCGAGACTGACGCTGAATCCAGCCGTGAAGGACCTGTTCGCGTTCAAGTACGAGGACATCAAGCTCACCGGTTACGAACACCACCCGCACATTCCTGCGCCGGTCGCGGTGTAACGCAGCGTGAGGGACGTCAGCCTCGTGGTCGCCATGGACGAGGGCGGCCTCATCGGCCGCGACGGCCAGCTGCCGTGGCGCCTGCCCGAGGACCTCAAGCACTTCAAGCGCCTCACGCTCGGCAAGACTGTGCTGATGGGCCGCAAGACCTGGGATTCATTGGGCAAGCCGTTGCCGGAGCGCCAGAACTGGGTGCTGTCGCGCGCTGCCTCGTTCAAGCCGGCGGGCGCCACGGTGTTCCCGAGTTTCGATGTGGCGCTCGCCGCGCATCACCAGGGCGAGCTCGTCGTCATCGGGGGCGCCGGCGTATTTCGCGATGCGCTGCCACTTGCGCGCCGCATCTACCTCACCCGCGTGCAGGCGAGGCTCGACGGCGACACCTGGTTTCCACTCGACGCGCTGCGCGAGTTCCGTGAGACCGCCAGCGATGCGCGGCCGGCCGACGAGCGCCATGCGTATCCATACTGCTTCGTGACGCTGGAGCGCTGATGCGCGGCTGCGGCGCGCTGCTGGCGCTCGCGCTCGTCACGGGCACTGCCGGCATGGCGCAAGCGCACGAAGACGCCGCACCGGAGCTGCCGGTCATCCAGTCGATCGACTTCGCCGGCAACGACATCACGCAACCAAAAGTCATGCTGCGCGAGATGGTGGTGAAACCCGGCGATCCGGCCGACCCCGCGCGGGTCGAGCGCAGCCGCCAGGGCATCCAGGACCTCGGGCTGTTCAAGTCGGTGGCCGTGCGCGAGACGCCGGTGCCCGGTGGCGTGGCCCTCACCTTCGTGGTGGAGGAACGCTGGTACATCCTGCCGATCCCGCGGCTCGACGCCAACAGCGAGGGCGAGAGCGCCTACGGCATGACGCTGCGCTGGTTCAATT
The DNA here is from genome assembly GCA_035526825.1 of Verrucomicrobiia bacterium. GTDB lineage: Bacteria > Pseudomonadota > Gammaproteobacteria > Nevskiales > Nevskiaceae > JACPFV01. Next base: position 5,810 of record DATLBT010000057.1, on the reverse strand, counting down.
TCGCCGGGCTCAACCACACGATCCGCGGGAATTACACCCGGCGGGACGAGGAGAAGGCCAACAAGGGCGAGTCAATCAGCTACGGCGTCGGCTACTCGATGCCCTTCGTCGCCGACACGCCCTGGGGCATCGGCATGAGCGTTGGACATTCCGAGACGCCGATCACCGACTTTGGCGGCTACACCGAGAGCGTCGACAGCGCCGGCATCTCGCTGACGCGCTCGTTTGCGAGCGGCCCCGCGAGCCAGGGCTGGAACGCCGGGGTCTCGCTGACGTGGAGCGACCAGCGCACCGAAGGGCTCGGCGCACCCGAGGCGCAAGGCACGGCCGCGTTGCTCGGGTTGTGGGGTGGTTATCGCGACGTGCGCTACGCGATCTACAGCGAGGAAGGCATCGTATGGTCTGCTGGCGTGGCGGGCGCAAACGAGGGCTTGCTTTCGGACTACAGCATCGGCTCGGCGCGGATCGGCGTGACGCGCTACCTGCGCATCGGCGAGCGTGCGCACCAGAGCGTGCACGCGTTCGCGGCGGCCGCGACCCAGCACGGCGGCCCCACCGGCTATCGCTCGGTTGGCGGCGCGTACGGCCTCGGCGGCGCCTCCCTGCTGCGGGCATATCCCGCGGACTTCGTGACGGGAGACTTCTATTACCTCGTTGGCGCCGAGTATCTCCGGCCCATCGTCTGGGACTGGCTGCGCGGCGTCATCGTGCTCGAGGCCGGCAATGCCTGGGCCGAGGCGTCTTCGAGCGACAGCCGCGTGTATGCCAGCCTCGGCTTCGGCCTGCGCGTGCGCGCGACTTTCCTGGTGAATTTCGAGGTCGAAGCCGGGGTGGCGATTCCGCTCGACGAGGGCGGCCAGCGGTTTTTCGCCAGCAAGGTCTGAACGGCCGGGTTGGCCAAGCGGCAGGACCATTTGCTATAAGAAAGCGCCCTCAACCACCGGGAAAATGCCATGGCCGACCTCAAGGCGCAGTTCGCGCAGGCGCAGACAGACGTGAGTTCGCTGACCAAGCGGCCGAGCAACGAGGACTTCCTGTTCCTCTACGCCCACTTCAAGCAGGCCAACGGCGGCGATGCGAAAGGTGACCGGCCCGGCATGCTCGATATGGTCGGCCGCGCCAAGTACGATGCCTGGGCCAAGCTCAAGGGCGTGAAGCCGGAGCAGGCGATGCAGAAGTACGTGGATAAAGTGACCGCGCTGCTCAAAACCCATAAATGATGCGCTAAGCGCAAGAGCGCGATTTTCCGACCCAGTCTCGCGCGAACTGCATTGCGACGCGTCCTGACCGCGACGCGCGCGTCAGTGACCAGCGCAGGGATTCCGCGCGGGCCTCCTCGCTCATCCGCCCGCCGAGCGCAAGGACATGGTGCTCGACCAGCGCCAGGTATTCGTCCTGGTTGAACGCCGGGAAGCTCAGCCACAATCCGAAGCGTTCCGACAGCGAAATTTTTTCCTCGGTGCTCTCGCCCGCGTGGAGCTCGCCTTCGATCCAGCGGTACTCCGCGTTCTCCGAGTGGAATTCGGGCATCAGGTGCCGCCGGTTGCTGGTCGCGTAGATCAGCACGTTATCGGGCGCCGTCTCGATGTCGCCGTCAAGCGCGCCCTTGAGCGCGGCGAGGCCCGGATCATTGGCCGCGACCGAAAAATCGTCGACGTACAGGACGTAGCGCTCGCGCCGGGCGCGCAAGGGGCGCACGACATCGTGCAGGCGGACCAGGTCGGGCGCCGAAACCTCTACGAGCCGCAGCCCGCCGCGCGAAAACTCGCTGAGCATCGCCTTGACCAGCGACGACTTGCCGGTCCCGCGGGCGCCGCTGAGCAGTGCGTGGTTGGCCGGGTGGCCGGTCACGAACTGCCGGGTGTTGGCGACCAGCTCTGCTTTCTGGCGGTCGATGTGCAGCAGTGCAGACAGGGGCAGCTGCTGCGGCTGCGCGATCGGCTGCAGCTCGCCATCGCGCCAGCGGAACGCTATCGCATCGTTGGGGGATTCGGACATGACGCACAGGTTAGCGCCGCCACCCGGCGTATGCTGGCTGCATGAGCCTGCGCGCATTGCTGGTGATTGCGGTGGCAGTCCTGCAGGGCTGCGGCGGTGACGACGCGCCGCCGGAGCGCCCACCATTCGAGCCGCCGGCGGCCCCGGTGCCGCTGAGCGAGGTCACCGACGACTCGCCGCTGGCCGCCAATTGCGAGGCTGGCGCGGCCGGCACGCTATACGTCGCCTCGGAAGTCGAGCCGTGGGTCGCGGCAAATCCGCTCGACGCAAATCACCTCATCGGCACCTGGCAGCAGGACCGCTGGTCAAACGGCGGCGCGCGAGCGCTCCTGGCAGCGGTCTCGCGTGACGGCGGCGGCAGCTGGGCGCGGCGGCAGGTGCCGTTCTCGCGCTGCACCGGCGGCAACTCGGTCAACGGCGGCGATTACTCGCGTGCGACCGACCCTTGGGTCAGCTTCGGCGCCGACGGCACCGCGTACTGGATGGCGATGACGATCGGCGGGCCGGACAGCTCCGCCACTGCCATGCGCGTAGCCCGCTCGCTCGATGGCGGCGATACCTGGGAGGCACCGATCACGCTGATCCACGACGTCGCCCCGTACCAAAACGACAAGAACGCCGTCACCGCCGATCCGACCGATGCAAGCTACGCCTACGCGGTGTGGGATCGGCTGAACTCGGTCGATAACAACGGCCCGGCGTGGCTGGCGCGCACTACCGACGGCGGCGCCACCTGGGAAGCCGCGCGCAAGATTTACGACCCCGGGTTCGGAGTACAGACGATCGGCAACCAGGTCGCGGTATTGCCCGATGGCACGCTGCTGAACCTGTTCACCGAAATCCGCTTCGACGGCCCCGGGCCCGACGGATCGGCGCTCAAGGTGCTGCGCTCGCTCGATCACGGCGTCACCTGGGGGACGCCGGTGACGATCGCCGAGGTGCTCGCCGTCGGCGTGAGCGACCCGGAGAACGGCACGGCGGTGCGCAGCGGCTCGATGCTGGGAGCCATTGGCGTGGCGCCGGACGGCAGCGCGTGGGTAGCCTGGCAGGACGCGCGCTTCAGCGGCGGCGCGCGCGACGCCATCGCGCTCTCGCGCTCCGACGACGGCGGGCTGACCTGGTCCGCGCCGATTCGCGTGAATGCTGCGCCGGAGACCGCAGCATTCACACCGGCCGTGCAGGTGGCGGCCGACGGCACCGTCGGCGTCCTGTATTACGACTTGCGTGACAACACGGCGGATTCGGCAACGCTGCTCGCATCGCTGTGGCTCGCGACCAGCACTGACGGCGTTGCGTGGCAGGAGCGGCTCGTCGCAGGGCCGGCCGACCTCGGCTTTGCACCGTTCGCGCTGGGCCTGTTCTACGGCGACTACGTCGGCCTCGCCGCTGCGAACGGCTTCGTGCCTTTCTTCGCGCAGCAGTTCCCGAGCACTGCGAACCGTACCAACATTTACGCCGTGGCGCTGCCGGCGCAGCCGCCAGCTACGCTGACCGCCACGAAGGCCAGCTACCAGGTCGGAGCCGCGCCGAAGCTTGCGATGACGGTGGAGTGGGCGATGCGCATCGAGCAGAACATCGAGCGCGACCGCCACCATTTTCCGGATGACCTGCGCCCCGGACAGCTGCCGCGCTACTTGCGCTGAGCGCTCAGGCGATCTTCTCGACCAGCACCAACTCCACCGGCCGCTTCGGCTCGCAGTAGAGATAGGCGTGCTGGCCGAAGCGCCGCGCGAGCGTGGCGGCTTCGGATCGGGTCAGCCCGAGCACCAGCAGGCTGGGCTCCGGCGGCCAGCCTTCGCCGCGGCCTTCGGCTTCGAGGCACACGTGCGCGGCAACTGCGCCCTTGAGCTCGGCCTGCGCAGCGGCGTTCTCGGGCGCCGGCCGCTTGTGGCTCTGCGGGTTGTAGGCGGTCAGCAGCGCGGCGCTGGCGCTGCGCGTGCTTTCCAGCACCCGGTCGAGGTCGATGCTGAAGTTGTCGACGCGCAATTCGAAAGGGGGCTGCGCGTGCACACGGTAATTCGCGTTGCGGTACGCCTTGACCAACTCGTCGGGGACTGGGGGCATCGTCGCGATCAGGCCAGCTTCTTGTGCCGCGAGCGGCGATTCACGCCCGGCTCCGAGCCGGTGCGCCGACGGAAGTCGTCCTCGTATTCGCGATAGTTACCCTCGTGCCAGACCGTATCGCCGGAGTCCTCGAAGGCGAGGATGTGGGTCGCCACGCGGTCGAGGAACCAGCGGTCGTGCGAGATCACCAATGCGCAGCCGGGGAAAGCCAGTACCGCCTCTTCGAGCGCGCGCAGCGTTTCCACGTCGAGGTCGTTGGTCGGCTCGTCGAGCAGCATCACGTTGCCGCCCTGCAGCAGCAACTTGGCGAGGTGCACCCGGTTGCGCTCGCCGCCGGACAGTTCCTTGACGCGCTTCTGCTGGCCATCGCCCTTGAAGTTGAAGCGGCCGATGTAGGCGCGCGACGGCATTTCGTAGCCCCCGATCTTCAGGAGGTCGCCACCGCCGCCGATCTCCTTGAACACGGTGTTTTCGCCATTGAGCGAGTCGCGCGACTGGTCCACGTACGCGAACTTCACCGTGTCGCCGATCTTGATCGTGCCTTCGTCGGGCTTTTCCTGGCCGGTCAGCATGCGGAACAAGGTCGTCTTGCCGCGGCCGTTGGCGCCGATGATGCCGACGATGGCGCCGCGCGGCACCATGAACTTGAGGCCCTTGTAGAGCCAGCGGTCGCCGTACTTCTTGCCGACGCCGTCGACTTCGATCACCACGTCGCCGAGCCGCGGGCCCGGCGGAATGTAGATTTCCTGGGTCTCGCTGCGTTTCTGGAATTCCTGCGACGCCAGCTCCTCGAACGCCTGCACGCGCGCCTTGCTCTTGGCCTGGCGGCCCTTAGGGTTCTTGCGCACCCACTCGAGTTCCTGCTTCATGGCCTTGGCGTGGGCGTCTTCCTGCTTCTGCTCGGTTTCGTGGCGCTGGTCTTTCTGTTCGAGCCAGCTCGAGTAGTTGCCCTTCCACGGGATGCCATGGCCGCGATCCAGTTCGAGGATCCAGCCGGCGACGTTGTCGAGGAAATAGCGATCATGGGTCACCGCGATGATGGTGCCCGGGAAGTCGTTGAGGTATTTCTCCAGCCACGCCACCGATTCCGCGTCGAGGTGGTTGGTCGGCTCGTCGAGCAGGATCATGTCGGGCTTGGACAGCAGCAGCCGGCACAGCGCGACGCGGCGCTTCTCGCCTCCGGACAGCGTGGAAACCCTGGCTTCCCATGGCGGCAGGTTGAGTGCCTCGGCGGCCTTGTCGAGGACCATGTCGATGTTCTCGGCGCCACTGGCGGCGATCTTGGCCTCGAGCTGCGCCTGCTTGGCGGCGAGCTTGTCGAAGTCGGCGCCTTCATCCGCATACGCGGCGTAAACCTTCTCGAGTTCCGCTTTGAGGCCCAGCACCTCGCCGAGCGCTTCCTCGACGTTGCCGCGCACGTCCTTGTCGGGGTTCAGCTGGGGTTCCTGCGGCAGGAAGCCGATCTTCAGGCCCGGCTGTGGCCGCGCCTCACCGACGTATTCCTTGTCGATGCCCGCCATGATGCGCAGCAACGTCGACTTGCCGGCGCCGTTGTTGCCGATGATGCCGATCTTGGCGCCCTCGAGGAACGAGAGCGTGATGCCCTTGAGGACGACCTTGAGACCGAAGTGCTTCTCGAGGTCTTGCAGCTGGTAGATGATCTTGTCGGCCATGAGAGGCGAATAGGATACAGACGCCGTCGTGACCCGAGAAGGCCGCGCGTCGTCGGCGCGGCGCGAAAGACGAGA
>DATLBT010000056.1:0-12084 GCA_035526825.1 Verrucomicrobiia bacterium | reverse complement strand
CGGCAACCACGACAACCATGCGCTGTGGGCCGGCCCGGTCGCGCTGATGGGCGACGCCACCTACGCCACACGCGCGTTCGCGATGTTGGATCGCTGGCTCGAGGCGGTGGAAGCCGACGGCAGCGACATCCCGCTGCCGGCGAAGCTCACGAAGAACAAGCCGGCCGACGTGCGCGATGAATGCCTGAGCGGCGCGGGCCAGGTGGTCGCCGGGCCGGAGTGTGTCGCGCAAATCGAGGCTGCGATCGCGTATGGCACGCCGCGCTTCGTCGCGGGCGCGCCGGGCACCGACGACGTGCTCAAGTGCCAGCTCAAGCCGTTCAGTCGCGACGACGACTACGGCCTGGTGCCGTTCACCGAGGGCGAGTGGGTGCGGCTCGAGACGCTGTTCAAGGATGGCGTGTGCGATTACTCGAAGCCCGGCGTGGACCAGCAGGGCGCGGTGGCGTGGATGCATTACGGCGACGCGACGAACCATGTTTTCGGCGGGGCGCCGCTGCCCTCCGCGACCGGCGGCGAGGGAGTGGCGAGCCCGGCGTTCGGGCTCTTCAAAGACTGACGGGTTTCAGACACGCGATGACAGGGCTCATCGGCTGCACGAGTAAACCGGCACGTGCCGAAAGCGTACGTTGTTTGTTGATCGGACTCATCCTTATCGGTTCGGGCGTGGCACATGGACAGCAAGACTCGGCGGCGAGTCCTGTAGTCACCACCGATGTGGATGAGCAGCCCCCCCGTGCAGCTTCAGCCGTTGCCCCCGTGACCGAGCTCGGCCTTCAATGGCCCCTGGAGCTCAAGGAGGGCCGCCGCGCCTGGACCTCGCGGGAAGCGGTGCTGATTAGCCGTTACGACGCTTCCAAGGTCGCCGTCTTGCCTGCCCACGCCGAGTTGCGGCTCATCGGCACCGAAAAACGCGATGGTGCCCTCTGGTGGCATGTCGAGGCTGTGGCAATGGACAAGGCGGGCCGCCTGCCCGAGGCGGCACTCACCCGAACGTGGCCCGCGACCCGCGCTGACAAGCTGCCACCCATGCTCGGCGATCGCTCTCCAGAAATTTTTTTGCTACGCCGGCAACTTGAAGACCCAGATGTACGTCAGCGCATCGGTGCATGCAAGAAGCTGAACCTTGCGGGCATCACCGATGAGGCTCTGTATGACGCCGTGGCGGCGCGGCTCGTCGAAGGGCTGGCCCAGACGGACAAGGCAAACTCGGCGGCGTGGACCCTTGTCGGGCAATCACTCCTTGGCGTCGGCGCGGGCGCCGTAGGCGACCTGATCGTCGCGGCGGCGCGTGGGCAGGCTGAGTTCAACCCGAAGCATTGGGCACAGGAAGTTGCTTGGCTTACCAAGGCGCTCGGCTATTCCGGCTACACCAAATACCGCCCGCTGCTGGAGCGCGCTGCGGAAACGGACTCGTTCGGAACCTATTCAATCTCCAAGCACGCAAACCTTGCGCTCGATGACCTCGAGAACTTTTCTCGCTGGAATTGGCTGATCAACGATCCGGCTGGGTTGGAGGGTGGTCGGTCGGCGGAAGCTGCTCGCGCCCTCAATTTGATGCGCTCAGGAGAGCGTCAACTTCAGCGTAACGGTCTTAACCAGATCATGGCGCTGAAGGACCCGACGCTCTTCGACGACGTCGAGGCGCACATCCTGCAGGTCTACAAACATCCAATGGATGGCGAACAGGAAGATGCGGTCGAGATAATGGTTAAGGTGTTGGGCCGGGCGCGCAATCCTAAGTACCGTCCTGCCCTGGTCGAGGTCGCCGCGAATGCTAGCGCCGGTGACGTGCGGGACATGGCCGAAGACATGCTTGAACTGTTAGACCGTCCGGAGGAGTAGGGCAGAGCGTTTGCAGACGATCCAGAGCGGACATCTCAGTCGTAATTTGCCAGCGACCCGGCAGCCTACTTAATCAGGCTTTGCGGTGAGGTACTTGGCCAAGGCCCGTTCCAAAGAGCCTTGGCCGCGCAGAATTGCCAAGCCCTCCCGGTCCCAAGTGCCGACGCAGCGTCCCTCGTTCAATAACACCAGGCGATCGAAAACTTCAGCCGCCGCATCGATCCCATGCGTGGCGAGGACGACCGACCGGCCCACATTTCGGACGAGGCCGATCAGGTGATCCTTCACCGCGACGCTGCTGGCCGGGTCTAGCCCATTGAGGGATTCGTCAAACAACAGCACCGGTGGATCACCAACGAGGGCGATCAGGATCGCAAGCTTCTGGCGCGTGCCTGCGGAGAATTCGCCAACGTAGCGATCGAGCCACGGTGCGAACGCCAGCGATTCGATCAACGCCGAGGTCGCAGCGAGATCTGTTGCGCGAGCCTTGGCGATGAGCTCGAGACACTGTCGTCCGGTCAGCTCGTCAGGCAGAGCGTTTGAATCGACGCAATAACCGACCAACGCCTTTGCTGCCTCCCGTGACTCGGCCTGATCGAGCTCTCCAACAATGATTTGGCCGGCACTCGGAACAATCGTGCCGGCAATGCAGCGCAGGAGAGTCGATTTCCCCGAGCCGTTCGGACCGACCAAGCCGACGAATTCACCGGCGCCTACAGTGATGCAGATATCCGATAGGACGGTCCGATCGCCCAACCTGGCATGCAGCGATTGGAGTTGCAGCATCATCGGGCAGCCTCCCATAGCTCCTTCAACGCGCCGGTAGATGCCCAAAGAGCGAGACCGATGACGGCGACAACCGCGGAGGAGATCGGTGCGCCCACCAGACCCGCGATGCAAGCAGTAAGTACAACGCCAAGAAGCATTGCGCTTATGGGCACTGCCCAACCCTCGCGCAAAACTTCGCGCGCACGCGCGACGCGAACAAGAGTCAGGGCCCTCGGAAGGACGCGCAACGAGAGCGACCACGCAGCGGCCGTGGCTCCGACGATAAATGCTCCCAGGCAGGCAAGAAGTGTGGTCGGGACTGACATTCCATTTGGAATGGTTAACAGCAGGGCCGCGCACCACCAGGCTGACTTCGGTGTACGCCAAGCCGTCAGCGCCACAGTGGCTTGCCATACCCGGATGCTGCCCGGTCGGCGTGACGTGAGACGACTCACGCGGAGGACGCCGATGTCGCCTTGGCTGGCAACGGGCGCCGCCCACCGGCCTGCGAGGGAGCCCACGACGGCCAACGTAATACCCGCGGCCATACTTGAAAGTCCGCGAGTACCTACGTGCAGCGTCGGCAGAACAACAATAAAGAACGTCCAGGTTATGGCGACACGCCCGGCGGCTCGTACCAAAAGACGGGTCCACAGCGCGGCCGCGGCCTTGTCAGTGGCGAAGGGGACATTTGCGAGCCAGCCATTTTTCGAGGTTGTGATCAGTCGACCGCTGTACTGAGCGGTTTCGACGAATAGCAATGAAAAGGACAGAACGGTGCAAAGAGGCACGAAGGACCGAACGTCGGCAATGTCGGCCAGGCGCCACAAGAAACCGAGCACGAGCAAGGCCAGCGCGATGAATAGGCCCCGTGCTTTTTTCCGCGGCCAAGACGCCCGCTCCACAAGCAGCCATTCCTGAAAGAAGGGGTTTGCGCGCAAGGCTCGGCCCTGGATAAATGCTTCGGCCACGTTAGCAAAGGACAGTCAGCGGGGAAGGACGTGGTCTGCGATCGACCGGAAGCGGACATCAAACCGGCACTGGCATCTCGTTCCAAGTACGGCCTTTAAACTGTCTGCCGTTTGCACCCTTCGATCGCCTGATCCCGTCCGCACCCCAAGCGCCCCACTGTTTGAAGAAAAAGGCAACGCGCTGCGCGCGACATTGCTTGTAAATGGAGCGAATCCATTCAATTTTAATTGGCCTAGCCTGCGGTCCGGATTCACCACCAACAATAACCCAATGAATTCCAGACAAATCGATTGAGCCCACGTCTTCCAACAATGGCTCGATCGACAGGAAGCGGATATTGGCCTTGATCTTTGCCAGTTCGGCGATTCGAGGCAAGCCCTGCTTCTTGTTCTCGACCGATGTCCCGAGCCAGACATTTGTGGAGGGAGCCGCGTGCTCCGAGAAATATCGCGCCATCCGAGCTGGCCGTTTTGTCAGCACTTGGAACGTATGCCAGCTCGCCTCTCGCATCGTTTCAAACGTCTTCGCAATAAATGCATCCGGGACGTCCTTCTGAAATAGATCGCTCATGCTGTTAACGAACCACATCGCAGGCTTCCTGACCTGAAGTGGTTCAGCGAGGCGTTCAGGCAGCAACCTCACTTTGGTAAACGGTTGTTGATACGCCGAGCTTCCCATTGCGCGGAGGCGCCGCGACATCACTTCCGCATAACAATTCTTGCAGCCTTGGCTAATCTTGTGGCAACCGACGACAGGGTTCCATGTGCGCTCTGTCCATTCGATCGATGAAATCGTGCTCATGACCGTACAGAATGCTCCCAGCATTGGCTCATGGCGTGAGCCCTTGATTGGGTAGATTCTGTCCTATATTTCGACCAAATACCGCTAGCCGCGCTGCGCATGCCAAAAAAAACGTTTGTCCTTCCAGTCGACCCCGATCCTTGCCCCGAACTCTTTGTGGACGAGGGTCCAGACGGGGGCGGCGTTGGCAGTTGGGTTCCCACACAGAAATACACTCTCCTCGCCAAGATGCTTGGCGGCACGCGTCACCCCCGCAAGGCCCACCCCCGGCGAATCTTCATTGATCCGTTCTGTGGACCCGGAAGGGTCCGCGTGCGCGGTGAGTCTTTTACCCGCGATGGAGGCGCCGTCGTGGCGTGGCGGCACTCTCAACAGTTTGGGTGCGCGTTCACCCGAGTGTTAGTAGGGGATCTCGACGGGACGCGCTCCGCTGCCTGCGAAAAACGGCTTCTGGCGTTGGGCGCGCCGGTTCAAGGATTCACGGGTCCGGCGATCGAGACGATCCATAAGATGGTCGCAACTGTCCCCCGGGACTCGGGCACGTTGACGCTTGCCTATATCGACCCGTACAACCTCAAATTTCTTTCATTCGAGATCCTGAAGGCCCTCGCCGCCCTAGATCGAGTAGATCTTCTTGTTCACTTCAGCACGATGGATTTACTGCGGAATGTGGATCTTGAGCTCGACGAGGATCGAGCCCGGTTCGATCCCACAGCGCCTGGATGGAGAGAACAGGCGGGTTCAAGATCTAAGGGCAATTTGTCCGGTGGATTCTTTGACTATTGGCATGCGCTGGTTTCCGCACTTGGGTTCAAGGCAAGCGAGCAGCAGCCACTCATTACCAATGACCAGAATCGAGGAATTTATCGACTAGTGTTTTTTAGCCGTCACCCGCTCGCGAACAGGATATGGGGCGACGTGGCGAAGGGGCCCAATCGGGAGCTCCCGTTCTGAACACGTTGGCCCTTCGGCGTGGACTCTCATGCTAAGAGATGTCGGCTCCTGGCCGTCAGCGGCCGAGACGAGCGACTCCTGTATCAGGGCGCAGTTTTCTCGAAGCACACCTCACCCTTATCCGTAATGCCCGACCTTCTCCAGCCCGCCGCCTCGTAAAAGCGCTCAGCCCGCGTCCCCGGCTCGGTGGAAAGCCAAAGCGCTTTCAGACCTTGTGACCACAGCCATTCAATCATCGTGTCATGCAGCTGCCGACCATACCCGCGCTTCTCATGATCGGGATCGACGAATAACGCCCATATGTTGCCGGTCGTCTTGTTTCCGATAGCAAAAGCAACGACCTTACCGCCGACCTCGACGACCCATCCCCGACCCATATCCTCAATCGCCTTCAACGTATCTGCTTCGGTGATCACAGTGGATACGAGCCGGTTCTCTCGAACCGAAGCACGTACGCGATGCATGCCCGGAATGTCCGCCGCTACGGCTTGCCTCAGCACTTCGTCTCCGGGCCCGACTGGTTGCTTCACGCCGCTACTGGTCCGAAGCATGGCTTTGCATCAACCCCGCCATCTCCTCGACGCGCTTCTTGATGTGCGCCCAAACATCGGGGCAGGCATCACCAATGGCCGCGTTGACCGCAAGGACCTTGTCCAGCGGTATCCGATTTTCGCGCCAGCTTTGGCCCTTGTTGTAGATGTTATGGAGCACCGGCATCAACCGATCCATTGCATAGGCGAACCGAGCTTCCGGCGTCTCGCGCGCCACAAACTCCTTCCACCGCGACAGAAACCATTCCCCCTGCTCTTTCGGGAGAAGGCCAAAGATCCGGCTGGCCGCCGCTCGTTCCTTGTCCTGATGGGTCGGATCGAGTCCCGCATAGACGATCTGATCGCCCGCATCGATTTCCGGAATGTCATGAACCAGCAAAAGTTCGACGACGCGTACAGGATCGACCGATGGCACCGCGTACTTCGTGAGGGCCAGGGCCAGGAGGCAGACCTGCCAACTGTGCTCGGCCGTGTTTTCGTACCGATCCAGGCCCACCGGCTTTGTTTTGCGAAGAACAGCCTTGAGCCGATCCAGCTCGATCGTGAACGCGAAGATTCTTTCGAGGTCGGCCGTCATTTCTCGACCAGGATCCGGACGCTTCCACACGTAACAACCTGGCCAGCCCGGATCTTGGCTGTCTTGCGGGCCTCGGGCATGCCGTCAACCTGAACTTTGCCGTCGGCAACCAGCGCTTTCCCAGCCCCGCCGGAGTCGCATACCCCTGCGAGTTTCAGCAGTTGATTGAGCCCGACGTATTCCCCGACGAGCTTGAAAGAAGTGGTTTCCATTGGCGCGATCATGGCTTGATCACGCGACCGAGCACGGTTTCCCGGTCCGCCTCCGGCACGCCGGCCTCTCTCAGCAGGCGCGAAAAGTGCTCATGCACACGCGCCGAAATCTCTTCGACGATGTCACCAGCCCTCTTGCGGTCGAGACTGAACGCAGCCGCTCCCCTGATGACGTTGTCGGGCGATCGCTCGGGCCCATCCGGACCCGCGCCCAGTGCCTGAACCGTGGCGGTGTCACCGACGTTCGGCAATACGTCGAATGCGGGCGACAAGCGCCACGCGCCCGCAGTGTCCATGAGGAAGCCGTGGTTGCGGCCATGGTCGTCGGTGTTGCCGATCACCACGTTCAGCACGAGGCGCCGGAACAGTTCTTCGGCGTCCTTGCGCGGGTCGCCGCCCGGCAAACGCCGGCGCAAGTCGACAATGCCCGCATACGAAGCCCAGTCCTGCAGCGCGTCTTCTCGCATGCGCGCCCGGTTCCACAGCGCGTGCGCGCTCGCGTAATGCTGGATCGGGTGGCGGTCGAAGCGACGCACGAGGACGCTGGCGCGTTCACCGACGGCGGTCAATCGAACCTCCGCGGCGTCGATGCCGCATTCCCGCGCGAGTCGCATCGCGGCCCACTCAACTCGGGGTGAGTCCACGACGTCCTCTCGGCCGCGAAACTTGGCGATCCACTCTGCGCCTTCGTGGGTTACGGCAATCTTCGGGTGGATGCCGCCGAGGGACGACCCCGCCCGCATCAACTCATGCAACGGGCCGCGCAGGACTTCGCCCATTTCCACCTGGTATGCCGCCTCGGCCGCCGCGCCCAGATCGGCCAGGGAGATGCCGTCGGGCCGGCGCTTTACCGCATCCCGCGAGAGTGAAAAGAGCAGGGAGCCCGTACCGTGCCCGCCGCTCATGACGAGCACATCGAGCACGCTGGCGTTCGCCATTCGCTTCGGGTGCCTCGATTTCAGGACGCGCCGACCCCATCCATCCGGCCCGGCATCGGCCAGCACGCCGAAGACACCGGCGTTGGCCCCAGTGCGGTAGTCCTCGTCGGCTAGCGACAGATTGAGCGGGTCGATGGAGGGGTGTTGAGCGGCAACGAAAGTCGGTGCGTACCGAAAGATGCCCGTGCGCCCGTCGATCGATGCGCCCGCGACGAGCTCGGGCTTGCCCCACAAGTCCGACCAGACGTAGACCGGACCGGTCACTTGAACCACGCATCGGTCGCGCGCTTGCGCCGCGCGCGAATGACTTTGGCGGTTCCGACGGCCTGCACGCTCCCTTGCGTCGACAGCACCGGTACGCCGAGGAAAGAACTTGCAGCCAACAGGTAACCAACGGCGACGCGAGGGTCTCCGTCCTCGATCCGCTGCAGGGTTGCGCGGCTCACGAAAACACGGCTGCCCAACTCATCACGCGTCAGGCCCCGCTCGGCGCGTGCAGCGCGCAGCGCCAATCCGAGAGCACGCAAGGTTTCCCTGGTGGCGGGATTGAGCGTGGCTTCAGTTCTTGACGTGCTCGGGCGACTTACCATGCATGACTCCTGTGGGAGCCATTATGCCAGTAAAAGCTCCTACATGAGCCGTCACCGCGATCCCTCGTCTTCAAGCGAGAAGGGGCTGAAATTGGTGTCTCGATCAAAAGTGTCTACATCCTCCGCCCGCTTGAGCCGACCAACGATGAAGTAGGTCAGCGGCGTAAACGCCACCTCCACCCCCAGCTTGAACACGAAGTTGGACCCCATCACCGCCAGCAGCGTGTCGTGCGTCCACACGCCATAGAACGCCAGCGGATAGAAGATCACCGAGTCCACGCCCTGCCCGCAGATCGTCGAGCCGATGGTGCGGCTCCACAGGTGCCGCCCTTCCGTCCACACCTTCATCTTCGCCATCACGAATGAATTGACGAAGTCGCCGACCCAGTACGCGACGATCGAAGCCAGCACGATGCGACCGGTGTTGCCGAACGCCGTCTCCAGCGCCGGCTGCAGCACCTGGTTGTACTCGGTGTCGGCCGGCGGCATGTTCAGCACGATCCAGCTCATCACGCTGGCGAACAACAGCGCGCCGAAGCCGGCCCAGATCGCGCGGCGCGCGCGGGCATAGCCGTAAACCTCGGTCAGCACGTCGCCGAAGATGTAGCTGATCGGGAAGAACAGGTTGCCGGCGCCGAAGGTGACGAGGCCGATCAGCGGCAACGTGATCGCGCAGGTCTTGGCCGGGCCGATCAGGTTGGAGCACAGCAGCACGGCGACCATGCCGGCGACGAGGAAGTCGTAGTAACGAAAGCTGCGCATGCGGCAAATTCCCTCGCGGATGGCGTCGGCCCGCATCATAGAATAGGCCTCATGCCCCCGATGATCCGCCTGCGGCGCAGTGCAACCGACGGGCTCGCGCGCCTGCTCGCGGTCGCCGCCGCCGCGCTCTTCACGTATCCGCTAGTGCTCATGGTCAAGGCGTCGCTCGGCGCACCGGGCGGACTAATCGAGCCGTACCGCGTCGCGTTTGAATGGGTGCCACTCGGCCGCGGCCTGTTCAACTCGCTGGTGGTCGCTGCGATCGCGGTGCCGCTCACGCTGGCCGTTTCGTCGATGGCGGGCACCGGCCTTGCGCTGCTGTCGCGCCGGCGCCAGGTGCTCGCGATCACCGCGCTGCTGCTGGTCGCATCGATCCCGCTGACCGCTGTCTGGATCCCGCGTTTCGTGATGTTCGAGGCGCTCGGCGCCGTCGGCACTTGGATCCCACTTGTTGCGCCGGCGCTCGCGGGCGGCAGCCCGCTGTTCGTGTTGCTGTACTTCCTAGCGATCCGGCGCATCCCCGAGCACCTGCTCGAGGCGGCGCGCCTCGAGGGGCTCGGTTTGTTCGGGCTGTGGTGGCGCGTGGCGCTGCCCCTGGTCAGGCCGACGACGCTCGCGGTCGGGCTGCTCGCCACCGCGCAGGTGTGGGGCAACTTCATCGAGGCGGTGCTGTACCTCAACGCCGAGCGCACGCTCACCGCGCCGCTGATGCTGCACACGCTGCAGACGATGGGCAGCACGCAGTGGCCGGTACTGATGGCCGGCGCGGTCGTGGTCACGGCGCCGGTGCTGGTGGCGTTCGTCGCACTGCAGCGCTTCTTCGCCGCTCCGGAACGGGAGGGCTCGTGGCTCGGGCGCTGAGCGCGCTGGCGCTCGCGGCGTTGGTCGCGTTCGGCGCGGCTTGCGGCAAGCCGGCCGCACCAGAGTCGCGCGTGCGGCTGCAGGTGTTCGGCGATCCGCTCGAGATCGCGGCCTACCGCGCGCTGGTCGCCGCCTACGAGGCGAAGCATCCGGGCGCGCGCGTCGAGCTGATCCCGGTCGGGCAGCAGCGCGACCACATGGCCAAGCTAGCGACGGCATTTGCGGCGGGCGATGCGCCGGAGCTGTTCGTCGTCAACTTCCGCCGCTTCGGCCAATTCGCGGCCAAGGGAGTGCTCGCGCCGCTTGGCCCGCAAATGGCGGCGAGCGGGCAGTGGATCGAGGCCGACTTTCACGCGCCGGCGGTCGAGGCGTTCCGCTACGAGGGCCAACTGACCTGCCTGCCGCAAAACGCCTCGAGCCTTGTCGTCTACTACAACCGCGCGCTGTTCCGCGCGGCCGGCATCGCCTACCCGAAGCCGGACTGGACGATGAACGACTTTCTCGCAGCGGCGCTCAACGTGCGCAGCCGGGCCCGGGATGCCGCCGGCCAGCGCGTCTACGGCGTCGGCTTCGAGCCGACGCTGATCCGCATCGCGCCGTTCATCTGGGCTTTCGGTGGGCGCTTCGTCGACGACGTCGACAAGCCGACGCGATTCGAGCTCGACCGCAACGCGCTGCTGGCGCTGCAGCAGGTGAAGGCGCTCGCATTTGATCTGGCGCCGCCGCTCGCCGCCTACAAGGCCGAGGACCACGACGCGCGCTTTGCGCGCGGCGGCCTCGGCATGCTGCTGCAAAGCCGCCGCTACACCGCGACGCTGCGCGCGACCAAAAACCTCGACTGGGATGTCGCGCCGTTCCCGCGCGTGCGCGCGCCGGTCAGCGTGCTGCATGCCGACGCCTACTGCCAGTCGGCGTCGGCGCAGGATCCGGCCGCGGCGCAACGCTTCGTCGCGTTCGCGCTGTCGGATGAGGGCCAGTCACTGCTGGCGCGGAGCGGTCGCAGCGTGCCTTCGCGCATCGCCACTTCGCAAGGCCCGGCGTTCCTCGACCCCACGCAGGCGCCGGCGTCGGCGCGGGTGTTCCTCGACGCCATCCCGCAGCTTCGGCGCACGCCCAACGTTGCGAGCTGGCACGAGGTCGAGAGCAAGGCCGACGTGCTGCTGGAGGAGTGGTTCTACGAAGCGCCGCCCGCCGGGGAACGGGAAGGCGGCGAAAGCCTGCGCGAGCAGGTGTTGTTTGCCAGGCGGCTGCGGGACGCCGTGCAACCGGCGCTGGCGCCGCCGCAAGAATGAGCGCGCGGCTCGAGCTGTCGCGACTCGCGGTGCGACTCGGCGGCGCCGAGGTGCTGCGCGGCGTGGATCTCGAAGTGGCCGAAGGCGAGCTGCTGGTACTGGCCGGGCCTTCCGGTAGCGGCAAGTCGACTTTGCTGCGCGCGATCGCCGGCCTCGTATCGCTCGCGGACGGCGACGTGCGGATCAGCGGGAAAAGCGTGGCCGCGCTGGAGCCGCGCGCGCGTGCGGTTGCGATGGTGTTCCAGGGTTATGCGCTGTTTCCGCACCTGTCGGTGCGCGAGAACCTCGAGTTCGGCCTGCGCGCACGGGGTGCGGCGCGCGCGCAAGCCTTGCGCCTCGCACAGGACGCTGCCGCCACGCTGCAACTTTTGCCGCTGCTCGACCGCGCGCCACGCCAACTGTCCGGCGGAGAGCGCCAGCGTGTGGCCCTGGCGCGCGCGCTGCTGCGCCAACCGCAGGTGTTCTTGCTCGACGAGCCGCTGTCGAGCCTCGATGCGCCGCTGCGCGCGCACGCGCGCGCCGAGATATTGAAGGTGCATCGCCAGCTGCGCGCCGCGACGCTGTACGTGACACACGACCAGGCCGAAGCGCTAGCGCTGGCCGACCGGCTCGGCGTGATGCGTGAAGGCCGCATCGAGCAGCTTGGGCCGCCGCTCGAGGTCTACCGGCGGCCGCGCAACACGTTTGTGGCGCGCTTCCTCGGCAATCCCGCGATGAACCTGCTCGAGGTCGAGGCGGCGCCGCCGGATGCGGTGCGCTGGCGCGAGCAGAGCATCGCGTTGCCGCCTGCGCTGCGCGACGCGCTTATTCCCGGCCGGCCGTTGATGCTCGGCGTGCGCGCCGAGCACGTGCACCTGCGTGGCTCGCGCTGGGCGATCGCGCATGCCGAAGCGGCGGCCTTGCGCGCGCGCATCGAGCGCATCGAGCCGGCGGGGGACCAGTCGTTCTTGTGGCTCGACGC
>DATLBT010000055.1:0-7015 GCA_035526825.1 Verrucomicrobiia bacterium | reverse complement strand
GACTTCTTGCGCTGCTTGCGGGTTTCATCCTGCTCGGGCTGTTCACGTGGCGTCTGTTGCAGTGGCTGGCCGACACCGCGCCGCCCGCGTCCGCACTGATCATCCTTGTCGCCACGCTGGCTGGCTCCGCGCTGGTCCTTTGCGCGGTGCCGGTGCTGCGTATTCCATTTGATGAGCGTGGTGCCGCCCGCGAGGCGGACCAGCGAGCGCGCCTGAACGACGAGCTGGTCAGCGCATGGTGGTTTATGCGCGACAACCGGTCCGCGGTCGCGAGCGACTGGATCACGGTACTGCTGCAACGCGCAGCCCAGACGGCGGGAGGCTTACGGCCCGATCACCTGGTGCCGCTGCGCCTGCCGCGCGCGACGGCGTTGACGCTTGTCGCGGCGGTCTTGGTTCTGGCTGTCGTGTGGTCTGCACGGCCGCTGGAATCCAGACTGCCAAGCGCCGCACCCGAGGCGCAGGCCGAGGAAGCGCAAATGCGAACGATGCGCGAGTTGGTCGGGGCGTTGCCGCAGACGGAGGCCCGAAGGAAACTGGAGGTCGCATTGCAGAGGTTGGCAAGCAGCGACTCTCGCGAAGAACGAAGGCGCGCGCTGGCGCTGGCACAGGATGCGATGGAACAGATTCGCATGGACGCCGCCGCGAGCCGGGAGGGCTTGCAGCGGCTGAGCCAGATACTGGCGGGACAGAAGGGACTGGAGGAAGTCGCCGAGGCACTGGCGAGGGGCGATGCGAAGCGGGCCGCTGAATTATTGGCGAAAGTGCAGGCTGATAAGCCGGCTGTCCCCGGTGGCAACACTCCGGATCCCTCGGAAGTTCGGGGCAACCAGTCTTTGGAGCAGGCGGTACAGACATTGACCGACCAGATGACTGAACCGCAGGGAGGTCGCCCGAGCAACGAATCGCTCGAATCGATGGCTGACCGCCTCAACGAAATCGCGAAGCAGCTCGCCGCGGCAAATTACGTCAACGAAGCATGGAAGGCGGTCAAGTCCCCGCAACTGCAGGGCGCGCGCGGCGGCCCCACGGCCGCCGGCCGCTCGGAACAGGAGCAGCTCGACGGCGGCGCCATCAATCCCTCGCCCGACACCAGCAACAAACCGATGGACGGAGGCACCCTGTCCCGAACGGCCGCCGTCGCCCAGGGCCAGGGCACCGAGGAGCAGAAGGGCGGCACGCGCATGGGCAAAGCAATCGGCACCGCGCAATCCGATCCGGTTCTGGGCAACGAGGGCGAGCGGCTCGACGCCCAACTCAAGCAGCTAGCACTGCGCGGACAGGAGCAGCAGCAGCAGGATGAAGAACAGGACTGGTTCTACACCGAGAGCCAGAAGCGCGGTGCGCGCAGCGAGTGGCGGTCGGTCGAGGCGCGCGAAAAGTACGCTGAGGCAAAGGCAGGCCCCGCCGGGAGCATCTCCATCAGACACCGTCGGATCGTAAAGGACTACTTCATGAACAGGCCGGAGGCCGTCAAATGAGTGCGGTAACCCTATCTGAGAACCAGGTTGAGCACAGAATCGTGCAGTTCCAAAAAAACTTCGACATCGTTCGCGAGGAAGTCTCGCGCATCATCGTCGGCAACCAGGACAACATTGTCGGCATCATGACCTGCCTGCTGGCGCGCGGGCACGTGCTGCTGGAAGGCATCCCCGGCATTGGCAAGACCAAGCTGGTGCAGACCCTGGCAGACGTGCTGCATCTGAAGTTTTCGCGCATCCAGTTCACGCCCGACCTGATGCCCGGGGACATCATCGGTGGCGCCATGGTGCGTGAGGCGGAAAACGGCAAGAAGACGCTGGAGTTCCAGCGCGGACCGATCTTCGCCAACCTTGTCCTGGCCGATGAGGTGAACCGCGCCACATCCAAGACCCAGTCGGCGTTGCTCGAGGCAATGCAGGAGAACAGCGTCTCCGTGGGCGGACAGACGCACCCGCTGGCGCAGCCGTTCTTCGTTCTGGCGACCATGAACCCGCTGGAAATGGAGGGCACCTACCCGCTGCCCGAGGCCCAGCTCGACCGATTCTTCTTCAAGCTCAAGCTCGGCTTCCCCTCCGACGAAGGGATGCACGAGATCCTCGACCGCACAACACGCCAGCAGGAGCCGGTCGTGGACCGCGTGCTCGGCCAGGGCGACGTGCTCGAAATGCGCGAGACCGCACGCGCGGTGCTGGTGGCGCGACCGATCCAGCAGTATGCAATCGACCTCACGCTGGCCACGCATCCGGACAGCGATCGCGCGACGGCCATGACCCGACGTTTCGCGCGCTTCGGCTCGAGCCCGCGCGGTGCGCAGGCATTGATTCTCGCCGCAAAGGTCAACGCACTGCTCGCCGGCCGTGTCCACATCTCCTGTGCGGACATCCGTGCCAATGCGCTCAACGCGCTTCGTCATCGGATCCTGCTCAACTTCGACGCAGAAGCCGAGCGCATCGATGCGGATACGATCCTGAGGGATATCGTGGAAAGGGTTGCGGAACGCAAGTGACGAACATGCGACACGATGTTCGGTCGAGGGATGCAAGATTTTCGTTCATCTCGCAGCACCGCATCGGTCGAGTACGCAGTGTCGCTCTTGTGGATTTCTTTGACATGTTTCGTCTTCCGCCATCGGCCCTGTGCCTCGCCTCCGGCCATGTTTTCTGACTCGTTCCTTCGCCAGCTCCAGTTGCTGACGCTCGTGACGCGTGATCGTGCACATGGGCAGCTGCGCGGCGCACACCGCTCGCGACGGGTGGGCACCGGCATGGTATTCGCCGACTACCGTCCCTACAGCGAAGGCGACAACGTCCGGCATGTGGACTGGGGCATTTATCTTCGACTCGACCGGCTGATCCTGCGCATGTTCGAGGAGGAAGCCGACCTTCCCACCTATATTTTCGTCGATGTCAGCCAGTCGATGGACCATGGGCGCAACAGCAAACTCGATTGCGCACGACAAATTGCCGGTGCACTGGCCTATGTTGCATTGCTCAATCACGACCGCGTCAACCTCGCCGCGTTTGCCGACGGGCTGCGCGAAATGCTGCCGACACGCCGCGGCCGCCACCAGACCGGCAGTGTATTCAGTTTTCTTGCGGGTCTCTCGGGTGGCGGACGCACCCGAATGGACACTGCGCTGCGCCGGTACTTCTCGGTGCCGCGCACGCGCGGATTGGTGGTGCTGATCTCCGACTTTCTCGACCCGGCCGGATTCGAGCAGGCGATCGCGGTACTGCGCCGCTTCCGGCACGACGTAGTGGTGCTGCAGGTGATCAACCCCGCCGAGCTTGACCCGCAACTGCCGGAGGAGGTGGTATTGGTCGACGCGGAGGAGGGCACGGCCACCGAATTCGAGGTCACACCCGCGCTGCTCACGGCCTATCGCGACACCTTCGAGCAGCATGCGAGTGCGATCGAGGGTAGTTGCCGCCGCTTCGGCTGGGGATACGCGCGCGCGCTCACCGATGCGCCATTCGAAGACCTGGTGCTGCGCTCGTTCCGCGAGCAGGGACTGCTGCGATGATGCGACAGCCCGCAGGGTTCGTGTTTCCAGAGATCAGGTAGCGCCGGATGAAGTTTCTCGGATTGGCCGCTGGTCCGGCGTGGCTGCTCATCGCCGGCAGTGGAATCGCGGTTGTGCTGCTTTATCTGCTCAAACCGTCACCGCGCCGCCTGGTCGTCGCCTCCACCCTGATCTGGCAGCGAGTACTTCGCGAGCGCAAGCACAAGTCGGAAAAACTGCGCTGGTGGATCTCGCTGCTGCTTGCGCTCTCCATCGCGCTGGCGCTGGCCTTTGCGCTCACCCGTCCGGAGATCGCCGCCGTGAGCGGGACCGCCGAAGACCGGGTGGTGGTGATCGACAACTCGCCGAGCATGGCGGCGCGCAACAGCGACGGGAGCACACGCCTGAAGAACGCTATTGATCGCGCCGGCGAAATCGTGCGTGCCGCCGGCGCCGGCAGCCGCTTCCTCATCGCCGACACCATGCGTCAGTTGCCCGCAACGGGCTTCGAGCCTCGTGCGATCGCGCTCGCCCGGCTGCAGTCCATCGAATCCCGCGCCGGCACACCACGGATTCCGGAAGCGGGCCGTGCGCCGGTACACGACGGCACAGCGCCTGAACTGGGGAACGCGGCAGACTCGCCGGCGAATCCGCTGCGCGTTTGGCTCGTCACCGACGGCGTGGCACCGTTGCAACCGTCGGCCGAAACACAGGTGATATCGGTTTTCCAGCCCGCCCCCAACGTGGGCATCACGGCATTCGACCTGCGGGCGCTGCCGGGTGATCCACGGCGCCACGAGGTGTTCATCGAGGTGACCAACGCGGCGCCCGCGCCTGCGCAAGTCGAACTGTTGCTCTCGGGCATGGGGAATACGCCGGTCAGCCGTGTGTTGCGTGTGGCAGGCAATGCCACTTCCAGCCTCGTGCTCGATATTTCCGGATTCAGCGAAGGACCTCTGCGTGCAGCCGTGCGTGCCGAGGCCGATGCGTTCGACCTCGACGATACCGCCTACGCCTACCTGCCCGCCAGGAGCCGCGTGCGACTGGCGCTGGTCACGCCAGGCAACAAGGATCTAGCGCGCGCACTGCGCCTTCTGCGCCATGTTGACGTCGAAAGGGTGAGTATCGCCCGCGTACGCGAACCGGGGCGATTCGACGCCGCCATCTTCGATCGCGAAACGCCCTCACAGGCACCGCGCGTTCCGGGGCTGCTGATCGCCCCCGCACGCGCACCATGGCTTGCACTACGCACGGACGAAGTCACCGATACACGCGTGGAACGTTGGGAAGCGACCCATCCGCTGCTGTCCGGAGTTCCTCTGCGCGACGTGCTGATCGATCGGGCAACACCTTTGCGGACTTCCGATGAGTCCATCGCGCAGGTGGACACAACAACCGGACGGGCTGATATCAGAACGGGACTCGAGGTCGGGAACATGGCGAGCGCGATGGCACTGACCGCCGTGGCACGCGGACCGGACAACGAGGCACTGATCCTCGCCACGCAAGGGGGTCGGCGCTTCGCCGTTTTGAGCTTCGCATTGGACGCATCGAACTTCGCGCTGCAGCCCGGCTTCCCCGGTTTCCTGGCCAACACCGTGGACTGGCTCACTCGCGAGCCTCGCGCCCAAACACAACAGCTCGGGCTAGTTCGCCTGCCGTTGTCGGGTGCCCGCGTGCTCGATTTCGACGGCCGGGTGGTGCCCACGACCGAGGTGTCCGGCGCCACGCTGTTCGACGCGACCAGGCCCGGCCTCTACACCGCGGTGGCCCGGGATCAACGTTCGCGTATCGCGGTGAACCTCCTCGATTCGCGCGTGACCGCGATCAATGTCTCGCGCCTCAAACCGACCGATCCGGCTGCTGCAACCGGCGCACGGACGCCGGGGATGCCCGACCCGTGGACGATGCTGTTGCTGGCGGCAGTCGCGCTGCTTGCGGTCGAGTGGTGGACCTACCACCGGCGGCTGACCGTATGAGCGGGCCATGACGCAGATCACCTTCGCCGCGACCTGGCCGCTGTGGCTGCTGGTGCTTCTGCCCCTGATGGTCTGGACGGCGTGGCGCTCGCGCACCCATCTGTCACCCGCGCATGTTGCGGCGGTTTCTGTGCTGCGCACACTGACGATCATCGCGCTCATCGCGGCACTCATGCAGCCGGTGTGGACTGCGTCGATGCGACAGGTATCGGTCGTCTACGCGCTGGATGTCTCCCGTAGCGTGGCAAGTGGCTTCGTGCACTCGGCGATGCAGTTCATCGAGAAGGCGAACCGCGAAGCCGCGCCCGCGAAGGCGCGCTACGTAGTGTTCGCCGATGGCGCACGCACCGCCGCCTCTTCACAGTCGCTCGCGCAGATCGGCTTGACCGCTGCGAGCAGTGCCGATCCGCAACTTCTGAACCAGGGCGCAACCAACCTTGAGACGGCGCTGGACGAAGCACTTCAGGCGCTCGACCCTGACCGCGTCAAGCGCGTTGTCCTGTTTACCGACGGCAATCAGACACGCGGTGACGTCTGGCGTACGCTGCCGCGGCTGACCGCCCAACGCGTGCGCGTTTTTCCCTTCCCTGCCCGCCCCCAGGCCGACGCCGACGCCTGGATCGAAAGCATGCAGGTGCCCCCCGGGGTGCGGCGCGACGAGCCAACCCGCATCACCTTGCGGGCGGTGAGCCAGCAGCGTTCACGTGCCCGCGTGAGCGTGTCGGCGGCGGGCCAGACCCTCGCCACGCGTGATGTGTGGCTCGAGGCGGGGCTGAATTCGATCGTCATGCCGGTGCGGCTGCGCAGCGCCGGTGCACTCATTCTCAGTGCGCGCGTGCGCGCCGAGGGCGACGCGCTGTCCGACAACGACTCGCTGACACAGTCGGTGTGGGTGCTGCCGCGTCCACGCGTTCTGTACGTCGAGAGCCGCGCCGATGCCGCGCGCTACCTGAGCGCGGCGCTGGACAACGAGGGCATCGAGGTGATTTCCGCAAGCGCGCGGCAATTGCCCGACTCACCCGCCGGCCTGGAGCCTTACGACAGTGTGATTCTGAGCGATCTTCCGGCCGGGGAGATCACGACGGAGCAGATGCAGGCACTGCAGACCCACGTGCGCGAGCGCGGCGGCGGCCTAGTGTTCGCCTCCGGCGAGAACACATTCGGCGAAGGCGGCTATTCGAAGAGCGTGCTCGAGCACGTGCTGCCGGCCGAGTTCAAGGCGCAGGAGAAGCGAAAGGACCTGGGCCTGGTGATCTGCATTGACCGCTCCTACAGCATGAAGGGCAAGCCGATCAACCTGGCCAAGGCGGGCGCGCTAGCCGCTCTTTCTCTGCTCGACGAGCAGCACTATTTCGGCATGGTGGCCTTCGACCTGAAGCCGACGGAAGCAGTGCCGCTGCAGTACGTGCGCGGAAAGCGGCGCATCGAAGAGTTAATCGATCGCGTCGAGGCGAGCGGTCAGACCAGCATATATCCCGCGCTTGAAACTGCCTGGAATATGTTGCGGAGCCAGAAAATCGCCCGCAAACACGTGATTCTTCTGTCCGATGGT
>DATLBT010000054.1:0-8230 GCA_035526825.1 Verrucomicrobiia bacterium | reverse complement strand
TGGGCGGCGGCATCTTCGGCGGCCAGACGCATTCGCAGAGCCCCGAGGCGATTTTCACGCACGTCTGCGGCCTGACCACGATCATTCCGTCCAACCCTTACGACGCCAAGGGCCTGTTGATGACGGCGATCGAGGACGATGACCCGGTGATCTTCTTCGAGCCCAAGCGCATCTACAACGGCCCGTTCGACGGCCATCACGACCGTCCGCTCACGCCGTGGAGCAAGCACGAGTTCGGCGAAGTGCCCGAGGACTATTACAAGATCCCCTTCGGCAAGGCCAAGATCGTGCGGCCCGGCGAGAAGGTCACGGTGATCGCGTACGGCACGATGGTGCACGTGTGCCTCGCCGCAGCCGAGGAAGCCGGCGTCGACGCCGAGGTCATCGACTTGCGCAGCCTGCTGCCGCTCGACCTCGACACCATCGTCGAGTCGGTGAAGAAGACCGGGCGCTGCGTGGTCGTGCACGAGGCGACCAAGACCTGCGGCTACGGCGCGGAACTGGTGTCGCTGGTGCAGGAGCACTGCTTCTACAGCCTCGAGGCGCCGATCGAGCGCGTGACTGGCTGGGACACGCCGTATCCGCACGCCTATGAGTGGGATTATTTCCCCGGACCGAAGCGCGTGGGCCTTGCGCTGAAGAAAGTGCTGGAGGATTAGGATCACATCATGAGCGAATACAACTTCAAGCTGCCGGACGTGGGTGAAGGCATCGCGGAATCCGAGATCGCGGCCTGGCGCGTCGCCGTGGGCGACGTCATTGCGGAAGAGCAGCCGCTGGTGGACATGCTCACCGAGAAGGCGGCGATCGAGATTCCTTCGCCGGTCGCCGGCAAGGTCGTGAAGCTGCATGCGGCGGCGGGCGACAAGGTCGCGGTGGGGTCGGTGCTGGTGACGATCGAGACGAAGGGTGCAGCGGCGGCCACGACCGCCGAAGCGCCTGCGGTAACGGGCGCTGGCCGCGACAGTCGCGTTCAGGGGGCGCTCCCACAACAGCAACAGCCGCACGCTCAGAAGCCGGTTGCGAACGACGGTTTTTACGACCCCATGCCGGCCGCGGCGCCATCGGTGCGACGGCGCGCGCGCGAGATGGGCGTGGACCTGCATCGCGTGCAGGGCAGCCACAAGTCGGGACGCGTGCTGCATGAGGACGTGATCCGGCATGCGTCCGGTGCCGGCGGCGAGACTGTCGCGGCCAGGGCCGCTCCCACAGGGCTGGCACCGGCTGTCGGTGGCGAGGACGTCGTCACGCCGATCAAGCTCATCGGCATGCGGCGCAAGATTGCAGAGGCCATGGAGCGCAGCAAGCGCCGCATCCCGCATTTCTCTTATGTCGAGGAATGCGACGTCACCGAGCTCGAGGCGTTGCGCGTGCACTTGAACGAACTGCACGGCGCCCAGCGCGGCAAGCTCACGCTGCTGCCGTTCCTGGTGCGCGCGATGACTGTCGCGGTGCCCGAATTCCCGCAGGTCAACGGCACCTACGACGAAGAGGCCGGCGTCAACACGCGCCACACCGCGCTGCACGTCGGCATCGCCACGCAGACACCGAATGGCCTGCTGGTGCCGGTGGTGCGCCACGCCGAGCGGCTCGATCTTTGGCAATGCGCCGCCGAGATCTCGCGGCTTGCGCAGGCGGCGCGCACCAGCAAGGCGACGGTGAAGGAGCTTTCCGGCTCAACCATCACCATCACCAGCCTCGGCAAGATGGGCGGCATCGCCTCGACACCCGTCATCAACGCCCCCGAGGTCGGCATCATCGGCGTCAACAAGATGGAAGAGCGGCCGGTCGTGCGCAACGGCGCGATCGCGGTGCGCACGATGATGAACATCTCGTCGTCGTTCGACCATCGCATCGTCGATGGCTACGACGCGGCCTCGTTCATCCAGCGGCTCAAGTCGCTGCTCGAGCACCCGGCGACGCTGTACCTGCCGTAAGTCGAGCAGGCGCGCCGCGATGCATTCGTTTCGCGGCGTGGCGTTGTTCGTGCTGGGCACGCTGCTGTTCGCCTGCATGGACACGTCGATCAAGCTCCTCGCATCGGCGTACGCGGTCCCCGTGGTCGTGGCGGTGCGCTATGGGGTGCACCTGCTGCTGATGGTCGTGCTGCTGGTGCCGTCGCAGGGCCGTAGCCTCATACGGACGCAGCGCACCGGGCTCGTGCTGGTGCGCGCGGGCTGCATCTCGGGCGCATCGCTGATGTTTGGGCTGGCGTTGCAGCGCATGCCGGTCGCCGAGGCCACCGCATTCCTGTTCGTCGCGCCGTTGCTGGTCGTGGTCGTCGGCAGCCTCGTATTGAAGGAGCGCGTTGGCACACTTGGCTGGATCGCAGCTTTCGCCGGCTTCGGCGGGATCCTGCTGATCGCGCGGCCGGGCGGCGGGCTCGATCCCATTGGCGTGGCTCTTGCACTCGGCACGGCGTGCCTCTCCACCGGCTACGCCCTGCTCTCACGCACGCTCGCCACTACCGAGAGCACGCTGGCGATGTTGTTCTGGACGGCGCTGGTCGGCACCGCGATCTTCGGCACGATGGCGCCGTTCTTCTGGGGTGGCCCAGCGCCGACCGCGTTGCAGATGGCGCTGTTCGTGGGCGTCGGCGTGTGCGGCGGGCTGGGGCACTTCTTGTTCACCGCGGCGCATCGTGACGCGCCGGCCTCGACGCTGGCGCCTCTCGCCTACTCGCAGCTCGTGTTCGCCGCGCTGCTGGGCTGGCTCGTGTTCGGCGCGGTGCCCGACGCGATCGGCATCTTGGGCATGACGATTGTCGTCGCAGCCGGCATCGTCGTCGCGTTCAAGCAGCGACTGGCCCGGCAGGTGGCTGCCGAGCCCGCCGAGTAGCTGTTTACCGCGTCAGTGGCTGGCGTGCCGGCCGTTGCTGCGTGATCGCCCACGGCCCGTGCGCGTCGCGGGCGCCTCGAGCCGGGTCTTCGCCGCAGCCATCCTGGCGCCTAGCTCCTCCAAGTCCATTGGCGATTTTTCGATCTTCGGGAACATCTCGTTTTCTTCTTCCTTTACATGGTGCTTCACGTATTCCTGCAGCACCGTGAACTTGGCCTCGAACAACTCTTCGCTGGCGGTCATGTCCTTGAGTTCGCGCACCAGCCGCTTGATGCCGGTGTGCTCGACAATGCCCTCGTTGACCGTGTCCTCGGCTTCCTCGGCCTGGCGCTTGGCGGCCGGGTAGAACAGGGATTCCTCGAGCTTGGCGTGCAGCTCGAGTTCGGCGCAGATCTCGCGCACGAGGCGGGTCTTGGCGCGCTTGTCGTCGGTCTCCTCGCACTGGCTGAAAAGCGCTTCGACTTTGCGATGGTCCTTCTTGAGCATGGCGATGGCGTTGTCGCCAGCTTCGCTGGTATTCCGATTCTGGTCCTGATTTTGGGCTTGTGGCATTTGAAGTCTCCTCAGTGAGACAACTTCGGCCACGGGTACGAGAAGAAAGTTCGGATCGCAACTCTTACGCGAATGCGCAAATTCCTCACCCGATGCTTGGTGGCGCTACCTCGGGGCCAGGGCCCCTCCCACAAAAGGCACACCAAACACCGATGCGTCGACGCGATGCGCTTTCTGTGGGAGGGCCCCTGGGCCCGATGTTGGTGGCGCTACCTCGGGGCCAGGGCCCCTCCCACAACAGACATACCAACACCGATGCGTCGACGCGATGCGCGTTCTGTGGGAGGGCCCCTGGGCCCGATGTTGGTGGCGCTACCAACACCAACCGTTACCAGACCGACTCCGGAGCAACGCGCACCACCTCGTGCAAATAGCGCACGCCGCGCGGTCCGTGAAATTCGGCCACGGAGAACCGCAGCGTCACTGGCAGCTTGCCGTCGTTGGCCGCCAGCGGCCCCTGCGTTTCGAAGCTCGTGCCGGCGGCATCGACTTCCGTGTCCTCGAGCCGCAACGCGGGGCCGTCCGGCGTCGCACCGACGACGCGGCCCGCGGTGAGCTGCACACGCGACCGCAGGGCAAAAATTCCCGCGCGCACCTCGCTGTTGACCAAGTGCACGTCGGACTCGAGCACCCGCAGCTCGCCGATGCGCGCCTGGCTGACCTGCACGTTGCGGCACTGGATCAGCGTGAGCTTGGGAATGTCGCCGGAGAAGCGTGCGCCGTCGCGCCCGTCACACTTCTGCGCGGTCCCGGCCAGATCCGCGGCGCGTGTGGGGGCCTTCAGCGCCGGCCGCGCACCGGCGAGCGCCTCGAGCAGCAGCGTGTTGAAGCGCTCCGGGTCCTCGAGCTGCGGCGTGTGCGCCGCGCCCGGGATCACCTCGAGGCGCGAATCCGCGATCAGCGCGGCGGCCAGCTGGCCGGTGCGCAGCGGCGCGACCCGGTCCTCGCTGCCCCAGATCAGCAGCGTCGGTGCGCGCACCGCGCGCAACGCGGCGCCGAAGTCGTGCTCGCCGAGTGCGAACGCCGCGATCAGGTTGGGGTCGCCGCGCAGCATCTGCTGGCGCAACGCCGGATTGCGCAGCACCGTCTGCTTGTCCAGCGGCATCTTGTCGAGCTTGCCGATCACGCCGCGCATCAACTGCTCCATCCACGGCGCGTCGGCCGGCAGCGACCCGCCAACCTGGCCGATGCCGAACTTCGCCAGCGACTCGGCGTAGACCGAGCCGTGCAGCACGCCCGCCATGTCGACCAGCACGAGCCGCTTGACGCGCTGCGGATGCGCGGCGGCGTAGGCCAGCGCCACCGCCGCACCCATCGAATGCCCGACCAGCGTGAATGGCTTGCCGGCGCGCGGCGCGATCGTCGCCTCGATCACGCGCACGTAGTTGTCTGGCGAGTACAGCTCGTTGCCACCCGGCGACTGGCCGAAGCCCGGCAGGTCGAGTGCGATGACCTCATGGTTCGGCGCCAGCACCGGGACCACGCGCGCCCAGTCGCGCGCCCCGTTCTGACCCAGGCCGTGCACCAGGACCACCGGCTCTGCGCCCGCCTTGCCGGCGCGGTAAATAGTGAGCGGCCCCTGGAAAACCGGTTCGGTGATGCGCTCGGAGCGCGCGCCCGGCACCCCCATCCAGGTCGCCGCGTTGTCCTGCGCAGCGGCCGGCAGGCAGGCGATCGCCAGCAGGCACGCGGACCATACGGTTTTGCATCGCAACATGGCGGCATTGTCGCTAATCTGACTGTCCTCCGGCGGGTCTGGGACCCGCCTTTCGACTTCGAACAGGGATTCCGCCATGGCCAAGTACACGCCCCCGTTGCGCGACATGAAGTTCGTGCTGCACGAGTTGCTCAACGTCGAGCGCGAGCTCAAGGCCCTGCCGCCGCATGCGGACATAGACGCCGACACCATCGACTCGGTTCTCGAGGAAGCCGGAAAGTTCTGCACCGAAGTGCTGCAGCCGCTCAACGCGGTCGGCGATCGCGAAGGCTGCAAGCTGATGCCGGACGGCAGCGTCAGGACACCGACCGGCTTCAAGGCGGCTTACCGGCAGTTCATCGATGCGGGCTGGCCGTCGCTCGGCGCCGATCCGGATTTCGGCGGACAGGGCCTGCCGCATGTGGTGCATAGCGCGGTCATGGAAATGCAGAACTCCGCGAACCAGGCGTGGACCATGTACCCGGGCCTGTCGCACGGCGCGTACAACGCGCTGCACGCGTTCGGCACGCCGGAGCAGAAGAAGACCTACCTGCCCAAGCTGGTATCGGGCGAGTGGACCGGCACGATGTGCCTCACCGAGGCGCACTGCGGCACCGATCTGGGCATGCTCAAGACCCGCGCCGACGACAATGGCGACGGCAGCCACAGCATCACCGGCACCAAGATTTTCATCTCGGCCGGAGAGCACGACATGTCGGAGAACATCGTGCACCTCGTGCTCGCGCGCCTGCCGGACGCACCGGGTGGCACCAAGGGCATCTCGCTGTTCGTGGTTCCGAAGTTCATTCCAGACGGCAAGGGCGGCGTCGGCACGCGCAACGGCGTGAAGTGCGGCTCGCTCGAGCACAAGATGGGCATCCACGGCAACGCGACCTGCGTCATCAACCTCGATGGCGCGAAGGGCTGGCTCGTTGGGCAGCCGAACAAGGGCCTGACCGCGATGTTCGTGATGATGAATTCGGCGCGGCTCGGCGTGGGCATGCAGAGCCTCGGCCTTGCCGAGTTCAGTTACCAGAACTCGCTGGCCTACGCGAAGGATCGCCTGCAGGCGCGCTCGCTCACCGGGCCGAAGGCGCCGAACAAGCCGGCCGACCCGATCATCGTTCACCCCGATGTGCGCCGCATGCTGCTGACGCAGAAGGCCTACGTCGAGGCCGCGCGCGCATTCACCTACTGGGCCGGCCTCGCCATCGACCGCGAGCACAAGCACCCCGACGCCACCGTGCGCAAGGACATGGCCGACCTGGTTGCCTTGCTGACGCCGGTGATCAAGGGTTTCATCACCGACAACGGCTATGAATGCTGCACGCTCGCGATGCAGGTGCTCGGCGGCCACGGCTACATCGCCGAATGGGGCCTCGAGCAGAACGTGCGTGACGCGCGCATCAACATGATTTACGAGGGCACCAACACCATCCAGGCGCTCGACCTGCTCGGCCGCAAGGTGTTGGGCGACATGGGTGCGCGGCTCATGAAGTTCGGCAAGGCCATGCATGGCGCGCTGAAGCCGTTCGAGGACGTCCCGCAGATGCAGGAATTCCTGGCGCCGTTCAACGCGTTGCAGGCCGAGATCCAGAAGCTGACGATGGAGATCGGCCAGAAGGCGATGAAGAATCCGGACGAGGTTGGCGCCGCGGCGGTGCCTTACCTGCGCGCGATCGGCCACCTGGTGTTCTCGTTCGCGTGGTGCGGCGCCGCTGGCGTCGCCATGACCAACCTCGCGAAGAATCCGGACGACACTTTCTACAAGGCCAAGGTTGCGACCGCGCGTTTCTACTTCGCCAAGCTTTACCCCGAGTCGAAGGCGCTCATCGACCAGGCGCGCGCGGGCTCGGCGACGCTGATGGAAATGCCGGAAGCCGCCTTCGCGCACTGATCAGTGTCATCCCGAGGCGCGTAGCGCCGAGGGATCGCGTTGACGCTGCAAAACGCGATCCCTCGCTCCGCTCGGGATGACACCGGGTAGCGAACGGGAGCGCGGGACGGCAGTCCTATCCCTAGAGCCGGACTCTCCGGCGCCATGCGCTTGCGCCCGATGGACGACGCCAAGACCCGCGAGACCCGCGGCCCCCGGATCGGCATCACCGGCTCGTACGGCGGGCTCAACCTCGGCGACGAGGCCATCCTCGAGGCGATCCTGCGGCCGCTGCGCGAGGATCTGGGCGCCGAATGCCTCGTGTTCAGTCGCGACCCGAAGGATACCGAGCGGCGCCATCGAGTCGAGGCGGTACCGGTGCGCACCATGACGCGCGACGAGTCGCGCCAGCGCATCGGCGAGCTGGACCTGCTGATATTCGGTGGCGGCGGCATCCTTTATGACGAAGAAGCCCAGTTGTATCTGCGCGAAGCCAACCTCGCCCTAGAGCAAGACGTGCCGGTGGTGGCGTACGGCATCTCGGCCGGGCCGCTGCTGAAGCAGAACAATCGCGACGCGGTACGCGAGGCGCTCAACCGCTTCGCCGCCATCACCGTGCGTGATCGCCACGCGCAGCGCCTGTTGCAGGATGTCGGCGTGGAGGTGCCGGTCACGCTCACCGCGGATCCGGCGCTGCTGCTGGAACCGGCGCCATTTCCCGAGGAGGCCTGGCAACGGGAAGGCTTGTCACAGGCCACCCGCCTCGTGGCGCTGTCGGTGCGCGAGCCCGGGCCCGCGGCGCCCGACCTCGACATCGACCACTACCACGCGCTGGTCGCCAACGCCGCCGACTTCGTCGTCGAACGGCTGGACGCCGACGTCGTGTTCGTGCCGATGGAGCGCACGCGCGTCGACGTGCAGCACAGCCACTCCGTCGTCGGCAAGATGCAGCATGCGCCGCGCGCGGCGGTGCTGCGCGGCGAGTACACGTCGAGCGAGCTGCTCGCGCTGTTCTCGCGCTTCGAGTTCTGCATCGGCATGCGCCTGCATTTTCTGATCTTCGCGGCGCGCCAGGGTGTGCCGTTCGTCTCGCTGCCGTACGCCAGCAAGGTCGAGGGGTTCATCGAGGAGATGGAATTGCCGGCCGCCCCACCGCTCTCGGGGCTCAACGCCGGTACGCTGCTCGCGCACATCGATCGTTCGTGGGACTTCCGGCATGGCCTCAGCGAGCGGATCACCGCGAACCTGCCCAAGCTGCAGGCGCGCGC
>DATLBT010000053.1:0-4914 GCA_035526825.1 Verrucomicrobiia bacterium | reverse complement strand
CAGGCTGCCGCGGCACTGCGCGTC
Source organism: Verrucomicrobiia bacterium (assembly GCA_035526825.1). Lineage (GTDB taxonomy): Bacteria > Pseudomonadota > Gammaproteobacteria > Nevskiales > Nevskiaceae > JACPFV01. The sequence goes on along the minus strand of DATLBT010000053.1, from coordinate 4,890 downwards.
GCGCGCGTCGTACCACATCGGCAATCCCGCGCGCCACGCGCTCTCGCCCGCCTTGCGGAACTTCACTTCGCAGCCGGCCGTGCCGCCGGGGCTGCTCCAGTAAATGCCGGCCGACTCATAGGTCGGCACGGCGATGGTTCCCGATGAGGAGAGCTGCGCCTGCACGCCACCCGCAAAGCCCGCCGCCATCAGCAATGCGGCTGCGGTGCGTGCGCGGGAGCGGAGGATGCTCTTCATCGGCGTTGGCGGGCGCTCAGTTTTCGGTGAGGACCAGCCGCTTGTTGTTGCTGTTGCTTCCCGACAGCTGCACCACGTGAGGGCTGTTGGGGGCGGTGCTGGTGACCGTGAACGTGCCGTTGTTCGAGCCCGAGTACTTCGGGAAGAAGGTGACGACGGCGGTGCAGCTCGCGCCGGGTGCCACTTCGTCGCAGTTGTTGGTCTGGCCGAACTTGCCGCTGGTCATCGAGGCCTGGATGAAGGTCACGCGGCCGGCGGTGTTGTTGGTAAAGGTGACCGTCTCCGTCGACTGCACGCCGCTGAACGCGAGCGCGCCGGCGCTGAGCGACACGCCCGTGCCCGAAGGAGCGGCGGGGGCGTTCGGCGTGGCCGGCGCGGCCGGGTTCGCCGGGTGGGTGGGCACCGTCGGGACCGACGGGTTGATGGTGTTGGCGGCACCCGAGACCGCGGAACCGGCGGAGGCCGCGATGCCGAACTTCATGGCCGCGCTGCCCGATTGGTGCGCGCCTACGTCCGGGGCGCCTACGGTGTCGTTGAAGTTGGCGATGCGCACGCCGCGGCCATATCCCGGGCTGTTCGAGGCGAGCTGGTACTGCCCGTTGTGCTCGCTCTGCCAGCCGTGGCCCGAGGCGTACGCCGGCGTGCCGCTGATGCCGGACGCTTCGCTGCCCTCGCCCACCGCGCCGTTGTAGAGGTCGCCGGCGAACTCGTTGTCCGAGCCCACCTGGTAGAAGGCGCCCTTGCCCTCCTTCCACAGGTGATAGATGTTGTTCTTGGAGAACGTGTTGTTGATGAGCTGCGAGGAGCCCGTGCCGCCCATGCCGAAGCCGCCGCCGAGGCCGTTCGAAGCGCCGTTGCCGCGCGCCTGCAGCATCGTGTTGTGGAACACGTAGCGCCGTCCGTTGCCGAGCGAGGAGTCGGAGCCCGACTTGAAGAACGGCTGGCGGTCGTCGTTATCGACCTTGCCGGCGTACATCTGCGCGCGGTTCCAGACGTTGCGGAAGATGTAGACCGGGCCCACCGAGGTCACGGTGGTGGCGATGCCGATCGCGGTCTGGTCGATGTAGTTGCCCCAGATGCGCACGTTCTCGTTCGCGCCTTCGGCCTCGATGCCGTCGTCCCAGCCCTGCGAGAGGCGGTTGCCGTAGACGTCGGTGTCGGCGTTGGGGAAGCCGGACTTGGTGAAGTTGTCCTCGCCGCCGATGACGTCGTTGAAGTAATTGCCGTTGGTGTTGTACATCTCGTTGTGGCGGATCACGTGGTTGCCGCCGCAATAGCTGACCGTGATCGCCTGCGGGCCCGCCGGATGGCCGTCGGTCCAGCTGTTGGCGCTGTAGCGCGGGTCGTGGATCCGGTTGCGCTGGATCGTCACGCGCTCGAGGGTCGGCTGCGAGCACACGGCGCGGATGCCGGAGTCCATGTCGGCGCCCCACTTGCCGTCGCGGGTGCGGCCCCAGCCGCTGATGTCGTTGTCCTCGATCACGACGTTCTTCACGTCGGGAGAGATGCGGATCGCGTCCTGCTTCGCGCCCTTCAGGTTCAGGCCGCGCACGATCACGAACGAGGCGTTGATCGTCACGTTGTATTGGGCGTTGTTGCCGGCATCCAGCGTGGCGCCGTTGCCTTCGTAGACGACGTAGCCCGAGGCGCTGCCGCCTTCGGCCACGTTGAACGTGCCCGAGCCGCTCGCGACGGCGATGGTCTTCGCCACCGGCAGGTTGTTCGACCAGGTCTTGAACGTGAGGGCCCGCGCGGCGGCCTGGCCGGGCAGGTTCATCTCGACTTCGTAGCTGGTGTTCGGGTCGAGGGAGACGAGGCTGCCGCGGCATTGCGAATCGCGCGCGTCGTACCAGAGCGGCAGGCCTTCGCGCCACGCGCTCTCGCCGGCCTTGCGGAATTTCACTTCGCAGCCGGCGGTGCCGCCGGGGTTGGTCCAGTAGAGGCCGACGGACTCGTAGGTCGGCACGGCGATGGTGCCGCCGGCGGACAGTTGCGCTTGCGCGGTGGAGGCGAAGGCGAAAGCCGCGGTGAGCGCGCAGGCACGCCCGATCGTGAAGATCCGGTTCATGTGCGCGTCCTAGGAAACGAAGGAAGAAAAACGGGCCGCCGTTGCGGCGGCCCCGGGTACGGCTACACACTCCCTGCGTGCTGCGTCCCAATTAATCGATGCGGCAAACGCGTCTACCCTGAGGCTCGTCCACGCGGTCGTCGCGGCCTGCGATTGCGCGGCGGCGGCGAGCGTGGAAATTCCATGCGAGTGGCTCGGGTGAAGCGTTGCGGCGGAAACGGAGTGCGCGTACAGCGCGGCGCCGATGAGTACAAAGGCGAGCGAGCCGGCGAGGGTGGTGGCGCGGCGGCGGGCGGAGGTTTGGGAGATGGCGGCGATTCGTTGCATGTAAGTCACTCTCTATCAGAAGCGTAAGACACCGCTGACAAGGAGCGAGGAACGTGCCAATACTTGAATCTCGCGACAAATCAATGAGTTGCGTGTTGTAACACTCAGCTACACCGCGCACAGCTGTAGCGCATTAGCCACAGAAACGTAGTTGACCCCAGATTTCGTTGTAGGAAACAACGTTACTGTAGTCAGCATCCGCCTACAAGCTGTAGCGATTTGACGACAAGGGGTCGTTTTTCGGTGACGTACGACGTCAGCCGTACACTACACGCTTGATTTTTCAGGCAGAAAAAGTCGTCACTGGGGGGCGACAGGGATCGCCGGACGAAAAAAAACCGGCCTGGCGGCCGGTTTCAGGAATTGGGGTCAGACCCCATTTGTTCAGTCGCCCGCTGGGGCTCCCTGCCGCGCCATGGACTGGGCCTCGCGAGCCCATAGCGACTGGTACGCGGCGAGCAGCTTGGGCACTTCGTACCGCCACTCGAGCTCGTTCTCCACCCGGCGGCGGCCGTAGGCTCCCATCCGCGCACGGCGCTCGGGATCGTCGAGGAGCTCGATGATCTGCGCGGCCATGTGGTCGGGATCGTTGCGCTTCGCGTACACCGAGGCTTCCTGGGCGGAGAAGCGGCCCTCGGTCAGGTCGAACTGCACGATGGGCTTGCCGAGCGCCATGTACTCCATGATCTTGTTCATCGTCGACTTGTCGTTCATGTCGTTGGCGATGTCGGGGTTCACGCAGACGTCGGCGGTGTTCAGCATCGCGAGCAGCTCGGCATCGGGCACGCGGCCGGTGAAGGTCACGTAGTCGGAGATCTCGAGCTTGGCCGCGAGCGCCTTCAGCTCGGCGAGCGACGTGCCGCCGCCGACCAGGCCGAAATGGATGTCGGTGCGCCCGTGGTTGTGAACGATGGCGCGCGCCGCGCAGAGCAGCAGGTCGATGCCCTCCTGCTTGCCCATCACGCCCACGTAGCCGACCAGGTACTTGCGGCCGCGCTTCAGGCTCTCGTCCGGGGGAATCACCTTCATGCGCTCGAGGCTCGGCCCGCTGCGCACGACGAAGACCTTGCCCGGATCCATGCCGCCACGCTCGATGGCGATGCGCCGATAGGACTCGTTGGTGGCGAGCGATACGTCGGCGGTGCGGAAGGTGAAGCGCTCGAACGCGACCATCAGCTTCCAGAAGAAGTCGCGGCGCCCGAACTTGGCCTCGTAGAGCTCCGGATTGATGTCGTGGTGGTCGAAGACGAATTTCTTGCCCAGCAGCTTGAAGAAGCCGCCGATGAGGAAGAAGAGGTCCGGCGGGTTGCAGGCATGGATGGCGTCGAAGCCGCGCGTGAACAGCACCTTCCAGCAGAGGAGGAAGGTCCAGAAGAGCGCCGCGCTGTATTCCACCAGGTAGCCGAGCGCGCCTTCCGCTTCGGTGGGCAGGTTGTAGCGGTGGATGGCGATGCCCTCGATCTCCTCGTACTTCTTCTCGTAGCCCTTGCCCGTCGGGCAGATGATGGACACGCCGTAGCCCGCGCTGCGCAGCGCATTGGCTTCCTGCCACACGCGGCGATCGAAGGGGCTCGGCAGGTTCTCGACCAGGATCAATATGTTTTTCATGCTCAAGCCTTGATTCCCGCGACGCGCAGTCCCAGCATCGCGCGCACCAGCTTGGTATCCGCGACCTTGCGCCGCCACGTGGCGGGCAGTTTCGCCAATGTCGACTCGAAGGCAGCCGCGATCCACGCCGGGCAACGCATGAAGCGGCCGCGGGCGCCAATGTAGACGTGCATGCGGGGAAAGCCCGCGCGCAGGAAGATCGCGCGGATCTCCCTCAGCGTGTACTCCTTGAGGTGGAAGCCGCGCGGCTCGTCGTCGAAGAACGCCGAGATGTCGCTCGGCCCGTAGATGCGGTTGGGCGTCACGCACATGTAGACCCCGCCCGGCTTGAGCGCGCGATGGATGTTGCGCAGCTGCTCCTCCGCGTCGTCGGGGTGCAGGTGCTCCATCAGCTGGTCGCTGAAGGCGAGGTCGATGCTGCCGGCAGGCACGTCGATGCTGCGCCCGTCCGAGATCACCAGCTTCACGTTGGCCGGCACGTCGCCCTGCGTCTGGTCGCTCAGGTCCACGGCGTAGACCTGCTTCGCGTCGCGCGCGATGCGGGAGGCGAGCGCGCAGTCGCCGGCGCCAATCTCGAGGAAGGTGCCGCCGGGCTGCAGGTAGGGGGCCAGCTGCGCCAGGTTCCAGTCGATGTGGCGGTCGCGCCAAGC